>CAJUTR010000012.1 GCA_910589665.1 uncultured Eubacterium sp. | reverse complement strand
ATATACGCTTTTCTTTGTGCCACAAAAAGTCGGAATTTCCTATAAAGTAAAAAAGGTGCGGCCCAAAAATCGCGCACCTCTTAGATTTATTTTCCTGAAAGCAGTTCCATGATCTCATTGCTCCTCTGGATAAATTCTGTCATCTCCTCTGGAGCAAGCGGCTTATTGCTTATCATCGCAAGGTCATACAGCTGTTTGCAGAACAATTCCGCGTGTTCACCGTCCTGATGTTTTGTCAGGTATTTTACAAGGCTGTTATTCGCGTTAAGGACAAGTGTCTCTCCGCCGAAATCACCCATTCCGCCCATACCGTTCATGGCGTACATTTTCATCATATCCTGCATCCGCCTCGTCTCCTCGGATACGGTGATCATTGATGAGATCTTTTCATTTTTCAGCTTTTCAACCTTTACTTCGAGCTTCTCTTTCCCTAACGCCTTTTGGAACAGCTTCGTAAGAACATCGGTCTGCTCTTTCAGCTCTTCCCCATCGATTTCTTCTTTAAAATCATCCGTCACCTCGGCGTCTATCCGCTGGAACTTCACATTGTCATCCCCGGCCTCCAGCGAAGAGATAAACGGCTGGTCGATGCTGTGCGTCAGGACAAACGCGTTCATCTCCTGCTCGCGGAACAGATTGATGTACTGGCTCTGCTGCTGGACATCCGTCACATAATAGATCGTCGTTTTCGGCGGCTCCTGTGGTTCTTCTCCTTCGGCTTCTTCGCCCGGCTCTACCACTTCCGCTTCCGGCACACCCACATTCTCGAGATATTCCTTCATCGTCATAAATTTGTCGTCCAGATCTTTGAACAGGATAAAGTCTTTCATCTTTTCCTGGAATTTCTGATCTTTCAGGCATCCATATTTGATAAACGGACTGATGTCATCCCAGTATTTCTCATAATTCTCTCGGTCGGTCTTACACATGCCGCTCAGTTTGTCGGCTACTTTTTTCGTGATGTATTCCGAAATCTTTGTCACGAAACCGTCGTTCTGGAGCGCGCTGCGCGACACATTTAACGGAAGGTCCGGACAGTCGATGACTCCTTTCAATAGAAGAAGGAACTCCGGTATCACTTCCTTTATATTATCTGCGATAAAGACCTGATTGTTATAAAGCTTTATGATTCCTTCCGCGTTCTCATACTCTAAGTTTACTTTTGGGAAATACAAAATTCCTTTCAGGTTAAACGGATAATCCATATTCAGATGGATCCAAAACAGCGGTTCCCTGTAATCCTGAAATACTTTGCGGTAAAACGCCTTATAATCTTCTTCGGAGCACTCATTCGGATGCTTTGCCCAAAGCGGCGCCGTATCGCTGATCGAAACCGGACGCTTCACGATCTTTGTCTTTTTGACCGGCTCTTCCTTCTCCTCGCTTCCATCCTCTTCCGTGCCGTCGCCCTCGTCTTTCGGCTCTTCCACGATCTCCTCGATCACCGTATCCTCTTCAGTCACTTCCTCACTCGGGATCGTCTCATATTCGGTCTCCGCATTTTCATTTGTCAGGAAAATCTCTACCGGCATGAATGAACAGTATTTATTTAATACTTCACGCACACGGTATTCATTCGCAAATTCATAACAGTCTTCGTTCAGGTGGAGGATGATCTGCGTCCCCATCTGACCCCAGTCGCCGTCACCCATCTCAAAATCCGTTCCGCTCTCAGATTCCCAGTGAACGGCAGGCTGCCCGTCCTGATAAGATTTCGTATTGATCTCCACGCGGTCCGCCACCATAAAGGAAGAGTAGAATCCGAGTCCAAAGTGCCCGATGATCTGGTCTTCGCTAGACTTGTCCTTATATTTTTCAAGAAAATCAGCAGCGCCGGAAAACGCGATGCGGTTAATGTATTCCTTCACCTCGTCCGCCGTCATACCGAGTCCGTTATCGACAAAAGTAATCGTTTTCTCCTCGGCATTGACGAATACCTCGATCTTCTCCTTGTAATCATCAGGAAGCGTCGTCTCTCCCATCATGTCCAGCTTTTTCAGCTTCGTTATCGCATCGCAGCCGTTACTCACAAGCTCGCGGATAAAAATGTCGTGGTCAGAATAGAGCCATTTTTTAATGATCGGAAATATATTCTCCGAATCGATTGCCAAACTACCTTGTTCTTTGTTCATCTTTTCCCTCTTTTCTGCGCTGCTAACATGTATCAGTCTCCGGCCGGTCTGTGGCAGGCAGCACACCGACACAAACTCTCGCCAAACACCATCTATCACATATCTTAGTACAGAAAAGAATCGTTGTCAAGAACTTTTTAGCACTCACCTCGGTCGAGTGCTGAAAGCTTGAATTTTTGTTTGTACTGCTCAATACATTTTTCTATAATTGCAACCGCCTCCAACGGGCCGCCCATTTCATCCACCTCTGTCGTTTTGCCCTCCAGATGTTTATAAACGGTGAAAAAATGCTGCAATTCGGCGAAGATGTGTGTCGGAAGCTGTTTCACATCTGTATATCCCATATATGTAGGATCTCCATAGGGAATCGCAATGATCTTTTCATCGTCCATACCACAGTCTTTCATCCTGATCACACCGATGGGATACGCCCTGACAAGAGTCATCGGCTCAATCGCCTCCGAACACAGCACCAGCACGTCGAGCGGATCCTTATCATCACCATACGTTCGCGGAATGAAACCATAATTCATCGGATAATGCGTCGCCGTGAAAAGGATCCTGTCTAATAGGAGCAACCCCGTCTCCTTATCCAGTTCGTACTTTTTATTACTTCCTTTCGAAATTTCAATGACAGCTATAAAATCTGTGGGATAAATCCTCTGTTCGTCAATATCGTGCCAGATATTCAAACGTTCCACCTCCTTGTCTAAAACGGCCGGATCTGCATACCAACTTTTTTACAAACCCGGCCTGCCTGCTATGAGTGATAAACCTGCCTTACTCTGTCTCGACTGCGAATAACGATTCCCCCGCTTTAATGTTCCCCTCTGCCAACAGACGGATCCGCTGGTTATCTGACAGCTCGGTACACAAGACCGGTGATACAAGGGATGGCGCGTGGCTTTGCAAATATTCCAGATCCAAGCGAAGCATCGGCTCCCCCTTTTTTACCTTCTGTCCATTCTCCACCAAGACCTCAAATCCCCTTCCTTCCAGTTTCACCGTATCAATCCCGATATGAAGCAGCAAACTGATCCCGGTATCCGTCATAAAACCAATAGCGTGTTTTGTGTCAAATACAAACACCACTTCCCCATCTTCCGGCGCACAAATGACCGGCTCTTTTGGCGTCACAACGGCTCCGTCTCCCATCATCCTTCCCGCAAACGCCTCGTCGGGCGCCGTTCCGAGATCGGCTGCCACTCCTGTGGCAGGACTGGAGATCACAACGGAAGCTGACTCGGGTTTCGCCTCGGTTTTACTCTCACTTTGGCCATCGCCGTTTTTCTCCTTCCCATCAGACGGAGACGCGTCCGTAATGGCTTCTATTTCCTCCTCGTCGGGCGCAGTTTCCAAATAATCCTCTAAATTTGACTTGATCACAGTCACGTTAGGACCATAGATGATCTGCACGCCCTCACCTTTATGCACAACCCCGGAAGCGCCAGATGAACGAAGCAACCCGTCCTTTACAAGCTGCGGATCCAGAACCGTACAGCGGAGCCTTGTCGCGCAGCAGTCCACATCGCTGATATTCCGTTTTCCACCGAGTCCTGCCGCAATCATCCGGCTCGTCTCGTCCGCTATCTGCCCTGCCGTCCCGCCAGCTGCTTCTCTTCTTGCGTCTACATCCGCTCTCCGATAGAGTTTTGTCTCTTCGCTCTCCTCTTCCCGCCCTGGCGTCTTAAAATTAAATTTCTTTATCATAAATGAGAATATGAAGTAGTACAGCAGGAAATATATGATTCCCACCGGAATCACGAGCAGCCAGCTTGTTTTTGCGTTTCCCTGCAGGATGCCAAACAGGAAGAAATCAAGAAAGCCGCCTGAAAAGGTCAGTCCTACGGCAATATTCAGCATATGCGCCACCATATAAGCGCTGCCGGCCAATATTACCTGGACCACAAATAACGCCGGCGCCACAAAAAGGAACGAAAATTCCAGCGGCTCGGTGATACCCGTCATCATACAGGCGAGCGAAGCTGATAAAAGAAGACCGCCAGCTGCTTTTTTTCGTTCCGGCTTCGCCTGGCGGTACATCGCCAGCGCCGCTCCCGGCAGACCAAATATCATAAAAATAAATTCTCCTGAAAAATATCTAGTGGCATCGGCGCTAAAATGCGCAATATCTGCTGAATTAGCCAGCTGGGCGAAAAAGATATTCTGACCGCCCTGAATGGCGTTTCCCGCAACATCCATCGTGCCGCCCACTGCTGTCTGCCAAAATGGCATATAGAAAACATGATGGAGTCCGAATGGGATCAAAGCCCGCTTGATCAGCCCAAAAATAAGCGTCCCCACATATCCGCTGCCGGTTACGAGTCCACCCAGTGCATGGATCCCGTTCTGTACGACCGGCCACACAAAATACATAGCAATACCTACAAACATATACACAACGGTGGAGATGATCGGCACAAACCTCGTCCCGCCAAAAAATGACAGCGCATTCGGCAGTTGAATCTTAAAAAACCGGTTATGAAGGGAAGCAACCCCAAGACCGACGATAATCCCGCCAAAGACGCCCATCTGCAGTGTCTGTATTCCACAGGAGGATGCGATCGTTCCCTCCAAAACATCATTTGCAATGCTGCCATCGGGCAGAATTTCACCATTTACCTGCAGCATGGCATTGATCGCGGTATTCATGACCAAATACGCGATCACGGCGGAAAGAGCGGAAACCTCTTTCTCCTTTTTTGCCATTCCGATCGCTACTCCGATCGCGAAGATCAAAGGCAGGTTATCAAATACGGCGCTTCCCACCCGGTTCATGATGACCAGCAGGGCATGGAGAAGAGTTCCTTCACCTAAAATTTTGTGCAGGCCATATGTGGCAATCGTCGTTTCATTTGTAAAAGAACTGCCTATTCCCAGTAACAATCCGGCAACTGGCAGGATTGCGATGGGAAGCATAAAACTTCTTCCTACGCGCTGCAACACGCTAAATATTTTTTCTTTCATAATTCCCTCCAATCCCTATCTTTCCCAAGTATTTTCGATTCTATTCCTTTTCTCTCGCCTTTGCCCTCATCATTCTCCTCCCATTCCTCTTGCCATGCGCAAACTTTCTCTTTTTCGCGAAGCGCTTCCCGAAACCCTTTTAAGGCATCAAACGGCATAAATTGCTTTGCGCGGTTCATCCGGCTCATCTTTGTCCGCGTTTCATTCCCCACTTCTGTGTCCTCCGATCTGCCGGTTTCGCTGCATCGCCGTCCCCGCTTCCTGTAGATCCATTCCCCGCACTATGGCATTCCTGCCATACCGCTTCTTTATCTCAATAACTGTTTTCTGAATTTTTCTATCACGTTCTGCCTCCGCTGGGTCGGAAAACAATTCAAGCTGCTCATATGCCTCCCGCGCCACATCATGGCAGGACAGCGTAAGCTTTCGGATCGGCTTATCCTTCCGCGCGATACGGTCATATAGCCTTAAAACTCCCGGCAGGATCGTGCGGTAATGATGGGAAGCTGATGTCAGGGAAACCGTGCCGGATGCGCCTTTCATCTCCGTTTCTTTTGCATATTCCACCAAGACAGATATCGACTTTGCCGCCAATCCCTTCTCCGCCATCTCAAGACAGATCTCGTCGATCACTTCCTTCACAACAAGCCTGCACTCCTCAAACGAATAATCTCTTAAAAACACCTGGCCGCGCGAAAAGGATCTGCTCTTTGGACGATACGTTTTGATATCCTCCATTGTTGTACTCTCCTTTCCCCACGCATGGTCGATCAAAAGTTCCGCATCTACGCCAAACATACGGTACAGCGCTTCCTCGTCCGCGTGGGCTACATCGCCCATCGTAAATATTCCGAGCCGGCGGAGTCGTTTCACCGTCCCCTCACCCACCCGCCAAAAGTCCGTGAGCGGCCTGTGGTTCCACAAGTTTTTTTGGTATCGCTCCTCATCCAGAAAAGCGATATTGTCTTTCTCGTGCTTTGCCATGATATCGAGCGCCACTTTCGCCAGATACAGATTTGTCCCAATGCCTGCTGCCGCCGTAATGCCAGTCGTCCTTTTTATATCCTCCATGATGCGTAACGCGAGTTCCTTTGCCGTTAGCCGGTACAGGGAGAGATAGGGCGTCACGTCTAAAAACGCTTCATCGATGGAATATACATGGATATCTTCTTTTGCCACATACTTCAGGTATACGGCATAAATATCGGCGGAATATTGAATATACAGTTTCATGCGGGGAGGAGCTTTGATATATTCGATATAGGACGGGATCTCGTAAACCCGGCACCGGTTTTTTATGCCAAGCGCTTTCATGGAAGGGGAAATGGCCAGACAGATCGTTCCGATCCCCCGGTCAGGATCCGCTACTGCCAGATTCGTACGAAGCGGGTCCAGTCCGCGCTCCACACACTCGACAGAAGCATAAAAAGATTTTAGATCGATACAAAGATATACTCTCTTCTCCATACAAAAGTCTCCAATCCTGCTTTTAACACTAGTATCTGTTTTAACAGGATAATTATTACTTTTGTTTTGGATTTGCTTATTTAGATTATCATTCCGTACTCAAAATGTTATTCTTTTTCAGAAAATGAGAACAGTTTTCATCCCACGATAATTCCGCTCTTTTATCCAAAGTAAATTCCGCGGCCGTATAAGAACTCATACAGGTTAGTTCCCTGTTTTCGAACTGCACGCGCAGTCCACCGCAGTCTCCGTTTTCCATATAATGTACGAACTGGATCCGAAGCATCGTCGGCGTCTGCTTCCCCCTGATGAGGGAAAACGCAGTCGGGCGAAACAGCTTCCACGGCACATACTCTAAGTTTCCATAAAATTCTTTCGCTTCCTCATCCAGCCAGTCCGGAAACATGTTTCCGTTCACCGAAAAGGATACAAGTGTCTTCAATTCCATACTACTCATACAAAATTTATCAAAAATATCCTTTAAAAAAAGCAATTCCATAAACTCTTTCACATCTTCAATCCGATAACATTTCATGTAACGAATACCTCATTTATCCAGAATATTTCACTCTCATTTGCGGACAATATACCGTAAGACATTTCTGATGTCTTAAATCATTCCGTTTGAAAGGAGAATAACGATGAGAGCAAGTGAATCCACGTATAAAAACGTAGCGAAAAACTGTAGCGCATACAGCCCGAAAGATTGTTGTACCTGTACGAACAAAGCCGGGGATGTTGATGTGTCCTGTACGACATGTAAACACTTCGCTTCCGACAAACACTGCAAACTCGACCTGTTTGACCCGATTGCAGCAGACCACAACTTCTAAATCAACAGGCAGTTTTCGAAAAATAAGGGATTCCACCGTTCAGAAATATTTCCTCCCGCGAGGGGAATGTTCTGAAAAAGCGGAATCCCCTATTTTTCACTTTCAAAAACAACGACCGACCGTGGCGACACGACATACTGCTTGATCCCGCTCTTTTTTTCCGCATCCGTATCCTGCCCCGTATCAAACAACACATTCCACTTCTTCGTACTGTTTACGACTGGCAGATAAAATTCATGCGCATCCCAGTGAAAATTAAATATCATATAAATCGATGCTCCGCCGTAATATGTTCCATAAAAGAGAATTCCGATTTCCCGGCTGTAATACGATACGTTCACTTCCCACGGCTCGATACCGTGCCCAGAAACCCCAGGTGCCCCGACTCCTCTCGTATCCATGCCGGTCAATGCTTCCTCTCTGTCGTAAAGCGGGCACTGTGTCCGAAACCGGATCAGCATCTTAGCAAACTCATAAACTTCCGGGTTTTTCTCCAGCAGATTCCAGTCCACCCACGTAGACGCGTTATCATGGCAATAGGCGTTGTTATTTCCTTTCTGCGTTCGGCAGAACTCATCGCCGGCCAGAAGCATTGGCGAAGCCAGCCCTAACAGAAGCATACACAACGCGTTTTTCGTCTGCCTGAGCCGCATGGCATTGACCACTTTTTTTCGGCTGGGCCCCTCCTGTCCGCAGTTCCAGCTATAGTTAAACTCCGTTCCGTCGTTATTGCGTTCCCCATTTGCTTCATTATGCTTGACATCGTATGAAACAAGGTCTCGCAGGGTAAACCCGTTCTTCTGCGTGATATAATGTATCCTCCCAGTCTCTCTCTCATCTGCTTTAAACAGGCGGAAAAAATCGGCAACCTGCCCTTCATCGCTCTTTAAAAAACGTCTCGCCACCGTTGAAAACTCATCGTTAAACACACCTAGTTTTTTCTGTCCGTTCACCAGCGAACCCCAGTCCCATCGGCTTCCGAGAAATTTGCACTGGCGCAGAACCGGATCTTCGTCGATCCAGGCTTTGGACACAACATCCGTATTTACAAGAAATCCGTCTACGTGATACATGATCACATAGTATTTCAGACATCTCACGATGAATTCCGGGGAGCGGTTCACAAAGTGGATATCCATCAGGATGTTCATGCCACTTTGATGGATCTTTTTTATCATCTGCTTCATTTCTTCCGCCGCCCGGCTCCCGTCTGCGGCATAAGAAGCTTTGGGAGCAAAATAGCAGGCATCTCCGGTATACCCCCAAAAGTTCACCTTTTTCTCTCCCACATCCATCCACTCATTAAAATCATAAATCGGCTGGAACAAGATCGTATTGACACCCAAATCCTGGAGATAACTATTTTTTTCTGCAAAGCCGGAAAAAGTTCCCGGGTGTTCCACCCCTGAACTCCGATGTTTCGTAAAACCACGCAAATGGCACTGATACAGGATCATGTTCTCATACGGAATACAGACCCGCTTTTCCCCCGACCAGTCAAAGCGCTGAAAAGAAAAGCGTCCACGCAGTTTCGCCTTCCTGCCAAACGTTTCACGTCCCGCCGTCGCGCGCATATACGGATCATTGATCAACCGTCCGCCAGCTTCAAATATATATTCGCACTGCTCCAAAAAGACCGTAAGTCCCTCTCCTTCCAGCCGCAGGCTGAACAGATCCGGCGCCCCCAACTCGATCATTGAAAACATCGGAACCTTATATAAAAGTTTTTTTCCGCGATAAAGGCACAGCCGGCAGTCCGAGGCGTCCCTGCACCACACCGTGATCTCAGCTTTATCACCGCTCTCCGATGCAAACACACCCTCTCGTAAATTTCTTCCCTGATTTATCAAAAAACGTCCATTCTCTATTGTCTTCATCGATTCTGTCTTCCTCAAATTTCTGTTCCGCTTTTTTGTTCGTCATCCAAATATTTTGTTATAAATTCTGACACTAGTGTCCTTTTATTTTAGCATATCTGTTTTGCAATCACAAGATACAAAAATCAGAGTTCTCTATTTATTTTTATAAAAAGACTTGCAAAATCACAGTTTTTTAGTAAAATAATGAGTATACGTGCATTGAAAGGAATGAAATACAATGATACAAGCAAGTAATGTTACCCTGCGTTTCGGTAAGAAAGCGCTTTTTGAAGATGTCAACATAAAATTTACGGAGGGCAACTGCTACGGTATTATCGGCGCCAACGGGGCCGGTAAATCAACGTTTTTAAAAATCCTCTCAGGAGAACTCGAGCCGACCCAGGGCGATATTATCATGACTCCAGGCGAACGGCTGTCTGTCTTAGAACAGGATCACTTTAAATACGACGACTGCATCGTGCTGGACACGGTGATCATGGGAAACCAGCAACTCTATGACATCATGAAAGAAAAAGATGCCATTTACGCCAAAGAGGATTTTACCGATGAGGACGGCATCCGGGCAAGCGAACTCGAGGCCGATTTTGCAGCCATGAACGGATGGGAAGCGGAATCGGATGCCGCGACGCTCCTGAATGGACTGAACATCGAGACAGAACTCCATGATAAACTGATGAGCGAATTGTCAGGTACCGATAAAGTGAAAGTCCTTCTGGCAAGGGCACTGTTTGGAAACCCAGACATCCTGCTGCTGGACGAGCCGACGAACCATTTGGATCTCGACGCCATCCGCTGGCTCGAAGAATTTTTGATCAATTTTGATAATACGATCATCGTCGTATCCCACGACCGCTACTTTTTGAATAAAGTCTGCACCCACACCGTGGATATCGACTATGCCAAAATGCAGTTATATGCCGGCAACTATGATTTCTGGTACGAATCAAGCCAGTTAATGATCAAGCAGATGAAGGAAGCCAACAAAAAGAAGGAAGAAAAAATCAAAGAACTCCAGGAGTTCATTCAGCGCTTCAGTGCCAATGCTTCCAAATCCAAACAGGCAACTTCTCGAAAACGTGCTTTGGAAAAGATAGAACTGGACACCCTTCGCCCATCCAGCCGGAAATATCCATATGTTGATTTTAAACCGGATCGGGAGATTGGAAACGAAGTTCTCACTGTAACAAATCTATCCAAAACGATCGACGGCGAAAAGGTGTTGGATAACGTTTCATTCACTGTCGGCCACGACGATAAGATCGCATTTGTCGGTTCTTATGGGATCGCTGCCACGACACTGTTCCAGATCCTTGCTGGTGAGATGGAACCGGACGAAGGCGATTACAAATGGGGAATCACGACAAGCCAGGCCTATTTTCCGAAAGACAACACAAAAGATTTCGCCGGCAGCGATACGATCGTCGACTGGCTCATGCCATTCTCCCCGGAAAAGGATGCTACTTACGTGCGCGGCTTTTTAGGAAGGATGCTGTTCTCCGGCGATGACGGCCTGAAAAAAGTCAACGTCCTCTCCGGCGGCGAGAAAGTCCGCGTCATGTTGTCAAAAATGATGATGCTTGGTGCAAACGCGCTGATGTTAGATGAACCGACCAACCATTTGGATATGGAATCCATCACATCCGTGAACAACGGACTCATCAAGTTCCCGGGAGTCGTACTTTTTACATCCCAGGACCACCAGTTCATCCAGACCATCGCAAACCGGATCATCGAATTCACGCCAAACGGCATGATCGACAAAGTAACGACATACGATGAATACCTCGACAGCGATGATATGGCCAGAAAACGCCAGGCATTAAGCTAATAAAAAACTTTACAGAATAAGGAGTGATTTTTTTGGATCCCGGAGACGCGATCACGATACTGATCATTGTAGTGCTGCTTTTATTATCTGGCTTTTTCTCTTCTGCAGAAACAGCACTTACCACGGTGAGCAAGCTGAAAATGCGTGCTCTTGCAGAAGATAAAAACAAGGCAGCCATGCGTGTACTAAAGCTGCTGGAAAACCAGTCAAAGATGTTGAGCTGCATTCTGATCTGCAACAACATTGTAAACTTATCTGCCTCCTCCATATCGACTTCGTTTGCCTTTACCGTATGCAAGCGGATCGGACTCGAGGAAAATACGAGTATCGGAGCTGGAATCGCTACAGGAATACTGACATTTCTCATCCTGATTTTTGGAGAGATCACGCCAAAAACAGCCGCGACGATCAACGCAGAAAAGTTATCCCTGCTGTTCAGCCGCTCCGTCTTGCTTTTGACGAAACTACTGACTCCTGTCATTTTTATCATTGACAAGTTTGTCCTTTTCATGCTATTCCTTCTGCGAGTGGATACAAGTGGAAAAAATAACGGCATTACAGAAGATGAACTTCGTACTTTCGTAGATGTCAGTCACGAAGAAGGCGTTATCGAAAGCGAAGAACGAAAAATGATTACGAACATCGTAGATTTCGGGGATTCTATCGCGAAGGATGTTATGATCCCTCGTTTGGACATATGTATGGTGGAACTTTCTACTTCGTATGACGATCTTCTCTCCCTGTTTACAGAAAACAAGTATGCGCGCATGCCAGTCTACGACGACACCATCGACAATATTGTCGGCATCATCAATCTAAAAGACTTTGTATTTTATAACGGTGATAAAAACGATTTTGTACTTAGGGACCTTATTCGGGATGCCCATGTTACTTATGAATACAAAAACGTCTCGGAATTGTTTATGGAAATGCGTAAAGATTCCATTCCAATGACGATCGTACTCGATGAATACGGGGCACTTTCCGGCCTGATCACGATGGAAGACCTCGTGGAAGAAATCGTCGGGGAAATACGTGATGAATATGATGCCGACGAGGAGGATGAAATCCAGAGTGTCTCTGAAAATGAATTTATCCTACTCGGCTCTACTCCATTGAACGATGTGAACGAACGACTGTTATTACCGATCGTATCAGATGAGTATGATTCCATCTCGGGACATATCATCAAACTGTTGGAACATTTCCCAGCGCCAGGCGAGCACACGGAAGATGATTACGCGGTCTACACGGTTTTGGAAACCGAAAAGAACCGTATTGACAAAGTACACGTACTCATAAAACCTCAGCCGGAAGAAGCTGATGAATGATCATCCTGACGCGCGATCGAAAATAACCGTTCTTCTGACGACTATTTCATTGCCCTTCTGTCTGATACCCTTAGACAGCAGGGCATTTTTTTCTTCCTGAACAACCTTCACCTCAATGTCCAGCATACCCTTTTCCATATCTGCCGAAATAACGGAAACTGTCATATCCGCGTCTGAATTTGTCCTCACGATCAACGCCTGTAAAAAGGCGGCGATAAATTGATTCCTATCTTCTATTCCATAACTTTCCTGCTCCATCACTTCTTTCAAGGTCTGTGAGACGGACAGGGAAAGCGCTTCCTCCAGTTCCTGCTCATAACAAGCTTTCCGATTTACCTCCGACTGAATCGTCAGAACGAGCAGGATCGAACTGATACAAATAGAAGAAATAACAATGGATCTCATCTTGAATACCCCTCTATTTTATAAGATTTTTGAATTCCCGCCAGCGGAATCGTATACTGAAACGCCAGCGTCACTTTCGCGTCCTTTTCATTTCCACTCCCATACACCTGGACATCTAGGTCATACCCAGCCCTAGCTGCCTTTTGCTGGCAATCTTCCATTACGCGTTCGTCAAAATAGCTGTTTTCGAGCTGTGTCACCACCGCCCCATGAAATTCCCTCGCGCTTGAATACACCATATTCTGTATGATATACGCCATGCCGATCCAAATAAAGATCAGTAGGAGTAAAAACGTGATAAAATGTTCTATTATGATCCGCATACGAGACGATCACCTCCATCCCCTGGACAGTCAATGAGGATCAACAGCCGTCCGGTCACACTTTTTCCCGTCACCGGACTCGTTACTTTAAGGGCGTACCGGATGATCCCCTCCTTCCGTTCCAGACAATCTTTTTGTACGAGGGAAGAAAGATCGCTTCCATCAAAATCGGACGCGGATACATAATCTGCCACATTCACCGGATCCCCCGAATGGACCTTTACATCCCTTGCGATCAGCACTGGCGGCGTCCGCTTCTCCTCATCCGTATTAAAATCGGTTTTGATTCTGTCGTCCACCCCTCCGAACTCCTGCCACTTCCACAAAAAACCCGTGAAAAGAATGCCGAGTACCGCAGAACAAACCATGACCACAACTAGCATTTTCCCATATTCTTCGATCAGTAACCTCACTTTATCCTCCTCCCATCAGACAATCCGAAAAGAATTCCATATATGCTGCCATACAAACACACGTATATGCTAGAATCCCCACAGCAAACACCCCCATGATCACAGATACGATAATCCTTCCATAATCCCGAATCAATTCCTGCATATGTTCTCCCTTTCTGTCTACTCTACGGAATTTACAATACAGCTTTTGTCATAGTAAACATGAAAACACATAGATTATCACCATGCCAAATAAAACCGTCACCAATATCTCCCCAAATTCTTCTACAAACTCTTCCATCTTATCCTCTCCCTTCTTTCACTTCTCCCCTACCAGCGCATATTCTGAAAACTGCCCATAGTGATCGCCAAAAGGTTTACGAGATCGATGAGCAGCTTCAAACACGAAATGATCATGGGAAGCTGTTTCAGCATCGACATTCCTGCCACGACATTGGAATGACGGTAACTTTCACTTTTATCCATCAGACGATTATTTTGCGCCACCAGAAAATCCAACTGCTTTTGAGATTCTTCATATCCGTTTGCATTTACAGAATAGAGGATTTTCATCCCCGACTGCACTTCCGGAATGGCAAGGGCAGAAAAAAAACTGAGATATGGCTCCAAACTTCGTGGAGAATCATAAATTTCTTCCAGCAGCCGCTCCAGTTCAATCCGGAACACCCCTTCACACCCCTCGGCAGAATACCGGATCGCCTGATAGCTGCTCTCCGACTGCAAATACAACGTCGTAAGAAGAAGCCAGTACGGAAACTCCTCCCTAACATACCTCGATAGAATACGCTTTGCCATATGCTTGGATAGGTGAGACGCTTTCCCCTGCAGCATGTAGTATAATCTCTCCTGTTGTGCGATCATCTTCTCATCCGGCATCCCCTTCTCATCCAGCCAGCTCCCCGTCAATTTTCTGCAGATCATGACAATCAGACACAGAAATAAGAAAAATACCCCCACCGTCGATCCCTGGTAAATGCTACTCTCTGCCAGATCAAAGCCAAGTTCTTCCGGCGTCAAAAGCCGGGATACATAGCAGAGTATCATCGCGAGCAAAGCCGCAATCCCACACTCGATCTTTATAAACTTCTTCCTGCTCTGAAAAATCCTCGTCCGGTTTTTCCACAATTCCAGATCTTCCAGAAGAATATCGGAAGAACGCCCGCTCTCCGCTCCGGTTCTCTCACTATTGGTTATAAATCGGTGGATGATACGCATACGTCTGCTGTCAAACTCATGCTCGATTGAAGAAAAAGCAGCGTCAAGCAGATTTCCATCAATCACCCCCTCCCCCGTAAGGAGGATATGCTTCGCCTGGCGGAGTGCCGCATCCATCGGGGAACCCTCCTCAAACAGGAGTGCGCAGTCTTCAAGCGCTTTCCCAGCGTGCCCCAGCCGGCGGTAAGAGCAGAGAAGCTGCTCCAAATACGTCGTCACCTGAAAATACGAGTCCTCATACCTCTTTTGTGCCAAATGGTACTCCCGGATGTTCCGTGCCGCCAGACAGCATGCGGCAAACAGCGGCACGGCAAACAGAAACTCCAGGCCATAAACAGATACCACAAATAAAACGAACGGTATCAGAAAAAGATACATGCAATATCTTCTTATTCTTTTCATTTCTTCCCTCCTTCTACACCTGTCTCGTGCGGTAAAAATATGGAAGGCAGCTCTTTTTCCTCAAATCGCCGCCGAAGATTTGACGGCAGCACGTTTCCCGTAAGCTCTCCCTGATCTAACAGGATCACCATTTTATTTGTGCTTTTCATATAGCTGTCGCCTCCACGGTCAAACGCGCCAATCTGCTCAATGTTTCTCGTAATGTTCCCCTGACTGCCAACCGAACTTTTCACAAGGATACCAATATTAATAAAGCGGTATGTATCATTTAAAACCCGCTCAGCGTCCATTGTCCCGCCCGCCATATTTTTAATCCGATCCGGAATATTCCGCACATCGTCGGTATGAAGCGTCGTCAAACCATATGTCCCTGTACTGAGTGACTCCAACAGATACCGCACTTCCTCTGACCTCGCTTCTGATAAAATGATCCACCGGGGCAGCTGACGCAGACAAGCTTTGATCGCCGCCGTATAAGTGAAGTTTTCCGCCACTTTCATTTCTACACAGTCTTTCATCGGATTGATCTTTCCATAGTGGATTTCAAGCGTATCTTCAATCGTAATGACCCGCTCCGAATCCGGGATAAATGTCGTCAGATACTTTAGCAACTCTGTCTTTCCAGCGCCCGGCATCCCACAGATCGCTATGTTGCAGTGTACCCGGATACAGTGTTCTAAAAAATCCGCTACCGCCCTTTCGCAATACCCATCCGCAATCATCTTCTCTTTATTCAGCCTTCTGACCGCCGGTATTTTCCGTAAAGAAATCGTGATTCCCGCACTCGTCACACAACCGTGCACGATACTGATCCTCAGTTCCTCCGTCTCCGCCTCCAGGATCGGATTCCTTTTATTAAACGGAAGGCTTACAACGCTGGCGATCAGGGAAGCAAACCGTTCCACAAATTCAATCGGCAGCACCTCTCCCGCTAAAAAACGCCCCTTCTGCAGATCATCAATCCAAAGCTGCCTGCCGTTCCAGTTAATATCTGTCACATCTTCCGAAACGATATACGGATACAACAATCCATAATCCTGCCGTTTTAATAAAAATTTCTTCTCGAATTGCTCCACGCTCGCCTCCCCCCTTATCCGCTATTTGCCCGTTTGGAATTCTGGCAGTTTTAAACCGGATTCCTGTCCCATGCTCTCAAAAAAATTGCGGAACAATCCTGTAAACATTGCCGTGACCGGATCACGGAACAAAATGACGATTGCCACCAAAGCCAGCACGACTAGCACCGCTACGATGATCTTTCCATATTCCTGTAAAAATTCTGTCATTTGACATCCTCTCCTTTCGTTTCCATGTAGGAAAAACGTTTCCGAAACAAATCATTGGTCTCTGCGGAAAAAGGATCGTCTCTCTCCCTTATAAAAGTTCTGATTTTTTTCTTATCCTCCCCCGATACCGTCCACACTTCATCACACTGGCGGCCATCCATCTGAAATGTCCTCGCCAATTCAACCGCATAACTCCCGGTTCGCCATATCGAATCCTCCTCCAGTGTCTCCCTATACTCTGGACTGATGAATCTCACAAAACCGATCCGGCCCGTTTTCTCACTGTTATTCTCTCTCCTCACCACATGCACGATTATCGTTTGCTCATAAACTTTGCCCGTCCCATACTGCCTCTCCACTCCCTCCGGCATATAAAAACGATGTCCATACTGATCCTTCACCCGTATGGTAACCGGATATTTCCCTTCTGCCTGCATATCCAGTCCGCCCCACAACACCGTCTGATTCCGTTCCAACTGGCTCTCCGTCTCCACATCATCGCGCAGCCGCATATGGGACAATACATCCTGTTTTGCCTGCTCCATGCAATCTAGCGCATACTCCCCTGCAAAAAAGTATCTATCCCGCATATTGATGTCCGGTCTCCCATTTGGAACCACCTCATATCGCCGATGATACTCAGACTGGATACCAAACGAATTCACAACGCGGTAGACGATCTCACCTTTCCCGATAAACACTTTCCCCGCATGGGAACCTTCTGTCGGAAGAACATCTACGGAATGAACCATCGACTGATCCGGCAGGCAGACTGCCACGATCTCAATCTTTTCCGTCAAGTCGCCGTCGTACTCATCCGAAGCTCCTATTCCAGCCAAAAGTACCTGCCTGTCCGCATACTCCCCCTCGTACAGTTCCAAATCACCGTATTGATCCGTGAGTACAGGCTTTTTCACCCACAGAGCGTAGAGATCAACCCTTTCCCCATTTTGTCCCAGATCCCGCACCTGCTCTTTCTCTTTGTACGTGATCTCTTTCGGACTCTGTACGGTTCCTGGTGCCAGCCCCCATCCCACAAAACCGTAACCCTCTCTTTGAAACTTACAGGCCCGCAAGGCTGCTTTCCCTCCTACATATACCTGCTGTTCCTCCATATATCCCTGACCGCCGTTCGCCTGGAATATGATGGTATATTTTTCCCTGCCAATGTACAAGCCATCGTTGCCCGTTTCCAAAAGAAACCTCTTTTTCCTGCGCAGCGCAAACGAAGACAGAACAGAGGACGGTGTCTCCCCAGAAGAAATATGTACGAGTTTTTGCCCTTCCCGATATGTCTCAGGACATAATTCGCAAGGCGAAGCAAGCGAGATCTTCTCAACTGCCTCGATCACACGATTCTTTGCGAGATATACACAATTGACCGCTGCCTTTCCCGAAAGTCCGAGCCATCCGTCCGCATACCGGATGCCGTATGTTCCTCCCAAAACGATGCCTCCCCGGACTTCACATTCGCCTTTCGTTTTTACGGCGCAATTCCTGCTTTCGATTTTTCCTCCCGAAACATACATCCTGCCGCCGTTATTATAAATAACATCTCCACTCCCACTTATGTTCCCATTTCCTATTATCAGTTTCCCAGACGCATTGCTCGCAATGAAGATCTGTGTGCCGTCAGCAGCCTGATTGTCCGCCAATCGCCCTCCGTTTATATTCACATTTGCCCCTGCCGACATATAGATCCCGCCGCCCCGCTCGTTCGGGGCAGCGTTACCTGTCATCTCGCCGCCATTCATATTCAGTACGCTGTCCGCTGTCGTATACACGGCGCCTCCGGCAAAGGCGGCCTTATTATCCACGATCGTTCCACCTGAAATCGTGAGGACACCCTTATTAAAAACCGCACCGCCATATCCACCGTGGCGCTCTTCCCCCTTTTCATAACCGACCGCTGCGTTTCCCTTGATCGTCCCTCCCTGTAGGAATACGATCCCCCTGTTATGTATGGCGCCGCCTCTTCCGTCAAAATCGGAATCTTTCCGCTGTCCGAGTACGGCGTTATCTGCGATGGTTCCACCTTCCATCACAAACATCCCGCCCTTCTCGACGCGAACACCGCTTCCCCCAGTCAGCGAAAAATTGTCCCGAATAACGCTTCCCGGCTTCATGACCGCCGTACCACCTGCATGAACGGTCATACCGCCTCCGCCGTCCGTAAATGAACTAACGTTGTAATTGGCCGTCAGTTTTGCTCCTGTTTCCAGATAAACGCTCCCAGTATCTACCTCGATCAGTTTTCCATTGACATCACCGCTCTTTCCGCCGTTTAACGTCAGATCCCTGATCGTAAGCCGCCTTCCCTGCATGTGGAGCAGCGTCCCCTTGTAAACGCTTCCCGACGCTGTTTTTCTGCGGATCCGGTATGAACCGCCTCCTCCATGCAGCACCTTACTCCCTTTGACTGTCAAACACCGGCTCACCGTGATATCTGCCTTTAAATAAATCGTCTGCTCCCCGCTGGCTCGGAGCGCCTGTTCAAGTTCTCCCTGTGTTCTCACATAGCTGACAACTGCCGCATGACACGTTTTCACACAGCCAGACGGCTTACTCAGGAGGATCACCGCGAACAGCGCTGCTGTCAAAACATACCCTCGCTTTCGTTTCATCGTCCACACCACCCTTCTCCGCCCGGATCTTAAGATCCTGTTTTGCCTGCTCGAGCAGGCACGCCGTTTCTTTTACGGCGCTGATAAATTCGTAGTTTACATTTTCTTTTCCGCACTCATAATTTCGAAGCAGAAAAGATATCACGTTCCCTTTCGTAAGCGCATCTGCAAAACGCCGGTTATATGGTATCGTACCAACTATGAATCCTGGCAGGCCAAACCGTTTCACAATGTCATGCTTCGTGATCTCGGAATGAGGATCATAATTTCCTATCACATAGAATGCTTTTTTCTGGATTTCTGAAAAATTTCGGAAGAAATGAGATAACTGCTGATTGTTCTGGCTTAAGTTCACCACAACTAGATCTGCTTCTTTTAAGATTTTTCTTGAACTTTCGAGAGTGGAGGAAGATATGTCCACACATACGGTAGGATATACTTGTTCCAACATATCCATCACATCCCCGGCATGCCTTTTCAGCCGGTATTCCATCAGATCCTGGTTCATCCCGCCAACCGGCAGATAAAACACCCTCTGGTCAAATACCGAAAGACATGTACGGTATACCATACCCGTATTTACCATATCTCCCATATCACAATAACTTAAGATCCTCCCCAACCCATTTTCTACAAAATATGAATTTTTCTCCTGTAATCTGTCATAGGAATTTGGATTTAGAAATGTACTGCCAAGATTGTTGATATTTGCATGATTTTCGAATAGTACCATCTCTGACGTATGGTACATCGCTGATACGATGCTGATACAGGACAGATTTCCTGTAACGCCTGTCTTTCCCGGTGAATTGCTCCAAAAAGCAATTTTCAATCTACTGCTTCCCCCTCCCTATTTTTTTGGTGGAATGCAGTTATCATACCATCCTTTTGCAGATTTGTAAATTGGCACAAATTCACAAAAGTTACATCCTGTTTTTATAACCTTTTACATAAATCAGAGTTTTTCCTTTTTGCCGCGTTCTCTTCTCTCCCCGATTTTCAGCGGTTTGCTGAGTCCTACATATTTTTTCGTCGTAATCAGATGATACAGGAAAAAAAGTGTTGCCAGGCCAAGCACGACCTGATACCAACGCTTCACGCCAAAATGCCCCACAAACGTCAGAAACGCCATGTACACTCGGCAGAGCACCGTGATCCACCACCCAAACAGCATCCGGGTATTTGTCGCCTGATTCACAAGGGTGTCGGTCGCACCCGCCGTACAATAAATGACAAAATACTCCATGACAAGTTCACACGCGATCTGAAGAAAATAACAGGCCAGGATCCAAATGACAAGTTCCGGCCCCTGCTCGATAAAACCACTTACCCGTAAAAGTACCGAAAGAAGAGCTGTTGCTAGTATAAACGGAATGCTCAGCAAAAACTGCCTATTATATTTGACAAGCAGACAAACGCCGATCAAGATAAGCAGGCATCCGACGAGATCCGGCAGATAATCCACCTGCACTTCACGCCCTAAAATATTTTCGGTCGTATACAGACGTATGGATTCGCTCAGTTCATAATTCCCCACCGCTCCCTCTACATGAAATGTCGGATACACAATACCGAACTGCCCGTGAATATCAATCCCTGTCAAAAGCATTCCGATCGCGATTAAAATAACAGCCATTCTATTCCTCCTCATCGTATGATGCCATGGACACCAATGTGGTTACTTATCTGAAAAGCAGCCTTCCCTTCTCCGAGCGTAAGATCAGCTTCTCAACAATAACAATACTAATAGCAGCCAGCATACTTCCAAACACGGCGCCAGCCGCAATATCCGTCGGATAATGGACAAAAAAATACATTCTCGACGCTGCAATGATAACAGCAAGCAAAAACGCAGCTATTCCATATCTTTTATTCCAATATGTAATCGACAAAGCCGCCGCAAACGAAGAAAATGTATGCCCGGAAGGAAATGAAAAGTCGGTCGGTATGGAAATGAGCATTTCCACTTCCGGATGGCGCCAGCAGGGCCGCGGACGCGCGACCGCATGCTTTAATAAGCCATTCCCAAAAATCAGGCAGAAAAGCAGTGACAAGATGACGATAACGCCATATTTTCTTTTATCTTTTTGAACCAAAAGGGCGATGCCTGCTACGATCCAGACCGCACCGCCCTCGCCGATCCACGTAAAAAACTGAAAAAACAATGTCAGTACACTGTTGTGGATCTGCTGAAACGACTCCAAAATCCCATAATCAAATGCTTCAATCACCTTGTAACACTGCCCTTTCCCGATCAGGAAACCACCTGGATCCGAATAACTGCTTTCCGGCTTCCCTTCTTTGCGTACATTTTTACGGTTCCCTTTTTCTTAGCCCTCACAACACCGCGTTTTGATATCGTCGCGATCTTCCGGTTCGACGACTTCCACGTCACGCTCTGACCTAAACGAATCGGCCAAACGGACGCCGTCAGCTTCACGCGCTGTCCCCGCTTCATTTTACGGCCCGAGGCCGCTTTGATCTTTACGGTGGAAATACGCGAGAGCATATTTTTCACTTCTTTTTGGCAAGCCTTTTTATAGAGACTTTCATAACTGAAAAGCGAGTATCCCGAAACGCCGGAACTCCTTCGCGTCTTGCTGATCTCACTGGCTACCACTTTGGAACTTCTGCCCCAGCCTAGATCGGAACTATCTTTCATCCCTCCCCGGTATAATCCCAATCCGATGTACATTTCCACTCCCGCTGTATTTAACTGCCTCCACTGCAGCAGCCGCTGGTCAAACAGCTTAGTCTTCTTCCCTCCGAGCATATAGACATTGGACCAGTAAATCTGCGGAATGATATAATCCACATACCCTGGTTCACTCATCCACGTTTTCACATCTGCACCAATCGACTCACAGTACTCGACATTTCCCGCTGGACTGATACCAAACGAAAGCGAGTCAGATTTCTGCTTTACCGTATTGTAAACGGTCTGAACCATCGCATTCGTGTACGACTTCTTCTTTTTCACGGACAGCGATGAATATTTGGAGTACTGTTTATGGCCCTTTGACGGATAAAAGTAATCATCAAAATGGATACCGTCCACGCCATAATTATCGATGACTTCTCGAACCGCCAAAAGAATACGGCTCGTTGTAGATTCCTCCGACGGATCGTATATTTTCTTCTGCGTGATCCGATATGGATTCATCCACGCATGAAATGACAATTTATACTTATGTGCTGCCTCGATCAAAATGGCAAGCGGATCATATGACGGCGTATCGTCGCCCATATACGAACTGAAGTCAAAATTATCCGACGGCCAGATGGCATCGTCAAAAGCCCTCACATGAAAATAGACCGTATTACATCCGTTGTCGCGGATATTGCGGAACATCTGATCCGCATTCTGCCGAAATTCTCCTTCGCCCTTATTTTTCAATCCAGCTCCTTCGTACTCATAAAAGGAAACCCAGACTGCCCGAACCTCTTTCGCGTATACAGTGCCGTTCCTCACCATAACGGCGCTCATCCCACAAAACAATACTGTCCCCAAAAGCAGGAGACGGATAAAAGATCGTTTTCTGCCTTCCATTTTTCTCCCTCGTTTCTATAAATAAGAATTATGATTGTTGTTTCATTCCATTATTATACATGAAAAATCCACAAACATATGGCAAATTCTTTTATCCGAGCAGTCCGGTACTAAAATACCTCTCCATCCGGTCTGCCAGCACCGTTGCGATGCGCTGTCCATTTCCATACTTCTCCGCCATCTTCCGGCACGCCCACACATTGGCCCCGGAAGAAGTACCGCACAAAAGCCCCTGTACAGAGGCAAGTTCCCTCGCCGTATTCACCGCGTCCTCATCCGTCACTTCCACAATATCATCGATCAGGGTGGTATCTAAAACTTCTGGTACAAATCCGTCACCGATCCCCTGTATGCTGTGAAGTCCCGGCTCATGTCCAAGCAAAGCGGAAACATTTTTCGGCTCCACGGCAACGATCCGGACCGCTGGATTCTTTTCTTTCAAATACTTGCCGATCCCCTGCAGCGTCCCGCCGCTTCCGAGTCCGGACACAAAAACATCGACCTTTTCCTCCATCTGCTCAAACAATTCGACAGCTGTCGTCTTGTAATGGATCCCTGGATTGTTCGGATTTGTAAACTGCTGCGGCAGAAAGCAATTTCCCAGCTCCCCGGCCAATTCCTCCGCTCTCCTTACCGAACCGTCGATGCTATCTTCAGGCGGCGTCAGTTCCAATTCTGCTCCGAGTGCGCGGATGATCTTTTTGCGCTCCTCACTCATGTTCTCCGGCATCACGATAATGACACGATATCCTTTTCTCACGCCGACAAACGCAAGACCGATCCCCGTATTACCGCTTGTCGGTTCTACGATCGTCATGCCTGGTTTCAATAAACCATCTTTTTCTGCCTGCTCCACCATATTTTTTGCCACACGGTCTTTTATACTGCCGCCAGGATTTAAAAATTCCGCCTTTGCATAAATCGGCAGCCCCGTCATTTTTTCCAAACTGACTAACGGTGTGTGTCCGATCAGATCAATTACGTTTTGTACCATTGTTACCTCCCGCATCATAGAATTCATTCTTTTAGATTTTTGATATAGCGAAATGTCTCCTTCTCGCCTTTTTCTTTCAGCATCGTTAGAAGACTCTCGATCAAGTCTGACGTTTCTGGGTGAATCAAACGGCAGTATTTTCCTTTTTGGAAATAGGCGAGCGGCATATCCTCCGTATAGTCGCTGCCACTATATATTTTACTAGCCGCCACTCGGTCACAGAACATCTCTTTTACATAACGGAGCGGCATTTTAACAGGCTCTTTCAGTCTGGTCTGCGGATTGTAGTCCTGCCAGTACTCAAAATGATGGCGGTTCCTGCCTTGATGGTGGAGCCATGCTTTTGAGTAGCCATTCGTCTCCCTCTCTTTGGCATTCGGACTGCGCCCTCCCTGATAATACTTTGCCCCGGGGATAAATTCGGTTGGCGTATATTTTGACAGGTCATGCCGGAGACCCTGCCAAAGGATCCCCGCATGAAAACAATGTTTTATGACCTGATGACGATGCTTCGTAATCGTACGAAAATGTTTCCACGGCTGCATAACTCCTCCTCCTACTTCCAGATACAGGATCTGTCATCACTTGATATGGAACTGACCGATCAGCTGGTTCAGCGTCCTTGCCTGATCTGACAACTCTTTTGAAACCGACGCGCTTTCTTCCGCAGCATCCGAATTTGTCTGAATGACTTTCGAAATTTCTTTGATACCCATTTCCACTGAGGCGATCATTTCTGACTGCTGGACGCTGGCCGACACGATCTCATCCATAAGTACTTTGATCGACTGGATGCACTCATTGATCACCTGCATAGAAGAAATCGCGTGATTCGTAGATTCAGTTCCCGATTTGGAAGCTTCCATTGAACTTCCGATCAACACGACGGTATTCTGAGCTGCATCTCCTGACTTGGAAGCGAGATTGCGAACCTCTTCCGCTACCACCGAGAAACCTTTTCCGGCAGAACCGGCGCGCGCTGCTTCGACAGCGGCATTTAGAGCCAGAATATTCGTCTGGAACGCAATTTCATCAATTGTTTTTATGATACTTCCAATCTTTGTCGAAGACTGATCTATATTTTTTGTTGCTTCCTTTAATTGAGCCATTTTCGTATCCGTTTCGATGGCATATCCATTCGCCTTATCGACAAGTTTGCTTGCATCGGCGCAGCGGACGGCGCTTTTTTGTATTTGCGATGTGATCTCCGTCACATTGGAAACAAGACCATCTACCGACTGCGACTGTTCCGCAGTCCCTTCTGACAGCGTCTGTACTCTTATAGATACCAGATCTGCCTCCTCGTCAACCTGATTAGCAATAAATGAAATATCTCGCATGACACCGGTAAGGTTCATGCGGATCGTATTCAGGCTTTCCGCCAGCACCTTAAAATCACCGATATAATAGTCTCTATTTTTCGCAACATCTACCGAGATATTCCCGTTTGCCATCTCTCCTAGAATCCGCCCGATATCGTCAATCGTTTTCCACAGACAGTCACAGACATGATGAACCGTCTGCGAGATCAAACCGATTTCATCCTTTCTGCCATAAAAAGCTTCCAGTTCCCGGTCAGCATGAAGATCCATATTCCCAAGATTTCTTATAGCGCTCTCGACGACCATCAGCTCCTTACTTTCCCGATACAGGATCAGAAGAGTAACCAATATGATGGCAGCGGCAACCCCTGCACAGAGAGAGGCTACGACAAACCGCACCGTCTCGACCGAACGATAAACCTCGGATGTATCGTCTCGAACCATAAATACCCAGCCGCGGTCTTTTAAATATTTGTATACGACCATTTGATCGATGCCGTTTTCATCCTGATAAGAATATGTATTGGCCTCTGTATTTTCATCCGATTTTATGATGTCTATAATTTCCAAATATCCAGCATCTTTCGTTTCCGTATTTAGTAATGCCTCATCCTCGTGATAAAGATACACACCCGTCTTTGCATTTAAAAACACATATTCACTGTTCGGCAGACCCTTTATGTCGAGATCGAGAAGTACATCCATTAAATGACTCGCATACACACCGGCCCCTACATAACCGATACACTTTCCATTTTCAAAGATCGGGTAATACATGGATAGGATCATGCTTCCCGTACCCGGGGATTTCATGATACCCAGATTGGTAAGTTTCTGCTCTGCCAAGATCGTTTCGCGGAACGTCTGCAGCGAATCACCTGTTCGGGTAGTCATGCCAACCGCATCAGGAGACGTATGTGTCAAAACATGTGTTTCGGGTGTCGCAATGTACAACCCTTCAAAGATACCTTTTACCGCAGCAAAATCCTCTGTATATTTCTGAACTTTTTTTACCAGTTCCGGGTCCCTCGGATTTGCAAGAAGATCATGTACCTCACTGCCAAGCGCAAACGCAGTCATATACTCCTCGGCTGAAGTCACATAATCATTGATAATGGAAGCTCTGGATTCTACCGCATCCGTCATCTGATTTGTAATATCGCTACTAACCAAAGATGCGGCATTGTCGGACACAGCCCGCCAGAGCAGCAGCATGCCAGCTAATGTGATCACTGTCGTAATAATACTAATTCGTGTTGCCAGTCTACGATTCGCAAGAAATTTCATGATGTTATTACCTCCATAAACCTAAATTGAACCATATTCTATTTTTCTTATGCGCTTTCCGTACAAAAAGGTACGTCGGCAATAATTTTATCATAAATGATCTTACATTTCAATTAAAGGAATGAAAACAGAGTTCCCATCGAACAGAACTCTGTTTTCATATATTCCGTATTATCTCATACTGGACCGAAAAGGTCTTTTACCCTTTCCGTTTATTTAGTGAAATCTTTTACTTTCGCATAGATACTGTCTGCATCCAAGCCGTACTTCTTCACGAGCTCCACAGCTGGCCCAGACTCGCCAAATGTATCGTTGATACCGATCTTCATTACCTTCGTCGGACATTTCTCAGAAAGAACGTCACAAACGGCGCTTCCCAGTCCGCCGATCACGGAATGCTCTTCCACGGTAACAACTTTTCCTGTTTCCTTCGCAGCAGCCAGTACGAGTTCCTCATCCAAAGGCTTGATCGTATGGATATTGATGACTTTCGCATCTATGCCGTCCGCCGCAAGCTTATCCGCAGCAGCAAGGCATTCGGATACTGGAAGACCAGTGGCGATGATCGTCACATCCCCTCCCTCACGCAGTACTACACCCTTGCCGAGTTCAAATGTATAATCCGGTTTCTCATTAATCACCGGAACCGCAAGGCGTCCAAACCGCAGGTAAACCGGTCCTTCGTGCTCGATTGCCGCACGTACGGCTGCCTTTGCTTCCACATCATCCGACGGATTGATCACAACCATACCCGGAATCGTTCTCATCAGAGCAATATCTTCATTACACTGATGGGTTGCACCATCCTCACCAACTGAGATCCCGGCATGTGTCGCGCCGATCTTCACGTTCAGTTTCGGATATGCGATCGAGTTACGAACCTGCTCAAACGCACGTCCAGCTGCAAACATCGCAAAAGAACTCGCAAACGGAATCTTTCCTGTCGCAGCAAGTCCGGCTGCGATGCCCATCATGTTACACTCGGCGATACCACAGTCAATATGTCTGTCAGGGAAAGCCTTTTTAAATACTCCTGTTTTTGTCGCCGCTGCCAGATCGGCATCCAAAACGACAAGATTTTCAAATTCTGCCCCCAACTCTGCCAGGGCATTTCCATAACTCTCACGAGTTGCAATCTTTTTTACTTCGCTCACAGGGATTCACCTACTTTCTCTAAATCTGCCATAGCCTGCGCGTACTGCTCGTCATTCGGAGCCGCACCATGCCAGCTTGCCTGATTTTCCATAAAGGAAACGCCTTTTCCTTTTACGCTTTTGGCGATAATGGCAGTCGGCTGTCCCTTTGTCGCTTTCGCTTCATCAAATGCCTTCTTCAACGCGTCAAAGTCATGCGCGTCCACATTGATCACATGGAAATTGAACGCCTTAAACTTCTCGTCGATCGGATAAGGAGAACATACATCTGCAATGTCTCCGTCAATCTGAAGACCATTGTTGTCTACGATGGCCACGAAGTTGTCCAGCTTGCGGTGTCCGGCAAACATCGCTGCCTCCCACACCTGTCCCTCCTGGATTTCACCATCTCCCAGGAGCGTATACACGCGGTAATCATCACCGCTCAGTTTCGCTGACAACGCCATACCTACCGCAGCTGAAATCCCCTGTCCCAGAGAACCGCTGGACATATCCACGCCCGGAATATGTTTCTTATCCGGATGTCCCTGAAGATAAGAACCTGTATGACGCAGCTGCTTCAGATCCTCTACTGGGAAAAATCCACGGTTTGCCAGAACCGAATAATATCCCGGCGCCGTGTGGCCCTTACTCAAGACAAAACGGTCACGGTCCGGCTTCTGCGGGTTTTTCGGATCAATATTCAATTCCTCAAAAAACAGATATGTATAAATGTCTGCCGCCGAAAGTGACCCACCCGGATGACCGGATTTCGCACTGTGCACAGCAGTAACGATACCTTTGCGAACTTCGTTAGCTGTCTTTTTAAGTTCTAACGTATTCATAATCTACCTCATTTCTGCATGTTATTTTTCAAAACTTTTACACACCAAACACGGCTAAAGCCGTGTACTAGATTTACTTTTCAGCTTACTCCCCAAACACGGCTTTATAGTCCGCCTGGAATTTCGCGATACCCTGATCTGTAAGCGGATGTTTCGTCATCTGTTCAATGACACCGTATGGCACCGTGGCAATATCTGCTCCAGCAAGCGCACAATCCGTTACGTGGATCGGGTTACGCACACTGGCTGCGATGATCTCTGTGTCAATGTCCGGATAATTTGCAAAAATAGCAGCGATGCTTTCGATCAGATCAATACCCGGCTGTGAAACATCGTCCAAACGTCCGAGGAACGGAGATACAAATGCTGCTCCTGCCTTTGCTGCCAAAAGAGCCTGGTTCGCACTGAAAATAAGAGTCACGTTTACTTTGATACCTTCTGCGCTCAGCGCCTTTGTCGCTTTCAGTCCCTCTACTGTCATCGGGATCTTTACAACCATATTTGGATGGATCTTTGCAATTTCTTTTCCCTCTGCGATCATTCCTGCAGCGTCTACCGTAGTAGCCTTTACTTCCCCGCTGATCGGTCCATCAACGATCGAAGCGATCTCCGCGATCACCTGATTAAAGTCCCTTCCCTCTTTTGCGATCAGCGACGGGTTTGTCGTCACACCACAGATCACGCCCATATCGTTCGCTTTTTTAATATCCTCTACATTTGCTGTGTCAATAAAGAATTTCATTTAAATATCCTCCTATAAATTAATTTATATCATATGGTATTATAAATGACCTAACACCACATAATGTCTTCTACCTGTGCGCAGAACTGGTTTACTCAACTGCTCCCTGTTCATCAACAAGCTTCTCGAATTCCTCCATGGGCATCGGTTTCGCATAAAGATACCCCTGGCTGATATCACAGTGGATGAACTTGAGATAACTAGCCTGATCCTCGGTCTCAACCCCTTCACACACTACCATTTTGTCAAGTTCCTGAATCATTTCCACTGTCTTTCGGATAATAATGCGGCTCACATCGGATGTTTCCGTCTCGTCTAAAAATGTCTTGTCGATCTTAATAACATCCACCGGCAGTTTTTTCAGAAGATTCAACGACGAATAGCCGGTTCCAAAGTCATCGATCGACCACTTGATCCCAATCCTTTTAAGTTCCTCCATCATCTCCGCCATCTCAGACAACGAATCTGAAAAGATCCGCTCGGTCAGTTCCAGTTCAATCAGATCGGGCGGCGTATCATAACTGTTCAGAACGCATGCCACATCGGTCGTATACGTTTCGCTGTCCAAAAGGATGCGGGACTGGTTGATGGAAATCGGCAGACACCGCTTTCCATCTTTAAGCCGCCTCCGGAGCATCGCGCACACCTGCTCCAGCATGTAAAAATCTAATTTCCGGATAAAACCATTTCTTTCAAAAAGCGGTATAAATTCATCGGGATAGATCATCGTACCATCTTCTTTGATCCAGCGCACAAGAGCCTCTGCTCCTACCATTTTATTCGTTTCCAAATCATACTTTGGCTGTAGGTATACTTTAAACTCCCCTTTTTCCAAAGCTCTTCCCATATCCCGTTCAATTTCCTTGACTCGCTGGTACTTACCAAAATCCTCAGGATTAAAATAGGCCACGCTCACCGTACTGCTGCCATGCAGATTTTTCCTCGCCGTATCCGCAAGTTCCACCATATCGTCAATGCAGTCTGACCTCTCCTCAATGACCGACGCACCGATGCCGAGCCGGGGGCGCGCTTCCGGAAAACGCTCCAGCGCCAATCCATTAAACGAACGGCAGAATTCTTCGAGATCATACTTCAGTTTTTCCTTGCTCGTAAAATCTACGAGAGCAATAAAATGATCTGCCGAACTGCGGCAATATAACCGCAGGCCAAAGTCAATCTTTGAAACAGCCTTTGCCAGGTCGCTCAGCAGAATATCCGCCCTTCCGGTTCCATATAAATTATTCACTCTCTCAAAATGAGTAATATCTGTGTACAAAAGCGCAAATTTCTCTGACTTTTCCTGACTCTCCAAAAACACAGCAACACATCTTTTAAACGTATCTAAATTATACAATCCGGTCAGGGAATCATAAACAAAATCACTCTCCAACTTACATTGCTTTTCCTCTTTGCCCAATTCCTGCCTCCTATCTATCCCACTTATCACACAATGAATTGATCTGATTCGTGAATTTAGCAACTTCTTTGTTACTCAGACCCTCATTTTTCCGAATCACCGCCAATAAGCGCTCACCGGCGGCCACAAGACGTCCAAATACATCCATCGCACGCCGTTTCGCAGACTCTTTCTTCTGAATACGGATCGGGTCTGCCACATATGTATACTCTCCCCGGATTAAATCAAAAATGCTGCCACTGTAAGGTGCACTTGCCGAAATGCCGCACTCATCATGAAGGCATGCCGCAAAACTATCGCACACCTGATCGTCCCCGTGTACGACAAATACTTTCTTCGGCGGCTGCTCGTCAAAGCCGCGCACCCATTCAATCAATCCCTTTTTATCTGCATGCCCGCTGATTCCAGATATTTTTACGATATCCGCTTTTACTTCTATCGTCTCGCCGAACAGCTTCACGGTCGGCGCCCCTTCCAAAAGCGCCCTTCCGAGCGTTCCCCTCGACTGATAACCGACGAAAACAATCGTGCTTTCCCTGCGCCACAGATTATGTTTCAGATGGTGGCGGATCCGTCCCGCCTCGCACATCCCAGAAGCCGATATGATCACTTTCGGCCTCATGTCAAAATTTATCGCCTTACTGTCATCACTCGTGATCGACAGCTTCAACCCCGGAAATCCGATCGGGTTGATGCCTTTTCTCACGAGTTCCTTCGCCTCCTCGTCAAAACACCCCTCTACATTCTTTCCAAAAATATTCGTAGCCCCTACCGCCAACGGACTATCCACATATACTTCAAATTCCGGATTCGTCTTCACAAGTCCCTGTTCTTTGATCTGGCGGATAAAATAGAGAAGTTCCTGTGTCCTTCCTACCGCGAAAGCCGGAATCACCACATTTCCACCCTTTTCAAATGTCCTGCCGATGACCTCTGCGATCTCACCGGCATAATCCGGCGTTTCCCCGTGCAGCCTGTCTCCATATGTAGACTCCATCACGACGTAATCCGCTTTTTTCGTGTAGATAGGATCCCTCAGGATCGGTTTATTCCGATTTCCGAGATCACCAGAAAATACGATCGTACGCGTTTCCTCACCCTCTACGGCAAATACCTCGATCGACGAGGAACCGAGAAGATGCCCGACATCCGTAAACCGAATCGTTATCTCCTCGCACAACCGGATCTTTCGGCCGTATTCGCAAGGAATCAGAAGATCAATCGCCCCGAGCGCATCTTCCATCGTATAGAGCGGCACGTAAACCTCTCCGCCGGAACGCTGTGCTTTCCGGTTCCTCCACTCTGCCTCGAACTGCTGGATATGGGCACTATCCCGCAACATGATGGCGCTCAGGTCAGCGGTCGCCCTCGTCGTATACACTTCACCACGGAATCCCCTGGCATAAAGCATCGGTAAAAGTCCCGTATGGTCGATATGGGCATGCGTCAGCAATATGTAGTCAATCTCTGCCGCATTTACTGGTATTTCCTGACTTTCAAACAGGTTCTGCCCCTGCTCCATCCCGATGTCCACACAAAGCCTTTTTCCGCCTATCTCAAGATAATGACAGCTTCCCGTAACTTCGTGGGCAGCGCCTAAAAACTCCAGCTTCATAGTACCCCTCCATTTATTTATAGTATATCCTATCAATTGTATTATTTCAACTTCTTTTTCAAAAATATAACGTTTTTCAGTACTCCCTCGATTTCATAATCCAGTTCAGATCCATGGAGGCGTCATAATATGACTCATCGACATACTGGATCTTCTCAACCTCTTTTTTATCTTCCAGATCCTGGATCACCTGCTCCACCATCGGACCCAGCAGCGGATTACACTCAAAATCCGCATTGATCTCCCCCGCCATCATATGTTTGAACGACGCCCTGACCGCGTCAAACGAAATGACAATGATCCCTCCCCCTGTACCAAACGCCCGGCCCGCCTCCTTCATGGCATCAATGGCGCCAAATGTCATATTATCATTTTCACTGACCACGACGTCGATCTTCTCATACGTATCCAACAAATACTCCATGACCTCCTGCCCTTTCATCTGTGTAAAATCCCCTGACTGGTAATCAAGCATCACCCAGTTTTTCTGCTTTTCCAAAACATCGCGGAATCCTTTTGTACGCCCAATCTGTGCCGATGAGTTCAACGTTCCCTGAAGCGTCACGATACGGATCCTCTCATGCTGGCGGTTCTGCTGCTGCAAATACTTTTTCAGCCACTCCCCAGCCATCTGTCCTTCTTTCCTGAAATCGCTGCCGATCCAGCATGTATACAGCCTCTCATCTTCTACCTGCACCGACCGATCGGTCAAAAGAACCGGAATACCGGCCTCTTTCGCTTCTTTCAAAACAGCCTCCCATCCGGTTTCCACAATGGGATCCAAAATGATATAGTCTACTTCCTGCAGAATAAAATTCCGGATCGCCTTGATCTGGTTTTCCTGTTTCTGCTGTGCATCTTCAAACAAAAGGTAATAACCGTTTTCCGCGGTAAACGTCGATTTTAATGATTCGGTATTTGCCAGTCGGTAATCCGACTCGGAACCAACCTGGGAATAACCGATCACGATGTAATCTTTCCCCTCTCTCTCGATCTCTTCCTCCATGACCGCATGATTTGGCACCTCTTCTTTCCATGCACATCCGCCGAGCAGGAACAGCAATACAAAAACCAAAACGAATCTGATACATCTTCCCTGCATTTACCTCACCCCTTTTTTCGTCCTTTCACATTATTTTACCATAATTTTAACACAAAAGGAACCACTTCTTCCGAAGTGATTCCCTTTTCTATCAAATTAAAGACAGATATTATTTTTTCTTTTTAGCCATGATCACGCTCTGAACAACGAGGAACAGGCACAGCATAGCAGCAACTGTAATTCCTGTCCACCAGGCATCGTCAAATCCGGCTGATGACACAATGTTCTGTATCGTACTGAGCGACAGCACACCGAACAATGTACCGATGATGTTTCCGACACCACCGGTCAGCATCGTACCGCCGATGATCGAAGATGCGATCGCGTTCATCTCCATACCAGTCGCATGTGCTGGCGAACCGGAGCCTACATACATGAAGAATACGAATCCTCCGATTCCTGCTAAAAGGCTACAGAGTAGATGAGCGATAAACTTGGTTCTCCTTACATTGATACCGAGCATCAATGCACTTTGCTGGTTACCGCCAACTGCGTAAAAATTACGTCCCAGCTTCGTCCAACGGAGCAGACAGAACAAAAGAGCTACGATAATAAGCGCGACAACCACACCGATTTCGATGTAAGCATCGATATAATCTCCCCGTCGGTTTATACTTCCCAGTCCAGGTATAATGATATGCGTGTCCTTCAGTGCAACAAACGCCTCATTTTCTACATTAAATGGCTCGGAATGAACGATCGTCGTCATACCACGGGCAAAGAACATACCAGCCAGCGTCACGATAAACGGCTGTATATCGAGATAGGCAACTAAAAACCCCTGTACAAGACCAAACGCAAGGCCAATGCCCAGGGCGATCAGGATCGCTACAAATACATTTCCGCCGTGGAGATCGAGATATACGGCACAGCACATGCTGACAAGCGCCGTAACACCACCGACCGAAATATCGATCCCGCCCGTGATCATAACAAGACTCATCCCGCAGGAGGCAATGATCAACGCCGCATTGGTACACAATATGTTCAAAAATGTCTGAGGTTTCAGGAAACCTTCTCCCTGAAACACGATGGCACCGATGTACATAACAAAAAATACGACGATCGTTATGATCAAAAGTAAATTCGTATCGGTTAGCGACCTCGCCTTATTACGCTGTCCGCCTAACGCCAAAGAATTTTTGGATGTTGACATATTATGCGACCTCCTTTCTGCCCTGTGATGATTTTAATTTCTTACCGATGGAAGAAAGTTTTTCTCTCACTGTCGGCGCACTTAATACGACCAGTATAATAACAACAACTGCTTTATATGCCGGAAGGGCCGCTGTTTCTACCTCAAACTTATACAGCGTCGTTGTAAGGAACTGTATGACATAAGCACCGAGAATGGACGCCGTCATATTGAATTTACCACCACTCAGGGCGTTGCCGCCGATCGCAACGGCAAGGATCGCATCCATCTCAATATCCTTCGCTACAACCGAATAGTTGATCGTCGAAAAACGGCTTACTTTAATAAATCCAGCCACAGCCACACAAACACCGAGAATGATAAACGCGATCATTTTCAATACAGCCGGGTTCAAACCGTTCAATCTTGCTGAGCTGGCATTGATGCCGACCGACTGAGTATAAAGACGCAGGTTCGTAAACTTGAGCACAAGCGCGATCACCAAAATACATGCAGCCGCGATGAACACGGTCGCCGGGATCGGTATGCCCGGGAAGAAGTTACCAAAATAACCGAATACCGGATCACTGATGATCGGAAGTTCGTTGTTATTGATCCATGCCGCGATCGAACGTCCTGCCGTAAACAGGATCAGCGTCGCTACCATCGGCTGGATCTTAAAGTATGCTACCAGCACACCGTTAAATGCGCCGCAGAGTATCGCAGCGACACAAGCGACCAAAAATGCCACGATGATCGGTGCCTGAAGTTCATCCGGTCTCGAATTCGAACCACAGAGAACACGGAGCGTCACGCTTCCCGCGATCGCCATCGTAGCGCCGACACTGATATCCTGTCCGCCGGAAGCTGCTGTCACCAGCGTCATTCCGATCGCCAGGATCGCCAGTTCAGAACCGTAGTCTAAAATCGTGATCAGGTATCCTGACAATACCGGATCTCCTGTACTGCTGTATCCCAATGTAATCGAAAAAAAGGAGGGATCCACGATCAAATTGAACAGGGCGAGCGCGATAAGTGCCAGGATCGGAATCATAATCTGCCGCCCAAATAAATTTTTCACCTTACTTTGCATTACTGTTCGCCACCTCCCGCAATCGTACTCATGATCTTATTCTGAGTCAAATCATCTCCTGAAAGTTCGCCTACCACCTTGCGGTCTCTCATGACAATGAGACGCGAACACGTACGGAGCATCTCATCCGTCTCAGAAGAAATAAACGTAATACTCATACCACCGGAAGCAAGCTTCAGCACCAACTTCTGGATATCCACTTTCGTTCCAACATCGATTCCTCGTGTCGGCTCATCCAGGATCAGATAATCTGGATGTGTGAGCAACCAGCGGGCAACGATCACCTTCTGCTGGTTTCCACCGGAAAGCGCCTTGATCGGCGTATCGGCAGAAGCTGTTTTTATCGCCAGCAGCTTGATATATTCATCCGCAAGTTTGTTTGCCTCTTTCTTTGAATACGGTTTACAGAACCCTTTCAACACCTGAGAAGCAAGTATGATATTATCCCGTACCGAAAGATCCCCTACGATACCGTCCAGTTTACGATCCTCAGGAAGATATGCAATACCTTGCTTCATCGCATGGATCGGCTTCGAAATCTTTACCTGTTTTCCGTTAATTTTCACTGTTCCACCAAGAACTCTATCAGCACCGAAGATAGCGCGGACGCACTCGCTCCTTCCAGAACCGAGCAGACCTGTAAATCCATTGACCTCGCCCTTTTTGATATGGAAATCAAACGGCTTGATCCCTGCATTACTGACAAGGTCTTTGGCATCAATAACAGGCGCCGACCCGTCATCTTCATACACTGCCTGATCCCCCTTGATGTCTGACATATCATCCATCTCTTTGCCGAGCATCTTAGAAACCAGCTGTACACGCGGCAGGTTCTCAATCTCATACTCACCAACAAGCTGCCCGTCGCGCAGCACCGTAATCTTGTCGCACACCTCATACACCTGATCCAAAAAGTGTGTCACAAAGATGATACCCACTCCTTTTTCACGCAAATCACGCATCAACCCGAACAGTTTCTGTACTTCAGAATCATCGAGCGAAGAAGTCGGCTCATCCAGGATCAGCACTTTGCAGTCCATATCTACCGCACGGGCGATCGCTACCATCTGCTGAACGGCAAGCGAGCAGCTTCCGAGCTGCTGTGTCGCTTTTGCCGGTATATCCAGTGCTTTCAAAATCCTATCTGCATCCCGGTTCATCTTTCTCCAGTTCTGACCGATACCAGCCGTCCGGCCAATATACATGTTTTCCGCCACAGAAAGATTTGGACAAAGCGTGATCTCCTGATACACGGTACTGATCCCGAGTTTTTGCGCATCCTGTGGTGAATGGATCGCAACCGCTCCTTGATTCCCCTTCAGAAAAATGTCACCTTCATCTTTTCCATAAACTCCGGTCAAAACTTTGATCAATGTAGATTTTCCTGCTCCATTTTCACCCATCAAAGCATGGATCTCACCTTCGCACAGTGTGAAATCCACATTTTGAAGTGCTCGTACTCCGGGGAAACTTTTGTATATGTTTCTCATTTCCAATACTGCATGTTCTTTCACTAGTGTGTTCACCCCCTAAAGATATTTCCAAAAAAGTGCGGTGTAAGCGTATGAATTCTCAGTTACGCCGCGCCGCACTTTAATGATTTCAAACTTTAAGTACTACTTAGCAATGATTGTAACACAATCCTACTGCTTAGATTCCATACTTATCAATGTCTTCCTGAGTAATGTTGTCAGAATCAAAATATTTCTCTTCCAAAATAATCTTCTTCTCAGCAATCGTTTCGCCTGCCTCAAGCTTTTTGATTTCGTCATCAAGATAGGATCCCTGGAACGGATTACACTGTCCGTCATAGTTCCACTCTTTATTAAGGACATTCTCAAGTGCGTACTTATTGCAGTCAAAGCCCATAACGATTACGTCTTTACCAGGACCATGCGAGATGTTAGCTTTATCAAGTGCTGCTACTGCACCTTTTGCCATATCGTCATTCTCTGCATAGATTACATTGAAAGTTTTCTTAGCGTCGATCACAGACTGTACAACCTGCTGTGCTTTCTCAGCGTTCCACTCAGCGCCCTGCTGTGCCACAAGTGTCCACTTGTCATTCGAGTCAACTTCTGTCTGAAGGGCACCTGTACGTCCACGCTGTGCGGCACTACCCATCTCACCCTGGATATGAATGATCTCATATTTTTCAAGGTTCTGATTTTTCAGCCAATCCACAGCTCTTGCGCCTTCTGCGTCCATGTCAGAAACGATACCTGCTTCATAAAGGTTCTCATCTGCATCAACAATACGGTCATACAGGATTACTCTTACGCCTGCATCCTTAGCTTCCTTCAATGTGGAATCCCAACCAGCAGTGTCAGCTGCGGAAAGAAGAAGATACTCAACGCCATCCTGAATCATCTTCTTAGCAAATCCGATCTGCTCATCGTTCTTTTTGCTGTAAGAGAAAGATGCGTCATATCCGTTTTCCTTCGTGAAGGTCTTTTTCAAGTCCTTGTCGTTCGCTGTACGATAACCAGACTCGTTCGGATCGTTGTTGATAATACCAACCTTAATCATCTTACTGCTGCTATCGTCTCCACCGTTGCTGTCATCCTGTGACGAGTTCGCGCTATTGCTGCTCGAGTTGTTTGCATCATCGCTGCTTCCTGTATCACCACATCCAGCAAGCATAAATGTCATCATTGCTACGCACAACAATACGCTAATGAGTTTTCTTTTCATTGAATAATTCCTCCTGTCTTTTTTTGCCTCTCGGCTATGTAAATAGCATACATGAATTTGTTTCAAAAAAATACGGAAATACTTTGGGATTATGTATGTTTTTTTACTAAAAATACATTTGTCTAGTTAAAAAGTAAGATTTTTTATCAAAAAAGTTTATTTTTTTACGACAGGTATCGTGACAGTCACTTCCGTCCACTCTCCATAAACACTGTTTAGCTCGATTCCATATGCCGTTCCGTAATTCAGGCGGATCCTCTGCTCGACGTTAAAGAGACCAAATCCGGACGGGGTGTCAGAATCTTCTACTTCCCCTCGGATTAGTTTTCTCACATACGCAAGCCGCTCGGCATTCAGCCCCTTCCCGTCGTCATAGACACGGAGAACAACCGTTTCTCCCACCCGCTCTCCTGAAACAGAAATATGACCGAGCCTTCTTTTATTTTTTAAGCCATGATACAGCGCATTTTCCACGAGCGGCTGCAGCGTCAGCTTTAATATCTGACAATCGTACAATTCCTCCGGAATCCGGATCTCGTACTCCAATATATCACGATAGCGGAACTGCTGGATCTGCAGATAACTCTTTATATGCGTCTCCTCGTCCCGGATCGACACATAGTCACGCCCCTTGCTGAGCGTGGTGCGGAAAAAATCAGAAAGCGACGTTACCATACGTACAACATGTTCCTTTTCTTCCGCCTCGGCAAGCCATATGATCGCGTCCAGCGTATTATATAGGAAATGCGGGTTGATCTGTGCCTGGAGCAGTTTCAGCTCAGTCACTTTGAGATTCCGCTGTTCCATCCGTATCCCCTCGATCAGTTCCCCCACGCGCTCTACCATCTGGTTAAAGCTCGCACTGAGCAGCGCCAGCTCATCGGCGTTCTCTTCCTGAACGCGGACTCCAAAATCGCCGCTTCCGGCCATTTTAGCCATCTCGCAGAGCCGGTGTATCGGTTTTGTGATCTGCGTCATGATCCGCCGGCTGATGAGCAGCGCCGCTGCGATGATCCCCACGAGCATGATGCCAACGACCTGAACCGCACGGTTCATATCCAGACGGATTCCCTCCCTCACCACTTCGAGGTCTGCCGCCTGATAATAAATATACTTTTGGATCTGCTCCTGGATCAATTCTGTCAGGATGCGGATATTGACATCCAGGCGCTCCATATTTTTTTCATAATATCCTGTCACGAGCGCATCCTGCTCGATCTCGGACACACGGTCCTCAAGCGTGTCCAAACATTGCAGGATCCTCCCAAGCTGCGTCCGCGGATACTCCTGTTCGGTCTGATCGTACAAGGTCTGGAACGCCCATCTCGCCTCATTGATCATCGCATGGGAGCTCTCGGTATCCGCCAGTTCTCCGGCACGTTCCGAATTCACCACGATAATATACATTATATAATCGATGTCTTCCTTGAACTTAATGTTATATTTATTTGCCACGGCAATATTTTCCCCGATCGCGTCATAGCGGTCCGAAAACCGGTACATCGTAAAGATCAGATATACGACCATGACGGCGAGCGGAACAAAGCAGACGGCCAAAAGCATACGAAGGCGTCTTTTTAATGGAGATCCCTTTTTCACAGACCAGCCTCCCCTCTATATCTGAGACTTAAATTCCCTCGGCGTACAATGTTGTGTTTTCTTAAACAGATAACTAAAATAATGGGAATCTTTATAACCGACCGCAAAAGCGATTTCCGATGTCTTCATTGAAGAACTGCGCAGAAGCTCTTTTGCCTTTTCCATCCGCACGCGCGTTAAATACTCGATAAACGTCATCCCCATCTCCTGACTGAACACCGTGCTGAAATAGTTGGGACTCAAATTCACGGTGGAAGCAACGGTGTTGAGCGATATTTCCTCATTATCAAAATTTTGTTCAATGTAACTCCTTGCAGCTTTCAGAAGCGTGCTATACGTGCCCTTGGAAACGGCTTCCCGGAAATCGATCGTCGTTTCAATGAGATGGGTCAGGTATTTCTTCGTATGCTCCACCGTTTGAAAGACGCTTTCCATATCTTTAAAATCGCCGCACCTTGCTACAAATTCATCCGAATCATATCCGATCGACTCAAGCACGCTTACCGCCGTCAGATACGCGTCCATTGTCACATACTGCCGGAACAGCAGGGATTGTATATTTTTCTCTCCGAGACTTACGAAATACTCATCCGTAAACGAAGAAGCCTGTCCTCGCAGCCCGGTCTTTAAAAAACCTTCTAATATTTTGCGATCCAACTTGCCGACTTCCAGCGAACCGACATTTAACTCCGAGTTCTCAGAGTCATTATCCGGCATTTCCTCACTGCGCACGATCTGATTCCACTCTTTGAGATAGCGGCACGAAAATACACTCTCCGCCCCTGCTACCGACTCCTTTAACTCTCGGATACGGGAAACGGGACGCCCAGCAGCGCCAAAATACTCCGTCTGCACCGGACAGCTGTCCAATACGCTCTTTATGCACTCTTCAACGGATTGTATCTTCTGTTCCATCTGCTCCGAGTCCTCCGCAAGACAGAGGATCATCCAGCTCTCCATACTGCGCCGAAATGAATACAACCCATCTTGATCTTCGACCGCCGCCTCGATTGCGGTCAGCATGTTTCCCCCCTTACTTCCCTCCACAGCGGATATGCCGGCCACCTCTAAAAGGATCGTATTATATAACTGGGCACTTAGATCCATCGACAATGCCTTTGCCTGCGCCAGTATCTCAGTTACGGATAAACTTTGTGTTAAAATACGATTTAAGAATTCATCTTTTTGGTATTCCCTATTTTCGAGCATGTCCGCTTCGTATTTGCGGAGCAGCTCTTTTTCCTTTCTCTCCTGCACGATAGCAGAGGTGAAGCCATGCAGCACCTCTAACAATTTGGTAGACGACACCGGCTTTAGGAGATATTCCGCCACCCCGATCCGGATCGCCTCTCTCGCGTATCCAAATTCATCATATCCGCTCAGGATCAGGATTTTGATATCGGGAAGTTCCTGCTTTACAAGTCGGCTTAATTCCAATCCGTCCATAAACGGCATCTTGATATCCGTTATGAGAATGTCCGGCCGTTTTTTCAGGATCATCGGGTATGCCAGTTCCCCATCGCCTGCCTCGCCGACAAACTCATATCCCTCCTTCTCCCATTTAATGCTGTTTTTGATTCCGTCACGGATCACGATTTCATCTTCTACTAAAAACACCTTAACCATTTGCTCTTTCATCGTCTCCTGCTTTCAAACATTATCGTTTCATATATGAATATAGTATATCTCATTGAAACTCAGGAAACAATCCTTTTTTTCAAACCCATTCGAAAAGATATACAATTTGGATCTCATTTCCATGATTGATTGTTTGACCTAAATTTGCTATACTGAAATAAGGGATTGAAACATGGTAAGGAAACGAGACAGAAAAGAGGTAATGATATGGACAAAAAACGAATCGTCGTCGCCCTCGGTCGGAATGCGTTTGGTGAGACATTCCCGGAACAAAAGAAAAACGTAGCAAAAGCAGCAGCATCTATTGCCGATCTGGCAGAAGAAAAATATGAAATCGCCATCACTCACAGCAATGGCCCTCAGGTCGGTATGATCCAAACCGCCATGACGGAATTTGCCAGGCTCGACCACCGCTATACCGTGGCGCCGATGTCACTGTGCGGCGCGATGAGCCAGGGATACATCGGATATGACTTACAGAACGCCATCCGCACCGAGCTTTTAAACCGCGGCCTCTTCAAACCGGTTTCCACCGTCATCACACAAGTACGCGTCGATCCGTTTGACAAGGCATTCAACCGCCCCACCAAAGTCATCGGCCGATATATGAGCGAAGCGGAAGCCGAGGCCGAGGAAGAAAAGGGAAACCACGTCGTAAAGGAAGCTGACGGCTACCGGCGAATCATTGCCTCCCCGCGACCGATCGACATTTATGAAATCGATGCCATTCGAACACTCGTAGAAACCGGACAGATCGTCATCGCCGCCGGCGGCGGTGGAATTCCAGTGATGGAACAGGGAACCCGGCTCAAAGGCGCGAGCGCCGTCATCGAAAAGGACTATACAGCGGCCAAACTAGCTGATATGCTCGACGCCTCCCATCTTCTGATCCTCACAGGGAGCGAGCAGATCTGCACCGAAGGCAAGCCGATCGGAGAAATTGACAGCAGCGAGGCGATGCGGCTCATTGACGAGGGTCATTTCGACGCGATCACGACGCTTCCCAAAGTGGACGCTAGCGTCTCATTCGTCACATCCGGAGATGAGCGCACCGCCATCATCAGCAGTTTAGAGTGCGCGAAAGATGCCATCAAAGAACGATGCGGCACGATCATCCGATCCGCCTGAATACAAAAAATCCGCGGCTCCTGTCCCCATCAGGAACGAGAGCCGCGGTAATGACAACTTTTTGAATTACCTATATCTGAACATCCTCCGTATAATCCACATTGTCATACCGAAAGCCAAACATCTGGTAAAACTCATCCCAAAATCCTTCAATATCCGCAAGCTCCTGAACCGACTCCGAGTCGATGTCCTCCCAGACATCCGCGATCTTTTTCTGAACGTCCGCCCTCATCTCATAATCATCCATGCGGATCTTGCCTTCCCCATCCGTCTCCACATCCCCGACTAATTTATCTAAGAACAGTCGGTCCATCTGCTCGATACACCCCTCGTGTAGTCCAGTATCCTTCATGACCCGGTAAAGCAGGGACATATAGAGCGGCACGATCGGGATAGCGGCACTCGACTGCGTTACAAGCGCTTTATTCACGGATATGTACGCTTTCAAGCCTATGTCTGCAAACTCTTTCGTCAGCTGTGCCGACGTTTCATAGAGATGTTTCTTCGCCTGCCCGATCGAACCATCCTTATAGATCGGATGTGTCACAACCGGCCCGATATAGGAATAAGCAAGTGTGACAGCACCCTGTTTGATGACGCCGGCATCGTGGAGCACGCGGATCCAGTCCTGCCAGTCCTCTCCGCCCATCACCTGCACGGTCGCCCGGATCTCATCTTCATTCGCCGCCGGAACGGTTACTTCTTTGATCTCGTTCGACCGCAGATCGATCGTCTTATTCGTAAACGGTTCCCCGACGGTCTTTAGTACGGACGAAATGACCGTACCATCCGGCATTGTGCGCCTCGGAGCCGCCATGCTGTAAACGATCATGTCGACTTGTCCGAAGTCCTCCTTGATACACTGGATCACTTTTTCCTTCATCTCCGAAGAAAAGCCATCCCCGTTAAACGATTTTGCATAATAACCGTCTTCTTTCGCAAAGGCTTCAAATGCCGCCGTGTTGTACCAGCCCGCCGTCGCCGTACGTTTTCCATTGGACTCCTTCTCAAAAGCAACTCCGATCGTGTCCGCGCCATACCCATATGTAACCGCAATGCGGGAGGCCAACCCGTATCCAGTCGAAGACCCGATCACAAGTACCTTCTGAGGCACTTCGGATAGAACTGCTGCCCCCTCCCGGTATTGTTTCGTACACTCGATCTGTCTGCGGACACTCTCCTCACAGCCTTTCGGATGCGCCGTCGTACAGATAAATCCTTTTACTTTTGGCTCTACTACCATCTCGTTACTCCTTCCTGTGCCTGCGCACAACAAAATAATGTCGGGGGTTATCCCCATCAGACGCGGAACAACTGTCCCTCTCGCTCCGCATCATAAAATGATGTTGGGGTCAAAAGGGACTTTGCCCCCAACGGATGCCCCGGATTGCTCCGTTGTTTCACAACTCCCGCAATCATCATCATAAGATCACATAAAACAGAATCATAAAAAAGTGAAGCACGCTCCCCGCGATGACAAACAAATGAAACATGGAGTGCATGTACTTTTTCCGTTTCCCGACGCCGTATAACACCGCGCCGATCGTATAAGCCACGCCGCCCGTCAAAAGAAACGTCATGCCGCCCACGCCGAGCAGTTCGATCGTCGGCTGAATGAATAATACGATACACCACCCCATCCCCAAATAACAGATCATCGCCAGCTTTTTATACCTTTCCAGATCGATCGCCGTCAATGTAGCCGCCGTAAAACAGCACGCCCACACGATACCAAATACGACAAAACCTACGACCGGATGCTTTACCCGCAGCCCCGCCAGCGTGATCGGCGTATACGTCCCCGCGATAAGGAAATAGATCGTGCAGTGGTCAATGACCTGGAACACCTTTTTCGCCATCTCCGACGTCAAACCGTGGTAAATGCTGGACATCGTATAAAGCAAAACCATCGTCGCACCGTAAATCGCCGAAGCAACGACGCTCCACGCATCGCCTTTGAGTGCCGAACAGACGACGCATAAAACAAGCGCTGCCACCGCCAGAGCCCCTCCCACGATATGGGATACCATATTAAAAATTTCTTCTCCCCGCGTGTAAAACGGAAGATCCCTATCTTTCAAACGAGTTCGTTTCATAACAATTCCTCTTTCTCTATCCGCATTACTCATACTTTGCCCTCATCCGACAACAAGTGGAACAACGCCGTCTTATAAATGAGGACTAGCCGGACATCCCGATCACAGTACCGGTTCGTCACATACTCTGTCAGCTTGAACAGGTACAGTGCCATCAGAATACCCATCGCCGTCACTTTCACTTCCAGGATTGCCGGCATCAGCGTCAGCGCCAAAATACCGACAACAAATCCTGCCGTGATATAAAAGAAGATCTGGCTGATCTTAACGGAAAGCTGGACGGTCCGCAAAAGATTCAGGAGCCGGTCACTGAGATACTCCTCCGAACTCTGGTTGAGATCCAGGTAAATATCGCAGAAAATGTCCATACACTCTTTCCGGTCTAACTTATTACAATAAGCTTTATATTTATTTCTCCCAAATTCCTTTTGGATCAATTTCCCCAGAACACTATTCACATTTTTTCTCCTTCGGTTTCTATCCTTATCCTTATAGTATTCGCCGAGACCTTGTTCGGTTATACTAAGGGAAGAAAATTTTTTCGGCCCAGGACGGTGTATGGTACGCTCACATCTTGCTTGAAAACGAATGCCGCATTTTAGCAAAATCGATAGATCGTCGTTGATGTAAATGTCTCGCCGGCTTTTAACACGCACGAGTCAAAGGATGGGACATGAATCGAATTCGGGAAAAACTGCGTCTCAAAGCAAACGCCGTTTCTCTTCGTGTATACGGTTCCGCCTTTTCCATTCTCTTTTTCGATAAAATTTCCCGTATAGAGCTGCATACCCGGAAGATCGGTATAGACCTCCATCGTGCGCCCGGATCGATCCTCCGAAAGCTCCGCAACTTTCTCCACCGCTCCGGATTTTTTATCCAGCGCGTAATTATGATCATAACCGCCTGCGATCACGAGAGGCTTGTATTCGGCCGCGATATCGTCGCCAATCGCCTTTTTCGTGCGGAAATCCATGGGCGTTCCCGTCACATCCACGATATTTCCATTCGGGATCAGATCGTCACTCGTCTCGGTAAATCCATTCGCCTTGATCCACACGTTGTGACCCGTGATCTCGCCGCCGTCATGTCCTTGCAGATTAAAGTAAGAATGGTTCGTCATATTGCACAGCGTATCCTGATCCGATTTTGCCGTATACGTGATCTTCAGTTCATTGTCGTCCGTCAGCGTATATGTCACGCGGAGGTCGAGATTTCCGGGATACCCCTGTTCCATATGCGGACTCGTGCGGAAAAACGTCACGCTGTCGTCACTCGTCTCTGCCTGATACATCACTTTGTGATACCCCGGTGTTCCACCGTGCAGATTATTTTCGCCATCATTTTTTTCCAATTCATAGGTGACGCCGTTTAGCTCAAATGATGCGCCGCCGATCCGGTTTCCATGCCTTCCGATCAGGGCGCCAAAGAAACAGCCGTTTGCCTCATACCCAGCCACATCATCAAATCCAAGCACCACGTCGTCAAGCTTGCCGTCCCGGTCTGGCACTAACAGTGATACGATGATCGCACCGAAATCAATAAATCCTGCCTTTATGCCATTTTTATTCTCCAGCGTATAACATGTCACTTCTTCCCCATTTTTTGTTGTCCCAAATTTTTTTGCCTGCACACTCACGATTCATTCCTCCTGACTCTTTCCTATATTTCCCCAAGTTTCGTCATGATACAAAGTTCCTCTAACTGCTTTTCGTCTACAACATCCGGCGCATCCGTCAGCGGACACGACGCGTCTTTTACTTTCGGGAAGGCGATCACCTCGCGGATATTATCCTCTTTTGCCATCAGCATCACGAGACGGTCAAACCCGTAGGCAAGTCCCGCATGAGGCGGCACACCGTACTCAAACGCACGCAGCAGGAAACCAAACTGCTCTCTTGCCGCTTCTTTCGAAAAGCCAAGACATTCAAACATTTTCTCCTGTATATCATTCTGGTGGATACGCACCGATCCTCCGCCGAGTTCTGTACCATTCAGCACGATATCATATGCTTTCGCCCGCACTTTCCCGGGCTCCTGGTCGATCAGCAAAAGATCCTCCTCCATCGGCATCGTAAACGGGTGGTGCATCGCCTGATAGCGCCCGAGATCCTCGTTGTACTCCAAAAGCGGGAATTCCGTGACCCACAGGAAATGATACGTATTTTTATCGAGAAGCTCCAGCTGTCTTGCAAGTTCCAGACGCAGGTTTCCAAGCACATCGTAAACGACTTTATCCTTATCCGCAGCAAACAAAAGAAGATCGCCTGGCTCCCCGTCCATCGCCTTCACGAGCGCTTGAAGTTCATCCTCGGTCATAAATTTGGCAAATGAAGATTTCAAACTTCCATCTGGCTGTATGCTTACATAAGCCAGTCCTTTTGCTCCGAAATCCTTCGCGAAATCTACAAGTTTATCAATCTTCTTGCGCGGCATTGCTCCCTGCCCCTTCGCATTGATGCCCCGCACGGAACCGCCCGCAGCAACCGCGCTGGTAAAGACGCCGAACCCACAATCCTCAACGAGTTCCGTCACATTACAAAGTTCCATGCCAAACCGCGTATCGGGCTTATCCGACCCAAAACGGTCCATCGCTTCCTGCCAGGTCATACGCGGAAATGGCACCGTGAGTTCCTCTCCGAGCACATCTTTCCATAACTTTTTCAACAGACGCTCATTCACATCGATCACATCATCTTCGTCTACAAAGGAAAGTTCCATATCGATCTGCGTAAACTCCGGCTGCCGGTCAGCGCGAAGATCCTCGTCGCGGAAACATTTTGTGATCTGGAAATACTGGTCGTACCCGGAACACATCAAAAGCTGCTTAAACAACTGCGGCGACTGAGGGAGCGCGTAAAAACTGCCTGGGTGAACGCGGCTCGGCACTAGATAATCCCTGGCGCCCTCCGGCGTACTCTTCGTCAGCATCGGCGTCTCAATCTCCAAAAAACCCTCTTCTGCCAGGAATTGTCTCGTAAGCATCGCGATCTGGCTGCGCATCATGAGATTCCGCTGCAGATCCGGACGCCTTAGATCCAAAAACCGATAATGAAGCCGGATGTCGTCTTTCGTGCGGCTGTTCTCCTCGATCGGAAACGGGGGTGTCTCCGACTCCGAGAGAATGCGAATCTCCTTTGCCCGCACCTCGATCGATCCGGTCAGTAGATTTTCATTCACGGCCCCCGAGCGATGTTCCACCAAACCTGTCACGGCCACAACAAACTCCGCGCGCAGTTTCGCCGCCTTCTCAAATGCCTCTTCTGCCGTCTCCCCCTGCTCAAAAATCATCTGTATGATCCCGGTGCGGTCGCGGAGGTCCACGAAAATGATACCGCCCTTATTTCTGCTTTTCTGTACCCAGCCCATCACGGTCACGGTCTGCCCGATCTGCTCCTCCGTAAGTTCCGCACACCGGCATGTCCGCCGCAGGCCTTTCATTGATTCTGCCATCCTTATCCTCTTTTCTGCGCACGTTTTTTGCGCCTATCTATTTTTTAGGCAAAAAACTCCTGAATATCCAAATACCCATCTTTTGCCAGTTGTTCCTTCTGGAATTTCTTATTTTTCTTCATCACGTTAATGCTCACCTTATATCCGGCTTTCCTTTCTTTTGCCGCCAGCACGAGCACCTCTTTCAGACGGTCAGGGGACGCCTTCTTATCGACGAGAAACGCCTTTTTCCCCGCCGCCGATGGCACTTCAAAATCTCGTTCTAAAAGGAGCATGACGATCCTCTCAAATCCGATGGAAAATCCGCACGCGCACGTATCGCTGCCTGTGAATTTCCCGATCATCTCATCATAACGTCCGCCGCCGCCGACCGAACCGCCGAATTCATCCATCGCGATCTCGAAGATCGGCCCTGTATAGTATCCCATACCGCGCACGAGCGTCGGATCAAATATCATATTAAAATCGGCCGTCTTGATGTCCTCTACCATCGAAAGGATCGTTTCCAGATCCTCTGCTGTTCCCTCTTCCAAATAAATGCCCAGCAGTTCTTTTGCGTAACGGACGCCCTCGACATCATTACTCACCGTTTTGAAAAAGGACAGGCATTTATCCACTGCCTGCTTTTCGTACCCAGCGCCGAGAAGTTCTTCCTCCACACCTTCCATGCCGATCTTATCCATTTTATCGAGCGTAATAAAAACATTATCATAATCCTGCTCGGCAAACCCGCAGTAGGCAGCCATCGCTTTTAACAGCTTCCGGTTATTGATGCGGATCGTAAACTTTTGAAATCCGAGCTTTCCGAGCAGCGTCGTCGTCGCCTGGATCAGTTCGATCTCTGCCAGAATCGAAGGTTCGCCCAAAATATCGATATCACACTGCATAAACTGGCGGAAACGTCCGCGCTGCGGCCGGTCAGCCCGCCATACATTTCCCATCTGAAGTGCTTTAAACGGCGCCCCCAGCTCATTGGCGTGGTTCGCATAATAACGGGAGAGCGGTACGGTAAGATCGTACCGAAGTCCACTGTCAACAAGATCCGCCTCACATTCCGCCGTATCAAGCTTCAGCTTTTCCCCCCGCTTCAAAATCTTAAAGATCAGTTTTTCATTTTCTCCTCCCTGTTTGTTCGTCAGACTCTCGATGTGCTCGACGCAGGGCGTCTCAATCGAAGAAAAACCAAACATGCCATACGTTTCTTTGATCAGTCCGATCACATAGTCACGAATTTCCATCTCCTTCGGAAGAATATCTTTCATCCCCGTGACCGGTTTCTTTTTCAGTGCCATTTCATACCTCTTTTCTGCGCGGAACCTCGGTTCCGTTGCTTTTTTGCGCATAAAGCAGCTTTGTGTCAGGCAGAAACTTCTGTTTCCGCCGGATCATCTCATCTATGCGCTCGATATATTGTTCTACATTTTTTACGTTTTCCACCCGCTCCATCCGGTTCTCCTCGTGAAACATAATTTTACTGGAACCGCCGCTGCCGAGCGCCAGCACCGTTTCGAGTTCCTCCATCATCACGATATTATACAGGCATTCTTTTCCGGGTTTTGCGTAGGCTACATTTTCCTGGTTCGTATTCCATGTCGTAAATGCCTTGTTCTTCTGTCGGTACATATAATATGGCCCGTAGCCGTGCTCCCGTAAAAACGCCTCCGCCTCGTCCTGCATCGCTGCGATACAACGGTTTTCTTTTAGCATCGTTCCAGTGCGGCAGTCCTCTTCTCTTCGGCCGTTTCCCTGCTCCATCTGCTCCCGGCGCATCTGCGACGCCCGCTTGATCACGAGCGTATGAACGGTAACGCTGTCCGGTTCCATACGGACGATCTCTTCGAGCGTCTGTTTAAAATCCGCCGGCGTCTCCTCCGGCAGGCCCGCGATCAGATCCATATTGATATTATCAAAACCGAGTTCTCTTGCTCTCGCATAGACGCGTTTCACATCCTCGACCGAATGCTTCCTCCCCAGCAGATCCAGCGTGTGCTGCTTCATACTCTGCGGGTTGATCGAGATGCGGGAAACCCGGTGCTCTTTCATGCCGTGGAGTTTTTCCTCCGAGATGCTGTCCGGCCGCCCGGCTTCGACCGTATACTCCGCTACTTCCTCCATCGGCAGATACTGGTCAACCATGTCAAGCAGCCTGGCAAACGCCTGGTCATGCAGCGCGGTCGGCGTGCCGCCGCCGATATAGACCGCCTGCAGCTTCTTTCCTGCAAGCGTTTTCGCCACATAGGAAAGTTCCTGTTCGATCGCGTCCAAATACGCGTCCATCCGTCCCGCATACTGCCCCGCCGGATACGAAGAAAACGAACAATACGCGCAAATGCTCGGGCAAAACGGAATGCCGATGTAGAGACAACGGCTGTTTTCATGGTCGATCCCGCCCGCGAGGGCATACTCGCGTTTCGCCACATCTAATACGAGCGCTGTCTTTTCTGGACTGCACCGGTATTCCTGCTGCAAAAGGCAGATGATTTCTTCTTCCCGCCTGCCCTCTGCCAACATACGCAGCGGGATCTTCGCCGGACGAACGCCGGTCAATATGCCCCAAGGCAGCTTTTTCTTTGCATACTGGCATAAAAAATCATACACCTGCCGCTTCACATCGTTTTTCGTATAGGGCGACGGCTCAAAATGCTCAAATACCCTCTCACCGTCAATCTCCCAGCATACCGTATATCCGTCCCTTCCGCGCCACTTCTCATCCTCCTGGATGACGCATTTCTTCTCTGGAAAAAACGCCTGGGCAAGCGCCGTCATATCATAGGAAAATTCTTTATCCTTTATCGTAATCTGTATCATAATGTCCTTCATTTCTCCACGGAACTTCAGCTCCGTGGCCTTTTTGCGCATAAAATGCAGTCGATCCGCCGGTCAGATCGAGACGTACGGGTTATTTTCCTTCTCATATCCGATCTCCGTAACAGGGCCGTGGCCGGTATATACTTTCACATCATCCGGGAGGACAAGTACTTTCTCCCGCAGCGATGCGATCAGTTCACGGCCGTTTCCCGTCGGCAGATCCGTGCGGCCGACCGATTCAAAAAACAGGGTATCGCCGCAGAATAATGCTTTTTCATGCTCCAGATAATAACAACAGCTTCCCTTTGTATGTCCTGGCGTATGGATCACCTGGAATTCCATGCCCGCGGTTTTATATACCTGTCCATCCTTTAAGAGCACATCCGCCCGCAGGCTAACCGGTCTGCCCGTCATTTCCGACACGTTCAAACCAGCGTCTCCGAGCAATGTTTCTTCTCCCTCATAAATGCACACGCGGCCTCCCGATCCTGATACCAGCTCCGACACACCTAAGATGTGGTCAAAATGTCCGTGGGTCAGTAAAATATCTTCCAAAATCAACTGGTTGCCACGGATAAACCGGCTGATCCTCGCCCCGTCGTCCCCCGGATCTATCACGACACACCGATTACTGTCTACCCGGCGCACGATAAAACAATTCGTCCCCACACCTCCTACAACAGTAGAATCAACAATGATCTCACTCTGTTCCATATTTTCCCTCCGTCTCACTGTTTCGTTTCTCAATCTATCCATTGCTGCGTCTCTCGATGTCAATGATGCTCTCCACATTACGCAGCTTTTTCACGAGCTTGTTCAGCTGCTCCACACCCTTTGTCTCAAAACCAACCACGATCGTGGCCCGGTTCTGCTTTGACGTACGGACGTTCATCGACTTTACATCGATCCCATTTTCGGTAAATATTCCCGATACATCATAAAGCACGCCGCTCCGGTTAAAAGAATAAATAACGATCTCAACCGGATAATACTCCTCATTTTTCTTCGCCTCCGGACTCCATTCCGCCTCGATCAGCCGGTTTCTCTCCTCGGTCGGGAGGTTGATCATATTTACGCAGTCCGTGCGGTGAATGGAAAGCCCTCGCCCGCGGGTCACAAATCCGACGATCTCATCGCCCGGCACCGGATTACAGCACCTCGAAAAACGCACGGCAAGATCATCCAGCCCTTCTACAATGATACCGCCCTTGCTCTTCGTATAAGAACTGGCACTGCCCGTCTCCTTCGCCACCTTCGCCTCTTTGACGCTTCCGATCACCTCAAGTACCTGCTCATCGGAGACGATCCTCTTATTCTTTTTATCATACTCGTACTGTAATTTATTGATCACCTGGCCTTCCTTCAGTCCGCCGTGTCCGATGGCGGCACAGATGGAATCCCAGTCCTTAAAACCATATTTCCGTTTGCATGCCTCGATATACTCCGGCTTTACCAATTTATACAGATCAATATTCTTCGTCTTGGCATATAGCGCCAGAAGTTCTTTTCCGCGCACGATATTCTCTTCTTTAAACTCGGAGCGAAACCACTGGTTAATTTTATTTTTCGCCTGCGTACTCTGCGCGATCGCAAGCCAGTCCCTGCTCGGCCCTTTGCTGTTTTGGGACGTCGTAATCTCGATCTGGTCGCCATTTTGGATCTGATAATCAAGCGTCACGATATTCCCATTCACCCTGGCCCCCACCATCTTATTGCCGACTGCCGTGTGGACGGCGTACGCGAAATCGATCGGCGTTGAGCCGGCCGGCAGCGTCTTCACATCCCCGTTCGGCGTAAAACAGTAAACGCTGTCAGAAAACAGGTTCAGATCGCTTTTAATGAGGTTCAGAAACTCTTTATTGTCCGCCATATCCCGCTGCCATTCGAGGATCTGCCGCAGCCACGCCATCTTCGCCTCATCATTGCCTACGCTCTGTTCGCTTCCCTTGCTCTCTTTGTATTTCCAATGCGCAGCAATACCGTATTCGGCTGTCTGGTGCATCTCATACGTCCGGATCTGTATCTCGAACGGCTGTCCGTCTGGACTGATCAGTGTCGTATGGAGCGACTGGTAATGATTTGCCTTCGGCATCGCTATGTAGTCCTTAAAACGTCCCGGGATCGGTTTATACATCTCGTGGATGATACCGAGCGCCGCATAGCACTGCTGTTCCGTATCCACAATGATACGGACGGCAAACAGATCGTAGATCTGCTCAAGCGTCTTACTTTGGTTTACCATTTTGCGGTAAATACTAAAAAGATGCTTGACACGCCCGTCGATCGTTGACTTGATACCTGCCTCCTCCAAATGTTCGCGCACTTCCAGCATGATATCTTTGACAAACGTCTCTTTTTCCACGCGCATATGATTAAATTTCTCAGTCAGTTCCGCATAGGCGTCCGGCTCCAAATACTGGAACGAAAGATCATCCAGCTCGACCTTCACTTTTGAAATACCGAGACGGTGAGCGATCGGAGCATAAATATCCATCGTCTCCCTCGCCTTTTCCTTCTGCTTTTCCGGTTTCATAAACTGCAGCGTCCGCATATTATGGAGCCGGTCGGCCAGTTTGATAATGACGACGCGGATATCCTTCGCCATCGCCAAAAACATCTTCCGCAGATTCTCCGCCTGGACATCGAGCTTGTCCGCCGAATAGTTCAACTGGGTCAGTTTCGTAACGCCGTCCACGAGCCGCGCGATCTCCTCTCCAAACATCTGCGCGATCTCCTCGCCCGTATACTTCGTATCCTCCACCACATCATGCAGCAGTCCGCCGACAATCGTTTCCTTATCCATATCGATCTGCGCAAGGATGATCGCGACGCACACCGGGTGGATCAAATACGGTTCGCCGGATTTTCGTTTCTGATCCTTATGCGCTTCCTTCGCCAGCTCATAGGCCCGCGTAATAAAATCCAAATCTTCTCCCGGATGATCCGATAAGATGATCTTCTTAAGCACCCGGAACAAAACGTCAGGATCGGTAAAGTTCGGGGGGATGATGTCCTGCGACAGTTCTCCTGTATCAAACTCCTCGATCAAACCACTAAGCCTATCTTCTGCCATGCAAACCAATCCTTTCTTTCTCGCATCTACATTTCGTTTGCTAATCGTATTCATCATTATATAGGAAAAAGACGGAAATTGCAAGAATCCAACTAAAAAAACAGCCGCCACTACTCCAAGTGACGGCCTGCTGCCAGCCTATACTCTCTTTTCTAACCTCTCATTTTCTGTTCCAGTCGTATCTTATCGGCAATCAGTGCCACAAATTCCGAATTTGTCGGCTTTCCTTTGCCGTTGTTTACCGTATATCCAAACAATTCGTCGATCGTATCTACTTTTCCCCTCGTCCATGCGACTTCGATGGCATGACGGATCGCCCGCTCCACTCTGCTCGGAGTCGTTTTATGCTGTTTTGCAATGGATGGATAAAGAATCTTTGTTATTGAATTAAGCATCTCACTGTCATCTACTGACATCATAATGGCATCTCTAAGATATTGATATCCTTTTATATGTGCTGGTACTCCAATCTCGTGGATGATATTTGTCACATCCATCTCCAAATTGTATTCCGGCCTGTCGTCCCGTTTGGCATACTGTTCCCGGCTGTTCACCAGCAACGCCTTATTATCTGGCTTCACCTGTTGTATTTTGGCGAGAATTGTTTCCTTCTCAAATGGTTTCAGTACATAGTAGGATGCTCCATACTGAAAGGCAGTCTGCATCACATTCTCCTGTGTCACTGCGGTAACAACAATAAAATCCGGCCTGCTCTCAATCCCAGGAAGTCCTTTGCTCACTTTCTCTAAAACGACAAGACCATCCATTTTCGGCATGATCAAATCTAGAAAAACGACATCCGGTGACGTTTCTCGGATCATTTCGATTGCAACCACGCCGTCTTCGGCATGTCCGACAATTTCCACGTCCTCATCGTCCCTCAAGCTATCCTGGATCATAGCAGCCGCTCTTGCGCTGTCGTCCACAACTAAGACCTTTAGCTTATTCAATATTGATTCCTCCCATACATCTGAACTTGACATGACCTGTGTCCGATCAATGTCATCTTTTGCATTATAAATGCTTTTTCCGTATTTTGCAAGACAATTTTGTATACTTATACCAGTTTAAGCACTGAGTTTTCGCATATTATCCATATTTTCGACAAATTATCCGGTTATTCTACGAATTCTATCAATTTACACCAATTTCTTCTTATGATAATGGGTATTTATAGACGTTCATTTATGGACGCGCGACCGGATACCCTCCGCCGCCGTATCCCTCCGAACGGGCTGCCCACAATTCACTCAGCACAGCCTTCCCTGAACTGTCAAAACCAGTCAGCGTGTATCCGACAAACATCTCAACATGATAGATCCCCTTATAGCGTCCGTTCTTCTGACCAGTTTTAAAAATTAGATCGCCCGGGCGCAGTTTCATTTTTTGTACGTGATTCCATGTGTAGGACCTCGTGATCATCTTTTTACGGCCGGCACACCACTTCGCTATATTGGCGGCAACTGGGGCATAATGCGGATCACCGAACGTTTTCCCCATTTTCTTATAACATCTCCAAACGAGGGAACTACAATCGTAGTAACCTTTCTGCATCCGCTTTGCCTGGCTGTACTTCCAATTGGCGCCGATCTTTTTCGCCATGTTTACAACTCTCAAAAGCTTTGTGGGGATCACACTGACCGCGCAGCCTACTTTTATTTCGCCGATCTGTGCCGTGATGACAGCATTCCCGGTTTTCCGGCAGCGGATCGTTCCATCACCTGACACCTTTACTACTCTTGTATTACTGGATGTCCATTTCGCCTTTTCACCCGTTCCCCTGATTCTTAATTTCGTCTTTTTTCCCCTGGAAGCTACAAGACTGGTTTTCGACATTTCCAGTCGAATGACTTTGAAAGAAATAAGAAATTCTTTTCCGTTTATGACCACGGTCAGCTTTGTGTCGCCTTCCCCATATGCAGTAATCGAAAGCTCGCTGTTGATCAACTCACAGCTCACCGACATATCCGGCTCATCGGACTGGTAGGTCATGACAGAATTTTCTCCACTCAGCAGCACCGAACTGTTTATCCTGATCTTTCCGGTATAAGAATCATATCCGGCCACATATCCGGTCAGCTGATCCGTTTCCAGCGTGACATTCGTCATATCCACACAGACCGTCACGTCGCAGGATCCGCGAAAAACAAGTACGCCAAATTCTGTATACCCATACACGCAGATCGTCGTTTTTCCGTAAGAAAGCGCCTCATAATATCCGTTAGGATCGACGCGGACTATCTCCTCCTGGTAGCTGTCATACTCCCAGCGCGCCACCGTTACCGGCACTCCGCTGGCATCCGTCATGAGCGTATCGGCAACTGGCTGGATATGCCCGGTATCGCCGATCGTTACAGTGAGTTCTGACGTATTACCGTTTATCACCTGCACATCTTTTACTGCCGCCTGGGTACTCCTCGCGTTCCAGAGGAAACTCCCCAGGAAACATGCTGCCAAAACAAGCATGAACCACATTCCTCTACCTGGTATCTTCATCCGCTCATCCCTTCCTCGTTTTCCCCTTATTTCCCTCTTCTTGTGTTTCACATGATCAAATTATACTATATTTTGTTTTATATGTCAAAGGCATCCCCGCTCCATTTTTGGATGTTGGGATGCCTTTTCTTCCTTATACTATTGTCGAATTTCTATTCTTCGCTTGTAGTAGCCACCGGAAGACAATTGCTGTACGACGTTCCGTTCTCCATCTTCATTCCACGTACTAAAAACAATTCCGACACCGACACGACCTGCCAGTCTTTTTCCTTAAAATAGTCGAGTAACGTATCGATTGCTTCTGCGGTGTTTGGCTCTGTCTCGTGCATCAGCACAATGTCGCCATCTTTTGCTTTCTGCACATTTGCAATAATCTGCGCCGTCGTCGCCTTATTCCAATCCTGACTATCTACCCCGCACATAATAAACGGCGCTTCAATCGTATCCCGCATCGTCTGGCTGACTGCCAGATTCGGTGGACGGAACAGGAAGTTACGGTATCCTGTTACTTCCGTCAAAAGTTTATCCGTCGTGCCGATCGACAGCCGGATCTTCTCTTCCGTATACGTTTTTGTGCTTAAAGAATCCCAGCCGTTGGAATGGTTACCCACTTCAAAACCGGATGCCACTGCCTGACGGATCTCATCCGCCGGGCCTTCGTTCAGCTTGATCTCCCCATCATCCTGAATGTTCCCGAGCCGGCTGCCGATATAGAAAAAGGTAGCATGTGCGTTATGCTCACGCAGTGATTTCTGGATCTTCATACTCGTATCCGTATCCTTATTCCCGATCGGGCCGTCGTCAAACGTAAACGCTACCATCGGTTTACTCGGATCGATCCAGCTGATATCCGTTCCCTCATATTCATCCGGTCCCGGTGTCGCCACTGCTGGCCCGGCAGGTGTTTCGGACGGAACTTCAGTCGGAACATCCGTAGGTGCCTGCGTCGCTCCTGGTTGTGATGCTGCCGGCGGCGCCTGTGTCACGACAGGAGGAATCGGCGGTACCGGCGTTGGCTGATGCGAAACAGACGGATTTACAACTGCTTTCTTTACGTTCACTTTACAGGTAAGTTTCTTCCCTCCGACAGAAGCGGCGATCACGGCTGATCCGGCTCTCACTCCTTTAAATTTCAAACTAGTCTTTGCCTTTTTCACGATCTTGATCGTTTTCTTTCCGGACTTGACCGACCATGTTACCTTTTTCTTCGTATTATTAACTTTGATGGTCTTTGACTTACCTATGTTTACAGTTACCTTTGAGCTGCTTAACTTCGGCTTCTTCGCTGCTCCGGCATGTGCGGCGGGTACTGCTGCCGCTCCGAACAACATTGATACTAGAAGCACCGAGCTAACTGCTTTTGTCAGTTGTTTCCTCATTATAACCCTCCATTCCTTCTATTTCCAGCTGCATGTTACTCGTTTACTGTTTTTTAACCTCTACATCTTCTTTTTATTGTAGCACAGAATGAGAAGAGTGTAAATGCTCACCTGAGAATTTCAGACCAAACTTCCAGAAGGCGCTCCAGCTGGAATGAAGCATTGGCAGGACTCGTTGACGGAAGCTTATGGATCTCTATCCCTGTGTGATCCCTGAGATAGCGGTCATACAGTTCACATGCCTTCGCGCCGTTCCCATAAATGCGGGAAATACTGGAACGTTCAAGCAGGGATGGAACATCATTTACGATCACATCCCGGATCGAAACATCACTGGAACCATTGATGCGGCAGCTTTCGATCACATCCCAGACAGCGATCCGGTTATCCAAAAGCATCGCCTTTTTCTCCTCAACTGTCTCGGGTACGGCGCTTTCTGTGATCCCAGCGATCACTTTCCAGAATCGGTTCCTGGGATGCCCGTAATAAAATTGGTTTTCGCGAGATTTTACAGAGGGAAATGTTCCTAAAATCAGTATGCGGCAATTTTCATCCCAAACCGGTTCAAACGTATGGCGTACGCGCGGCGCCGGCTCCCACTGGAACTGCTCCATGATCACATGTCCGTCCAAAAATCGGACGCCTTCCGCCTGCAAAAGCTCCACTTGCCGATTCGCACCGCCGAACGCAAATGCCTGTGAAACGTTTCCCTCTTTTGTGACGACACGATGGCAGGGAATGTGCTGCGGATCCGGGTTGACATGCAGCGCATACCCGACAACCCGCGCCCATCTATCGTTGCCTGCCAGCAAAGCCACCTGGCCGTACGAAGCGACCGATCCTTTCGGAATCTGCTGTACAACCTCATATATCTTTTCATACGTATTCTTTTGCGATCCACTCTTATCCCGCATTTCCTAATCCTTCCTCTCAACGTCCGCTACATTTCGATAACATCCTCACAGTCAAACCGGATTTCTACACTGAATACATCGCCGCAAATATCCACTGACAAAATGCCGCCGCAGCGTTCACAAAATTCTTTGGCGATCGCCAATCCCAATCCGCTCCCTTCGGTACTCCTGGCTTTATCTCCGCGAAAAAATCTTCTCATAACATCTTCCGCCGTAACATCCATCTCATAACCCGCCACATTTTGCACAAGAAGAACAGCTTGGTGTCTTTCGACCTTAAGTGTCACAAAAATCCTCGTTCCCTGCATCGAGTATTTGAGCGCATTCTGTAAAATATTCTGAAACACCCGGTATAACTTATTCCCGTCGCTTTTCAGCACCGCAACCGATTCCGAAAACTGCGTGACGACTTTGACCGGGGCATTCTCAATCTCCCTCTCCATATCGGCAAGTGTCTGGACCAAAAGCCGGTTCAGTTCTACCCGCTCTTGTTTCACCTCCAGATTCCCGCTCGACGCTTTCGCGAGATCGAACACATCTACTACCATTTTCCGGAGCTGACCGGATTTCCTCTCAAGTACTCTGACATAATCGGATGCCACAGGCGGCAGATCTTCCTTTGATAATAGATCAACGTAACTGATCAGTGATGTGAGCGGCGTTTTCAGGTCATGAGATACATTCGTGATCAGATCCAATTTCATCTTCTCCGCCTGTACCTGTTTTTGGATATTTATCTGCATCTGACATCCAAGTCTGGATAATTTTTGAAATTCCTCCTCAAACAGAGAAAACTCTGACAGTTCTTGCTGCGTCCCGAAATTTCCTGCACTGATCTGATCGATCCGCTCTATCAACCGCACATATTCCGTACTGATCTTTTTTGTCCCGACATGATACACATACCATATCCCCCCTAAAAGAACTCCCTCTATGCAGAAAAACAACAGAGCATTCTGCCACCACATCATCCAAGAACAGCCATAGATAACAGTAGTAAACCAGCCGAAAAAAATACATATCTCCGATAAGAGAAGCGTAAAACGCAGCCTTTTCCTATTACATTCCAACACTCCTCCCATAGCATACGCCTCACCCATGATCTTCCTCACACCGCCCATTATGATCCGGTAAATAAAACTATGATCCCTATTGAATATAGCGAAAACCCTTTCCTTTCCCACCCTCCGGTGTCCCACTTTCCAAAATCCCACTCCGAAACAGACTAGATGGATCACCGAAAACAACATCATACTAGACACCACCGCCACGGAGCATACGGTCGGAAAAAGTTCGATCAATATCTGGGTCCCGTCTGTCGTCCAGGAATAATCCGGCAGGATCAAATCCTGTACCCTGTCCGGCATCGTGCACAGCGCATAAAGCGCAGCCAGCGCGATGACATCATAATAGCGCCTCCCCCGTCTATTCCAATAAACATCCGGAAGCAGGATGAACAGCGCAACCAGCAGGGCCACCAAAACACCAAGCAGCATCCCTCCGCACCCAACATAGGTCCGAGTCCGAATCCGACTATATTGCTGCTCTGCCTGCTGTATCATCTGCTTCGTAAACCCAATCGTGATCTGCTCGTCGCTTCCCATGGGACTCATTTTACCAAGCATCTCCTCGGAGAGCAAGACATCTTCTCCGTACGCGCTGTAACTCTCTCCATCCCATCTGTAAAAACAGGGCGTATTGTTTCTGAAATACCAGAGCGCCTCTCCTTTTTGGATACCGTCCTTCACGGCAGCCGGCGCTTCCCGTTCCATACTTCCGATCTCAGCCGATACTTCTTTCCACAGTTCACGTATAAAAGTCTCATACGCCTCTTTTGGTATATTGTTTTGGTTGAAACGTGATGCTCCCGTCCGCCTGAATTCATAAATGCCCTGAAACGCCCAATCTTCATTAGATATGTTACGCCTTGTATCATCCAAACACTTATCCCTGACTTCCTGAAACGCATCCCTGACTTCTTCCGCATGCCGTTTGGAATTGAGATAATGATCGTCCATCAAATATGAAAACGAACGTAATCCCATCCCTCCGCTCGTGACAAAACCTAAGCTCCCAAAAAACAGAACGAGTAAACCAAGCACAGCTCCCCACAGCAAAATACGGTTCCGTCTTTTCCCACACCATTTTTCACTTATGTTTTTCCATTTTGTAACCAATTCCCCACACCACCTTTAAGTATTCCGGTTCCCGAGGGTTGATCTCGATCTTCTCACGGATCCTGCGTATGTGGACCATGACTGTATTTTCTACGGAATACGCATCCTCTTCCCATACGCGCTCATAAATTTCCTCCGCCGCGAACACCCTGCCTGGATTTTCCATCAAAAGTTTCAATATTTTGTATTCGGTTGCTGTCAGCTTTATGGGTTCTCCGTCCACGTACAAAAGCTTGGCTCCCAGATCGAGCATGAGCCCGCCGACAACGATCTGTTCCGTATCCCGCCTTCCGCTGAAATCACCGAGCTGCATATACCTTCGAAGCTGGGAACGGACCCTCGCCACCAGTTCCGCGGGTGAGAACGGCTTGGTGATATAGTCGTCCGCACCCATCGTCAAGCCAAGGACTTTATCGCTATCTTCTGATTTTGCTGACAGGAGAATGATCGGTATGTTTTTCTTTTCCCGAATCTTCATCGTAGCAGACAGTCCATCCAGATTTGGCATCATAATGTCCAAAAGCACAAGGTGTATCGTTTCACGCATCATAAGCTCCAACGCCTGCAGTCCGTCGTACGCTTGAAAGACGGTGTATCCTTCCGCCTCCATATGTTTTGTGATCGCTGCCACGATCTCACGGTCATCATCAACAACTAAAATGCTAGATGGCTCCATGTCTGTCCTACCTCCTCACTTCCAAATACAAAGCAATATCTCTATCGCAAGACCAGTTTACAAGATAACTCAGTCCAAAAAGTCAATGGAAATCTTACAAATTTCTTAACACTACTATTATACAAAATACTTTCGTCTTCTTCAAGAAAAATCCCGTCACTGTCAAGACAGCCTACTGCCAAGACAGGACGGGATTGTTAGGCAAACCCATTCATTTTTTTCTCAGATGCACAAAATCGTTTGGAAAAGTTCGGAAACAGACACTCTCCTCAACTCACTGGGATAACATATTTTCGATAAATGCCCCATACCCCCTCGTCGGATCATCAACCAGCACATGCGTCACTGCCCCGACCAGCTTACCGTCCTGGACGATCGGACTGCCGCTCATCCCCTGGACGATCCCTCCGGTCAGGGAAAGAAGCTCCTCATCAGTCACGCGGATAACCATCCCCCTGTTATCCGTGCTGCTCATCTTGATATCTTCTATATTAATTGCATATTTCTCCGTTTTTCCCTCTATGTTGGAATAAATAAACGCCTTACCCTTTTTTATATCCTGCTTAAAGCCAACTGGCATAAATTCTAAATGTTCGGAAAGACCAGTCCCCTCAGAGAGTTTCCCAAATATGCCTAGCCCCGTATTCTTCTCGATCATGCCGATGCAGTTATCCGCAACCATATTGATATAGCCTTCCAATTCCCCCGGCGCGCCCTTCTCCCCTCTGATAATGTCTAGGATTTCCGTGTTATAAAGTTCACCTCCACTCAGGTTCATGAGTGTCCCTGTGTCAGCGTCCGTAATGCCGTGCCCTAACGCGCCAAATCCCCCATTTTTCGTAACATACGTCATCGTACCGATTCCCTGGGTATCTTCCCTCACCCACATTCCCATCTTATACGTACCATCTTTGGCCAAAATAGCTTTCATGGAAACATCTGTCTCCGTCCCGTTCCTGCGCAGGCGCACAACAGCTTTTTTGCCCTCTGTTTTCTGGATGACCGCATTAAACTCCTTGATCGTCTTAACCGGCTTTTCATTAATCTTCAGTATATAATCCCCGCTCTTTACAATGTTGGACGCCGGCTCATAAACCAAACCATCTTTTCCTTCTACACTCGTAGTGGCAAGGACGAGAAGGCCATTCGTCTCCACATAAATACCGATCGGCTCACCAGAAGGAGCCAGAACCATCGGATCCACAACTTTAACATCGACAGTTTTCAACGGAAAGATTCCAAAAAGCTTAACATCGACACTGTAATTTCCCATCGCCTGGGATTTCAGTGTTGCCTGCCCGGAACCTCCCGTCACATTCAACGCCTCCACTGTATCTGCATCGTGTTCGCTATGGGCGGCTTCGCCGGATGAAGCTTCTGGAGATTTTGTTACCGCTTTCGCGGGGAGGTTGGTAAACAACTTCTCCTCCCTGCCTACATATGTCCACATCGTATCGGGAATTTGGTCAGATGCCGAACGAACCGTCACCAGACCGATGAAAAATAAATCGATGGCAAGAAGTGCCACAAGTGAAATCCGGTAATATCTTTTCATGGTAATCCTCATTTCTCACGTTTTTTCTCGCTTATGTCAAGCAGTTGCGCATACATGAAGTATTACCATAAAAAGCTTACTTTATGAATATTGTTTTGCAAGTGTTTTCATTTCTCTTGCGTTGGCGAGTACGGCATCCGTAATCTCTGCCCCGCCGAGCATCCGCGCCAGTTCTTCTTCCGATTCTTCGACCGAAAGCGGGCGGATTTCTGTCCGTGTTTCCTTATCCGAAGTTACCTTTTCAATGACAAAATGAGTATCCGCCATCGCCGCGATCTGCGGGAGATGGGTGATACAGATCACCTGGTGCGTTTTGCCGAGGAACGCCATTTTTTCCGATACTTTCTGCGCTGTCCTCCCACTGATCCCGACGTCGATCTCATCAAAGATCAGCGTCTCGATATGATCGGTATCCGCAAAAACCGTTTTTATCGCCAGCATGATACGCGACAATTCTCCGCCGGACGCCACTTTCCCGAGAGGATACAGGTCTGCCCCCGGATTGGTAGCCACCAGAAACTCCACGGCATCCGCCCCTTTGGGGGAATATTTCCCGAGCGGCTCCATGCTCACACCAAATCTCGCCTTATCGAAATTCAACTCTGCAAGCGCCGACGTGATCGCTTGTTCCAGACTGCGCGCCGCTTTTTTCCGAATATTGGTCAGTTTCCCACACAACTTGTCCAGCGTTTTCTCAAGTTTCGCTTTTTTCTTCTCACACTCTTCGAGATACTGTTCATAATCCGAAAATTTATCGATCTTCTCCGTGATCTCAGCCAAATAAGACATGATCTCTGCGTAAGTCTTTCCATATTTGGCCTGGCATCCCCGAATGACATCAAGCCGCTCCTCTGCCTGTCTCAGTTCGGATTCATCAAATGTAAAATCCTCCATATATTCGGAAATCTCCCGATTGAAGTCCGAGAGCAGATTTTCAATATCTACCAGCTCACTCTGCATGGCCGCCAGCTGTTCGTCCAGCTCGGCAACGCTCCCAATCTGACGGAGCGCCTGACTGACCGCAGACGCGCAGCCATTCATAGAATCTCCTGTATACTCGTAGACCCGTCCGGCGGCCTCGACGATCGAAGAAGCGTTTGACATCTTACGGACCCTTTCCTCAAGAAGCTCCTCCTCGCCCTCGATCAACTCCGCATCTTCGATTTCTTTTTTCTCATAGGCAAGAAAAGAGAGTTCTCGCGCTCTCTCTTCTGCCGTACTCCCTTCCTGTTCCATTTCGCGGACAAGCCGGGTGTACTCTCCATATACATCTGCTATTTTACATTTGATGGCAGCCGCCTCTTCTCCGGCAAACTGGTCCACAACCTCTAAATGATATTCTTTATGCAGGAGCGACTGGTGCTCATGCTGCCCGTGAATATCCAGACACAACGCCGAAATCTTACGGATCGTACTAACCGATACACTTTCTCCGTTGATCTTATTTACGCTCCGGTTTCCCATGATTTTACGGGAAATGACGATCTGTCCGTCTTCTGGCGTTATATCCAGTTCCTGCAGCGCGGCAAGCGTCTCTTCATCGTCGATTTGGAACACAAGTTCCACCATCGCGTGATCACCACGTTTGCCAATCACTTCACTCGAAACTCTTGCCCCCAGCGCTATGCCGATCGAACCGACGAGGATCGATTTTCCCGCACCAGTCTCCCCAGTCAGGATATTCAGGTGCTTTCCAAAATCAATATCCACCTCGTCGATGATCGCAAAGTTTTTTACATGTAAATTCACTAACAAAGTAATAAATTCCTCCCTATTTTTACAACCCTTTTACCCTTACCTTACATGAGAGACGCAGTCCGCGCACTTTCGCGTAGATCGTCGTCGTCCCCCTGCGCCGTCCGGTCACCTTACCACTTTGGTCAACCGATGCCACAAGCGGATTCTTGGAGTACCATGTCACTCCCTTACTGATCTCGTCTACACGAAGCGTCTCCGTATCGTACATGCGGAATTTCAGCTTCTTGCGGTTCATCGTCACGACGAGGACATCCGCATACCCTCTCTGTCCATTGGATGTTTCTCCGTAAACGGTCGCCTGCCCGACTCTTCTAGCATATATCTTACCGCGGGAATTGATCCTCGCCACACGCTTGTCATCCGAGTAGAACTTGATCTTATCCGTGGAGTTTGTCGGCGCGATCTGGATCCCCGACTGGATCTGTCTTCCCTTTGCTACTATAATGTCGTTATTCGTTACATCGACACCAGTCGCCGGAACCGGATCGGATACCGTCACAAGACAAACCGCTGATTTTCCAGAACCATCCTTTGCCTTTGCGCGAATCTTTACAAGTCCCGGAGCCATTCCGTAAACCCTTCCCGAAGCATCCACTGTCGCGATGGAATTGTCGCTGGAACTCCAGTCCACTCCTTTTACCGTGGCATTTTTAGGAAGGACGGAAGCCTTCAATTTCATCGTTTTGCTCACGAGTAATTTCGCTGTATATTTATTTAATTTTACTTTCGTCACTCTTCGGATCACCTTGACCGTACAAGTCGCCGAAGCGCCGGAACCGTCTTTCGCCGTCGCCGTAATATAGGCCGTTCCGATTTTCTTTCCTTTTACAACGCCGCGTGAATTTACGGTAGCAACCGATTTTTTCGACGTTGACCAACGAACCGTTTTATCCGTAGCCGTCTCCGAAGTGACTGTCGCCTTGATCGTAAAGGATTTTCCCTTCTGCAAAAACCGGGATGTCGGATCAACCGTAACAGATGTCGCCTTTTCATGCACGGTTACGAGACAGCTCACGACAAATCCGCCGTCTTTTGCCTCTCCTTTTACTAATACGACACCACCCTTTAGTCCCGTCACCTTAACGTTTGATTCGTCAATTGGCTCGATTTTAGCAATCGACCCATCCGATACCGTCCAGTTCATGGATTTATCATAAGCTTCTACCGGACTGAAAACCGGAGTCAGGTTTAAGGACTGATCCACCTCGATCTCTGCCCTATCGGGATTCAGTGTCACGCCTGTCAATCCCTCTTTCACGGAAATCTGTATCACCGCTACCCGGCCAGACGATGACGTCGCCTGGATAAACGTCAAACCGGTCTTTACACCTGTGATCACACCCTGATCATCCACCGTGGCTACTGACGTATTATATGACGTCCACGTAATCTCATCTGTCGTATCCTCCGGCGTTTTCACCAAATTCGGCGTGTAAGTCTCCCCCGCCTTTAACTCATATGTATTTGGTGAAAAAGAAAGTTCCAAACAAGGCTGGAGAACCGTGACATCAATCTGTGCGGCCGGACCGTCATCCGACTTGACAAACACGATCGTCTGCCCCGCCTTTTTACCGACGATCGTCGCCTGATTCGTCTCCTCATCATACGTAACCGAGGCAACAGAATCGTCGCTGAGATTCCAATCCAGTGTCGTCGTACATCCTTTCGGCGTCAAGGTGACTTTGATGATCCTCTGCTCTTCGGTGTTCATCGTCACCTGTGTCTCTGACAATTCCATCTGGTCGCAGCCCGCCAGCACGATCACTCCGCACTGGGCGTACACGCCATTCGGATTGTACTCCGGCGATACCATGATATATGTCATTCCCGGCGCAACTGCTGTCAGCGTTCCGTATTCATCTACTGTTACAATACTCGTATCCAGTGACTTCCAAACTAGTTTTTTCTGTGTCACATTATCCGGTTTGTATGTATACCGGAGCTGATGTGTCGCACCGGACTTCATGGTCACACTGTCCTCGGTCAGCTCCAGTGACTCATACGGCGCATTGATCGTCACATTACATACCTGCGATTTTTTATTCGTCGGATTCGTCACCGTAACAGTCACGGTCTTTCCATCCGCCGGAACAGCAAGTGCTGTGATCGTAGCAGTTTTCGTATCGGACGTGAGCGAAATCGACAGACACTCCGGATCGGAAACGTACCAGTCATATCCAGGATACGAGACATCCGGATTACATGTCACATCCAGCACCACACTGTCTCCGACGTTCATCGCCGCCTCTGTCTGGGAGATCACAAGATTATCTGCCGTAGCGACAACTTTTACTTCACATGTCGCTTCTTTCAGCGTTCCACCAACCCAGTATAGCGCCCGAATCACAACGTCCTGGTTCGTAACTTTTTTAGCCGTCACTTTACCAGTATTGTCTACCTCCACATATTCTTTATCACTCGTCTCCCACTGAATATTCGTACCCGCAATATTTTCATGGTTAAAATACGCATTCAGGGTGATCTCCTGCCCCGACGCCATCGTCAGATACGATCGGTCTAGTTCAAATTTATCTGCTATCGTGATCTCAACTTCAAATTTAGTCCTTGACTGTAATTCATCGGCCCCTTCCTTGTCCGGATTTAGAAGTTCCGCAATGATATGCTTATAGGCATCTTTGACAACAACGTGTGCCGTCACCACTGTCGTCACGCCCTCATTTTTGCTGATCGCCGTAATGACGCCTCTGCTCTCCGTCGCGTAGTTTGCTGCCGCTCCGGCATTCGATGTCAGTGTTACGTTAAAGTACTCCACAAATTCCTCTTCGGTCAGGTTAAAGTCTTCTGAAATAGAATGCGTGTCACCGATAGCAATCGTATCCTTGTAGTCATTAAAGTTTGCATACACCGAAAGCGTCAGCACCGTCGGCGCGAACACCTCATCGCTGATATGTTTTGATTCACTTTCATACGCATCTTTCGGATAGAAATATACATAATATTTTCCAGCTTTCGCATCCACCACAAGCCGGTTATCACGGCTGGACACGGAATTGATATTGATCAGTTCGGATGTCATCCCCAGCGAGTCAGCGACGGTATACTCACCGCCATTTCCATCATCCTTTTTGATCACCCACGCCATTTTCCGCTGCATCGCCTCGTAACCATTATCAAAATTGGTATCTGTGTAAATAGTTCCTCCGGTATCCAGACCAAATTGGGCATTCTGCTGGTAATTTGAATCTTCATTATTAATACTCGGATACACGTAGACATCGATCACCGCCGTATAAGATGTCTGCGGACTGTCGGGCGGCGTATAGGTCGCCGTGATCTTCGTCGTTCCGGCTCCTTTCGGTGTCACAAGTCCTGTCTCGGAAACATCGGCAACTTCATTATTCGCTGTCGTCCACTGTGCGTTTTTCGAATCTCCATAGTTCAATGTCAACTGCTGCGGCGTGCTGTTCGTGTGGAAAAACATCGCCTTGTCCGTAGAATCGTCATACGGATATTTAAACACATTATCGTTTGTCGACGTATCAATACCGAAAACCACCTGGATCCGGCAGGTCACACTACCTACTGTCGTACCGATCTGATCCCCGATCTTATTAAAAACCGTAACCAGAACCGTTACTTCGCCAGGCGCTGTCGCTGTGACATTTCCGTAAATCTGGCTTGTCGGAGATTTTTCGATTTTTGCGATATCGTTTCCACTCTCGATCGACCAGATCACTTCATAGAGATTACTGTCCGCGTAGATCGGAGAATCCTGTGATCCCAATATGAGGGTAACCGATTTATTTTTCATCTGATACGGCGTTGTCGGACTCAGTTCATATCCGTCGCACGTAATAAAAAGATCCTCTGCCGCCTCAGAATGATCCCCCAGATACCCAAACACTGCCGCAACCACTATGGCAAAAAGGAGTGCCAAATATCTGAATTTAATTTTTTTTCTTTTTTGTCCCATCTCTTTCATAAATATGCAGCCCTTTCTGAAAAATACCTTATGTATATATATCGACTTACTATTGCTATAATGTTACTACCAGAATGTGTCAAAAATATAACTTATGGTACGCAAAAATCTCTATTCAATATTATAATGAAGTAAAATTATGTTGTCAAGATTTCTCACATAAGTTTTCCCAATCGAAGTGATCCAAACTCAGTCTTTCTATCTTCATGCAAATAATAAAAAGGCTGACTAAAAAGCGCAGCCTTTCCTTTTATACATAAAAAATCCAATTAAAAAAGCGCGAGACGGGACTCGAACCCGCGGCCCCAACCTTGGCAAGGTTGTGCTCTACCAACTGAGCCACTCGCGCATAAGACGATCACATGTATCTCTTTCCCTGTGACCGTTTTATATTATACAATAATGTACATCACATGTCAAGAACTTTTTTTCGTTCCAAAAACCTATTTGACTTTATTTCATTTCACAAGAGCATCAGCAGAAGCGCCGTCGCATCAACTGCAAGAGTTCCATTCCCCGCAAACAGCTTTTTCTTATAAAACTCTGTATTACCGCGGCCCCAAGTCTTACCGATCCCTGTTTAACCAATCAGAAAACAGTTACAATTTGAATTTTCCGACCTCTGTTTCAAGCTGTCCAGCAATTTCTCTGTTGCCCTCGGCTTCGCCTTTGATACTTTCCATACCCGTATTCATATCGGCAGCCATTTCCGTCACGCTGACAACGCCTCTGGTGCTTTCTTCTACGGCAATGCTGACGGCATCCACGGCTTCCTTTATACTTTCGATGTTATCATTCAGGCGCATGCTCTCGCCAGCAAAATCATTCATCGTTTCACTCAGATGGTTTACATCGTTCTTGAAGTTCCGGCTGTTATCCAAAAGCTTTTCATAACCTGCCATCGCCGTTTCATTCATAAATCCAATCATATGTTCCGATTCGCTTGCTAGTTCGTTTACGGCGTAGATAACTTCCTGACTGACCCGCTGAATGCCCTCGGCAGCCCGGGCTGAATCAGCCGCGAGCGATCCGATCTCACTTGCCACAACGGCAAATCCTTTTCCCGCTTCCCCCGCTCTTGCCGCCTCAATGCTTGCGTTCAGTGCAAGCAGGCTGGTCTGATCGGTAATGTTGATAATTTCGGCTGTCAGCGTATCGATCTGTTCTACTGCCCTGGAGCGCTGTATTCGCTCGTTCATCTGTTCTGACATGTCGGCAGCCTGCCGTGCCGCTTCGGTTTTGTCAGTTCCCGCGCTCTCATAAATCGCCTGCACCTTTTCCATGATCTCCGCCGCGGAATCCCGCTCCGAGGACGCTTTTTGGGAAATACCGCTAATGCTCTGCGTAATATGTGCCACGGACTCGTCCACCTGAAACAGAGAGGCATTTTCATCAATATAATCCTGTACATATCCCTGTCCATCAAATACGCCTGAAAATTCTTCGTATGACCCGTCAAAGGCATCTCCCGGGTGGTTCTGGCTTCCGGTGCTGTCGGTGTCGATCCCATAGTAGCCCCCTTGCTTTCGAACTATAGTTTCAATCATATATCCTCAAACTCCACAAAAAAGTGTCTTCGACACATCAACTCCCCTAGCCCCTCATTCATGAGGGGA
>CAJUTR010000011.1 GCA_910589665.1 uncultured Eubacterium sp. | reverse complement strand
AAAGGCTAACTGCCAAACCCCGCTATTGAATTAGTGCGTTTTGCTCATCTCTACAATGAAATTCTGAATTCTTTGAGTTGCCAGTTCATCTCTGGACATGAAACGAAGTTCATCGCCTGATATCCATTTGTAGGCAGAAGTTTCTCCATCCTGTAAAACGATACTATCTTTATCAACATCGGTATCGCACAAGTACTCTACATAAATTGTTTTGTGCCCATAATGCAGCACCTGACCGATTTCTGTCAGTTCATCTGACACAATTCCTGTTTCTTCCTGTAACTCTCTGACCGCACAGTCAAAAGGGCCTTCACCCTGTAGCGCGGAACCTCCTGCGCTTGCTTCCCACATTCCGCCCAGGTGTTTTCTTTCGTCTCTCTGCATTAACAAATAGCTTCCATCCTGGTGCCTGACAATAATTTCACTAACAAGATGATAATAACCCTCATTGATTGGTTCTCCACGAACTAATGACACGCCATCAATTTTATTCCCTTTTTCGTCGTACGCATCCCAGATTTCCATGCTTACCTCCTACTTATCCATAAAATTACGAAAAAACTCCAAAAAACCATCTTCTACTGCTACCTGATCTAACGCTTCCTCTGGCAGATCATAGTAATATCTGCCGCTCCTGATCTCAACCGACAGGCTGTCCAGCGGAAATCCCTTCTTATGTATAACATGAGATTTCTCTGTAATCCAAAAACGCTCACTCTCCATAGATGGCTCCATCGCCTCGTATATATGCTCTTCATCCATGACAAGACAAATCGCATTTTTATAAAAGGCTGTCAAATTCCCATATTTTTTTGCAAGACCAGAATCACAGGAGAACACTGGAATTTGGAATGCCTGGTAATACGCCAACGCCTTTTGTCTGGCGTTCTCGAGAGGTGTTTGCCCATCTTCTGCCACCTGCGGAATCGCGCAGCCTAGATCACGCAATCCCAACACTTCAATCCCCATGCCTTGCAGCCTTTTTCTCATAGAAAACAATTTGGCCGGATTGCCTGTACCATATAGTAATTTCACTTATTCTCCTCCTTCACTGAAGTAAACGCGCATCATAAAAATATTCTATCACTACCCCCTCTTTTCGTCTGAATACCCGATTGCTTTAAAATCATGATAACAGAATATATTCCGCGTGTAAACCCTTGACCACACCTATCAGGAATGATAAAATGGTAGACAACAATACGTGAAGGAGGCAATAAGTGATTATGGATTACGAAGCATTATACAAAAGCAAGCTGAACACGGCTGAGGAAGCCGCAAAAACAGTCCGTTCCGGGGACTGGGTAGATTATGGCTGGTGCGTGAATACGCCGGTTGCGTTCGACGCCGCGCTTGCCGGGCGGATGAACGACCTGACTGACGTAAAATTCCGCGGCGGTATCCTCATGTGGGAACCGGAGATTTTTAAAATCGAAAACCCGGCAGAACATCTGGCATGGAACTCCTGGCATATGGGGGGGATCGAGCGGAAAGCGGCAGCGAAGGGATATTCCTTCTATGCGCCGATCCGTTATTCCGAGCTCCCCAGATACTACCGGGATCTGCCGTGTCCTTCCCGGGTAGCTGCTTTTCAGGTGTCGCCGATGGATTCCCACGGTTACTTCAATTTCGGCCCGAGCGCATCCCATCTGGGAGCCTGCTGCGAGCGCGCCCAAGTCATTATCGTGGAAGTCAATGAAAATATGCCGAGATGCCTGGGCGGCAAGGAAAACGGCATCCACATTTCCGAAGTTGACATGATCATACAGGGGGATAACCCGTCCATCGCCGAAATGGGCGGCGCTGCCGCTGCCACCGACGTCGATCAGGCAGTCGCGAAGCTGATCGTAGAAGAAATCCCGGACGGCGCCTGTCTCCAGCTCGGCATCGGCGGTATGCCAAATGCGGTAGGTTCGATGATCGCCGAATCGGATCTGAAAGATCTGGGCGTTCACACGGAAATGTACGTTGACGCGTTTGTTGATATTTCCAAAGCCGGAAAGATCACGGGGGCGAGGAAAAATATCGACCGGTTCCGCCAGACGTACGCGTTTGCCGCCGGCACAAAGAAATTGTACGACTTTCTCGATGATAACCCGGAGTGCATGAGCGCGCCGGTTGACTATACAAATGACATCCGCTCGATTTCTGCACTGGACAACTTTATTTCCATTAACAACACTGTGGACATCGACCTGTACGGCCAGGTGAACGCGGAGAGCGCAGGAACAAAAAACATAAGCGGTGCCGGCGGACAGCTGGACTTCGTACTCGGCGCTTATTTGTCCCCGGGCGGAAAGAGCTTTATCTGCTGCTCTTCCACGTTCCAGAACAAACAGGGCGAACTCGTATCCCGCATCCGTCCGACGCTGGCAGACGGTTCGATCGTAACCGATACGAGGGCAAACGTCCACTATTTTGTAACCGAGTATGGAAAAGTAAATTTGAAGGGTCTTTCTACCTGGCAGAAAGCCGAGGCTCTCATTTCTGTTGCCCATCCGCAGTTCCGGGATGAGTTGATCAAGGAAGCAGAGAAGATGAATATTTGGAGACGGTCGAATAAATAGTGCGACGTAAAACAAACGGCGGCACCTCTTTTAAGGGGTGCCGCATTGATTATCTTATTCCTCAACTAGTTCCCGAGTAGAACATTGAACATTTTCCAACTGTGATTTTCCTTTCATCAGCCGATAATGAAAAGCTTTCCAACCGGTCTATCATATCGCCTGTTAACGCGAAACCATCAAAATAAAATGTCACACCATTTATTGTTTCACTTGCCGTTATATCATTTGCAGCCTCCCTGTAAGCAGAAATAATTTCCCGCATTTTTTCAACATCAGACTGTTGTGACATCATATTAACAACCGACATGTCCTTCCTCCATGGGAGCGACCCAAAAGACCGAGCGCAAATAAGAACGTACTATAACACTTCAAGTATACTTGAAGTCAAGAACGAATTACAAAAACGGAAAGGACTGATTCCATGAATACCTACACCATCAAAGAAATGCGGGAGAAGTTTGATATTCCCTCATCCACGCTGCGCTATTATGACGATACCGGATTATTTCCGGCAGTATCTCCGCACAGAAGCAAACCAGCGCCTATACACGGACGAGCACATTGACCGCCTGCAGGCGATTCACTGCTTTAAGCGGACAGGACTCTCCCTCGCTAAAATGCACGAGTTCTTTGAATATTCCAAAGACCTGCCCGCTCACATTGATGATATCATACGAATGATGGAAGACCACGAGAAAAATGTGATCTGCCAAATGGAAAAATTACAGCAGGATCTAAAACATATTCACCAAAAAGTGCATTATTTGATCTCCTGATACCGAACCCCTCTCTCCCCCTCTGCCCGTTTCTTGTCTCTTATCTGCTGCCTGGCTTCCTTCATATCGTCCAGCTTGTACATATCGTACAAATCGTCATATGCGGTACTGTAAACGGCCACGCAAACACTGCCATCCATCATCTGATGATAAAAACTAATGGTTCCATGTGCCAGTTCTCCGCTGTCCTCCATCATACCGTAACTACTTTGTGTATCCATTTTCTTCCCAGTAAACACTTCCACACGCTTTTTCATTTTTTTCGATATCCTCTTTATGTGCAGACTCTCACTCTGAACCCCTGACTGATGTGCCGAAACACCTTTCTTTTTATATACGACCCGCTCTATCGCATGATCTTCCGTGTAATAGACGAAGAAACGGCTGCCGCTTTCTTTTCGCGCCACTTCATAACAATGATCCTTCACGCTATTCGATACGATCTCCAGTTCCGGTTCGGCAAGCTCATATAGTTTTGCTACCGTTTCAACAGACCGCCGTTCCAATCAGGCATCCTGTCCTCCCGCGCCCTGCCCCTTCTGACCCTCACTGATTTCCGCCTCATTTTGCTGCCGTACACTGTAATCCCTCTTCTCCTGCAGATCGATCATTTGCAGCATTTCTTCTTCTGTCATCGCTCGATCCGGCAGGTAGAACTTACTTTCATCCGCCACAAAATACAGTTCGTCGGCCACGATTCCCTCGTTCCTTTTCATCTGCTGGATCTCCTTTTGCGGAAATTTACCTTCTTTTTCGTACTGCTCCCTGAGAACGGCGATCCGTTCACGTTCCTCTACTGTCAGCTCTCTGGAAAGAACATCCTCGTCCACCTTACAATTCTGTATATCGTTGTTATAGTTCTGCCTTTCGATTTCGGACATGCTGCTCATCCTGTCCCGAAATAGGTTCACGGCTGCATAAGAAGAAATGGATACCGCGGATAACAGGAACACAAATATGACAACACCCGCGGCCTTATTCACAGCAAACCGGGAAAAACACCCCGCGCGGTGTATCACCTTGCTGTTTTCAATTTCTTTTATCGTCTGCTCCAATTTCTTTTCATAACTGTGCGGTATCTGGTACTCACGATCCGTAAGCCCTTCCCTTAACCATTCATCCATCGATTTCTTCATCACTATTCCTCCAATCTCTTTTTTAATAGCGCCCTCGCCTTTGACAACCGCGATTTAACGGTCCCAGGCGGAATACGCATGATCCTTGAGATCTCATTGACACGGTAGCCCTGCGCGTAATATAAAATGACTACCGTACTCAATTCCTTCTTCAAAGATAATACAAGCTCCCAGACATCGTCCTCCCCGTTCCGGCCTTCCCTTGCGCGTTCCACGACGGCTTCCATATCCTCCATGTAAACCATGTGGGAATTTTTGCGAATGTACATCTTTGCCTCATGGACGACGATTCTCATCATCCAGGACCGGAATTTGTCATCCTCCTTCAGCGTATCCAGCTTTACGTACGCAGTCAGTAATGCCTGTTGGACAATATCTTGTGCATCCTCGGGATTTTTCAGTATCGAAAGCGCGACCACATACATCTGATTCCGATTCTCCCTGATCCCTTTGATAAACGTATCTCTATCCACTGCCTGTTTCTCCCTTACTTCATAAAAACCTGATTCATAAGAATCTGAGCTCTAAGTCCTTCATAATTAAGATGCACAAAACCCGCAATCGGTTCATTTCTTTTTTCTTTTTTTGCAAATAAAAAAGCTGCGCATTATATTGCAACGCAACAGCTCTTATAATATCTTTTAAAACGCCCCCGCAGCTTCCGCACTTGCCGCGCGCCAGCTTACAATCTCGCTAACAGTTCTTCCCATCTCCGGTCCACTTCCTTCTGGAACTGCTCGAGAAGCTGCTCGTTCTGCGGTTTCAGTAAATGCTTAAACCGTCCCTGCCGTTTGAGGAAATCCTCGATCGGCAGTTTTTTCTTCGGCTCATAGTTCAGGATCCATTTGCCCTCTACCACCTCAAAGAGCGGCCAGTAACACGTCTCTACCGCCGACTTGCAAATGTCGATGATGTCGGGCGCGTCGTAGCGCCAGCCGCGCGGACACGGCGTCATGATATTGAGAAAGGCCGGGCCCTCAGTGTAGATCGCCCGCTCCGATTTCGTATATAGATCCTTAAAATTTCCGATAAACGTCGTCTGTCCCACGTAGGGTATATTGTGCGCCGCCATGATCGCCGCCAGATCTTTTCTTGGCTGCGGCTTGCCCGGCGAAACTTTTCCGACCGGTGTCGTCGTCGTATCCGCGTACATCGGCGTCGCGGAAGAACGCTGGATACCCGTGTTCATGTACGCACCGTTATCATAGCAGACATACACCATATCGTGTCCCCGCTCCATCGCGCCAGACAGTGACTGGAAACCGATGTCATACGTGCCGCCGTCTCCGCCGAACGTGATAAATTTATAATTTTCGCTTAATCTGCCGGTCTTTTTCATATAGTGGTAGGCGGTCTCCACCCCGCTCAGCGTAGCGGCGGCATTTTCAAACGCGTTGTGGATATAGCTGTCCTCGTAGGACGTGTATGGATACGTAAAAGAGGATACTTCGAGGCATCCCGTGGCATTTCCGACCACGGCCTTATCTTCGGGATGAAGTGCTTTAAGTACGTTGCGCACGGCAATCGTCGCGCCGCACCCAGCACACATGCGGTGGCCCGGCGCCAGTCTTTCTTCCCTGCCCTGCATTTCCTTAAAATCAAACGCTGCTTCCATGTCTGTCAGTCCTCCTTCTCGCGCAATCCGATATATCGGTATTTTTTATCTTTCACGCCGTGCTCGGCCGCCTCAGCCAGTTCCTCAAATACAGTCGTAACATGGTTCACGGTCAGGTCCCTTCCCGACAGTCCGTACACGTAGTTGATCACTTCCGCGCCGGCTTTCGCGCGGTAAAGCGCAGCCTCGAGATCAGCGGCAAGAGGGCCGCCGTTCGCATTATAGCCCTCACACCGGTCAAAAATAGCGATCGCCTGGCATTTGCGCAACGCCTTTGCCATCTCTTCACCTGGGAACGGACGAAATACACGGACTTTCAAAAGACCGACCTTTTTCCCTGCCTTACGCAGTTTGTCCACGGCGTCCTTGATCGTTCCGCAGGCGGAACCGATCGCCACGATCGCATACTCGGCGTCCCTCATTTTATATTCCTCAAAAAAGCGGTATTTGCGGCCGGTCATCTGTTCATATTCCCTCGCCACATCGAGGATCACCTGCTTGGCGGCTATCATCGCCTCCGCCTGTGCCTTTTTCGCCTCCATGCAGTAATTCGACACAGCATATGGGCCGACGGCAAGCGGTTCATCCGGATTTAACAGATAATGTTCCGGCTCGTATGTACCGACAAACTCTTTCACCTTCTCGGTTTCTTCTAACGTAATATTTTCTACGGCATGGCTCGTGATAAATCCATCCTGGCAGATCATGATCGGGAGCATGACGTCCTTATGTTCCGCAATCCGGTACGCCTGGATAAAATTATCATACGCCTCCTGATTGTTTTCGGCATAAATCTGAATCCATCCTGAATCCCTGGCGCCCATGCTGTCTGAATGTTCGCTATTGATATTGAGCGGCCCCGACAGCGCGCGGTTCACGACCGCCATACAGATCGGCAGCCGGTTGGACGCCGCTACATATAACATTTCCCACATGAGCGCGAGTCCGCACGAAGACGTCGCCGTAAGCGCGCGCACGCCTGCGGCGCTCGCCCCGATCGCCGCACTCATCGAGCTGTGCTCACTCTCAACTGGTATAAATTCCGTATTGATCTCTCCGTTTGCTATGAAACTGGAAACAAACTGAGGAAGTTCCGTGGACGGGGTGATCGGAAACGCCGGCATCACATCCGGCTCCACCTGTTTGATCGCGTGGGCCACCGCCTCGTTTCCTGACATTCTTTCCTGGATCGCCATGTTATTTCCCCTCCTTCATCGTAATCGCGCCGAACGGACATGCTTTTTCACAAATACCGCAGCCCTTGCAGTGCAGCAGGTCAAATTTTTCCCTCTTTCCATTCCGCACCGGAATGGCGCTGTCCGGACAGTACGGGACGCATAACAGACACTGTCGGCACGCTTCTGCGTCAAAAACCGGCGTATTGATGCGCCACTCTCCCGTCTCGAAACGCTTCGACGTCGCCGGCTCATAAATCTGCAGTCCCGGCGTCAGATCCTGCCACGGTGTTTTTTCGTTGATCTCTTTTGCTCGTAACATTTAGCGTACCTCCTCGAGTGCCATTTTTAATGCCTTCAGATTTCCCTCCAGCATTTCCGGCTTCCTGGCAAACTTGTGCCGCAGGGAAGCTTCCATTTCCTTCACAAACGAATGCTCTTCGATCACGCCGGAAATCTTTACGATCGCCGCCAGCATCGGCGTGTTGGGAAAATATTTTCCCAGCGTCTTCTGGCATACTTTTCTCGCGTCGATCGTATACACCCTTCCCTGATACCCTTTCAGATGCGTATAAATCTCCTCGCTGGATCTCGGCGTATTGACAAGGATCGCCCCGTCCTTTTTCAGTCCCTTCGTGACATCGACGGAATTCAAGAGCGTTTCATCAACGACAACGACATAATCCGGCTCGTAAATATTGGAGTGGACCCGGATTTCCCGGTCGCTGATCCTGTCATATGCCGTGATCGGGGCGCCCATACGTTCTGGGCCATATTCCGGAAAACCCTGAACATGCTTGCCCATCTTAAACGCCACATCCGCCAAAAGCAGCGCAGCCGTTTTCGCCCCCTGGCCGCCGCGTCCGTGCCAACGGAATTCTACTAGTTCACTCATTTGTCTTCCCTCTTTCTCTTTTTCTTTCTCTTTTTTTATTTCACCCTATTTCATGCAAACCTGAGGCTCGTCAGACATGCTTCGTCCCAGGTCCGGAATGGGCACCATTCTCCTTAGCGCGTCACGCCAAAACCGAGAATCGTAAACCGCTTCTCCTCGTCTCCAGGGTGCATGACGATCTTCACCGTATGCTCACCGCTGCCGCATTCATTCAGGATGATCTGCGGATTGCAGTGATCCCATCCGTTTGCCAGCGGATCTGCCGTCCGCACGAGAACGCCGTCCACATATATATCGGCTTTTCCGAACTGGACATTACCAGAATCCTTCGATACGAGAATGATATTCCGGCAGGCAAGCTTCATCTCAAAGACAGCCTCTTTCGTCCCAAATGCTTTGGCCCAGCCATTTTCAAACTCCGGCGTGCTGAAATTATTTTCATCCCGCTCGACATACTGAAGCTCCTGATCGGTAAAATCAAATCCGTTCTGTGTCACTTTGCCGTAAGCATCTATATTTTCTGCATCGACGAGTTCGATCTTTTCAAACTCACTTCCGAGCAGCGGCGCTTTTGAAAAATCGCTGTCCGCCGGCGGCATTTCCGCTTCATCTGCCTTTTGGAATAACTGGATCAAACAATCGGCCATTACGCGGTGCCCGGCATTTGCCGGATGGTAAATGTCATAAAAATACTGGCGTTTCGTCATCACGGTATCCTTGCGGAACTGTGGCACCATAGCCGCCTTTACGCTTACCATCGGCAGATCATAGTGTTCCCCGATCGGCACGAGCCGGTCCTCGAGATTTCCCTCATTCATAAATACGGCAAAATTCAAAATAACGGCAGGCGCATTCGGCGCGTTCGCAATCTTTCGTACAAGGCTCTCGAAACAAATCCCCTTCGTCTCATCCCCCTCGTCATTGACCGCAAATTCCACAATGACGATATCGGGCTGGACCTCGCCGTACGCCGTCACTTCTTTTTCATACCGGATCACTCCCAGCTCGGAAGGCGTCCCCCCCACACCCGCTTTGACAAAGGAAACATTCGCCCCGCTCTCCTTCGCGAACAGGTCACAAAATCCCTGATACGAAAGATAGGCATACGATTTCGTATGGATCGGCTTCGCCCCAGCGCCCTGCGTGATCGAGCCTCCGATATAGGCGATGACCACATCCTCGCCGCGCTTTGCCTTTTCGATCGCTTTTTTCAGACGAAGGGCATTTCCCACGCCAAGAAGCGAGCGCCCGATCATGTTACGGTACGCTTCCGACTCAAAATCGACCGGCGGATCCACTTCCTGTTCTGGCACCTCGTAACCGTCGTTTAAGTAAAACTTCAAGGTCACGGTCGCGCTCTTGCATTTCCCTAGAAAATTAAATAGAAAGGCGCCGATGATGTCATCCTTTTCATTGATCCCCGACTCGCTGACGAGAATCGTAACCTCCTCGCCGTCACAGGGGCAGACCGCTCTCACATTCGTCCCTGTCGCATATTTATCTACTTTTCCATAACACTGCATCGTAAATTCAACCGATTCACCTTTTTCTTCCTCCTGCATCGCCGTGATACTGACACCGATACTATGTACTAATTTGACAAATCCGTCCATATGCTCCAAAAGTTTCAGTATGTCGGGATCAACATCCCCGCATATCCCGCTGACCTGTTCGATCAGACGTCCCTCCATAAAATTGCAGTCACGGCAGGAACCGTCCTGCGCCGGCATTCCGGCAATCGCGCGATCCAGCATGATGTAAAGGCTGGGTCTTTTTTTTGTAGGATCCTTTGGTGCTGTTGGCCCTCTCATTTGCTTCATCCCCTTCTCTATTTTTTAAGATTCCCTTTTCCTTGATCTTTTTCTACAAAAATTACAGTAATAGTATGCACTAATTTTAGTGATTTTGCAAGTATCTTTTATGTATTTTTCTCCGATTTTCGGAAATACTACGAGTAAATCAAATAGGAGCTGAGAATGAAAAAATTTTTCATCCTGCAGGTTTGAGCTGCGCCAAAACCTAAGCGATTTGCTGCTCCGAAAAAACAGTCGCAGCATGGAGGTAAAAATGGCTGATTTATCAGAAAAAGAACTGTCGTCCATCCAGGACATCCTAAACCAGGAAGATTTGCTGATCAAGAAATTCAAAAATCTTTCGAACCAGTGTGAGGATCCGGAAATCAAAGACAAACTGATGGGCATTTCCGACCGTCACCAGAAACATTTCAACTCGATCTACTCCCAGTTGAGATAGAAAATGAGAGCAGACTGCCCACGGAAAGGAGACTACTATGGGATTAACTGAAAAAGAAATTTTAGCCGACGCCCTCGAATCCGAGAAACAGGCTACGGGCTACTACAACATGTTTTCCAATGAGTGTGTACACAATAACGTGAGGGACGCCATCCTGAAATGCCTGGATGAAGAGCACGAGATCCAGAAGAGCGTGTTTGATGAAATGCACGCGAGGGGATACTACCCGACACCGGCTGCTGATTCTACGAAAGTGGATCAGGTGAAACAAAAATTCGCGCAGTGCGTGAAATAGCAGAGGGGAAAAGGCGAAACGTCAGTATGTTTCGCCTTTTGCCTTTCTAATCCGTTTTTCGTAAACTATCTTTCTTTATACTCCTTCCGCTGTTCAAACGGCATCAGGCCTAGGAGAAGTTCCTCCCGCGTACTTCTTCTATGTTACTCTCACACCTTTTTCAACGTCACATCTAACTGGTCAAACGGAATTTCAATCCCCTGCTCGTCGAACCTCTCCTTGATCTCTTCGAGCATCGCCCATCTCACCTGCCAGTAATCCTCTTTCTTCACCCAGACATGCACCGCCATTTCCACGGCACTGCTGCCCAGATCACTGACAACTATATCAATCGGCTCGTCCCGTAAAACCGCATCCTGTTCGCGTATGATCCCATCCAGCACATCCCGGACCCTCTTGATATTTTCGGAATACGATACACCCACACCGATGTCGATCCGGCGCTTGTCCTGCTGTGTGACATTGATGATATTGGAATCCGCCAGCGACCCGTTCGGCATGATCACGATCTTATTGTCTATCATTTGAAGTTTCGTATAAATGATATCAATGCTGATAACCGTCCCCTCTTTGTCTCCAGCAATGATATAATCGCCCACCAGAAACGGCTTTGTCAGCAAGATCAGTACACCGCCCGCGAAATTGGCGAGGCTTCCCTGGAGCGCCAGGCCGACCGCCAGCCCCGCAGAGCCGAGAAGCGCCACGACGGAACTTGTTTCCAGTCCGAGGAACTGGAAAATAAGAAGGATCAGCACAAAATAGAGGGAAAATTTTATCACAGACGACAGGAACGCCGCCACTCCCTCTTCCATGTTTCCCCGCTCAAACGATTTCCTCAGAAAGCGCAGGATCCATGTGATCACCCTGCGCCCGATCCAGTACGCCGCAAGCGCCACAAAGATATGTATACCTATATTGGCAACCGCCGGAAGCCTTCCCTCTACTAACGACATCCAGTCCCAGCCGTCCCCGCTCGTCAGTTCCTCGATCGCATTCGCATTCATCTCTTCTCTCCCTTCCTCGCTGTTCATCTATCATCAGAATGCCTTAGCTGTTTTACATTGTCAAGCTGGATAGCAGAAACGATCGTCTCTCACGCTACCCGCCAAGCGTCACATCCTGCTCCTGATACCAGGATAACGCATACGCAAACTGCTCCTCCTGAAAATCCGGCCAAAGATCGTCAATGATACAAAAATCCGCATACACTGTCTGTATCGGCAAAAACCCAGAAAGCCGGCACATGCCGCCCCATCGTATGACCATGTCAACGCGCGGGATTTCTCTGGAAACCCAGTCGTTTTTCATATCCCATTCCCATCCGTAGTTGACTAAAAGATTGACCCTCAGCTCATCGGAATCATCTTCCCGTCGCTCGGTATACGGCAGCAACTCTTTCGGGAAACAGGACGACTCCGTATTTCCCACCACATACGGCCTGACGTTCTCCTCTTCCATCCGTTTGACCGCCTCCACGCAGGCGCGTGAAAATTCTTTTACCTGTGCAGATGGACGTTTGCAGTTATCCACTGTAAACCCATAATACGTCAATTCGCGGACGCCATACTTTTTCGCCGCCCGCAGAAGCGTCATCCCCGGTTCTAGTCCGAACGCATAGCCTTCTTCTTTTTTTAACCCTTTTGCTTTTGCCCACCTTCTATTTCCGTCAGGAATGATGCCAATGTGGCTGGGAATCCGAAACATGCTTTTCTCACTTTCTTTCAATTATTACCAGAAAATTTTCATTGTGGAGCGTTTCCTCACCATGCAAACATCTAATGTACTAGACACTGGTAATATTAGTATGAGCGCACATAGATCGGATTATTCACGGAATATAGACCCGGTATTTTCCCCGCTCTGGAAATGTTTTTTTGCCAACTCAGAAAACATGGTATAAAAACCGGGGCTTGCTTTCCTGAGATTGACAGGCCGCCCCTTCTCATCCAGAAAGCAATGACTGCTCTCCCCGGTACAGCGCAGTTCTTTTGTCTCTTTTTCCCTGACCTCATACGAGATTACGAGACGAATCCCATTGAACTTCTCCACCGTCGGGATGATCTGTACCACCTCACCGAACTTTGTCATCGTCTCATAGCGGCAGTTCACCGACGCAACCGGACAGATGATGCCTTCCTCTTCCATCTTTTCGTAACCGAGGCCGCCCCGTTCCATCATCTCGATCCGGCACTCTTCAAACCAGCGGATATAATTGGAATGATGTACGACCTTCATCTGGTCCGTCTCGTAATATTGCACTTTATGTTCATATATTTCCATGCTGCACGGTATCCTTCCTCTTCTTTTCTGCACCGATCAAAATCGTTCATTGTGTTTCATGTAACATTTCAAAAAATGTAAGACCTCCATCGTGGCATCCACAATCCTATTATGCTTATAATGCCTGTTACAGGAAAAATAGCCAAAATACCCCCACGGATCCTTTACCTGCGGCCCCCAGTCCCAAAGGCCATCCGCACCCGCCTGTCGGAGCAGCCAATGGACAGCATTTTCCAAATACAGCTTTGATCCGTGAAACTGATTGATATAATTAAATGTATGAAACCAGCGGCTCATATATTTATTCTGGAATTCAGCCGGAAGCACTCCGGGAACTTTATCCCAAAAATGTCCCTTTTCATTGGCTCCTCCGCCCAGATGGCAGAGCATCGCATGTTCCAACTCCGGAGAAAGCATCGCGCGGCGTTTCAGCAGCAATTCACTTTGCATGGGCACAAGCCTGTCCTCTTTTGTCAGGAACACTTCATGCTGCGCTGCCCGGTCAGCTTCGTAGTCGTACTCGCCATCCGCATAGGCTCGGCCCGCTATATAACGCCACTCCTGATAGACAGCATCGCACTCCGTACATCCGGGCTGGATCGCCTCTAACAAATTGCATATCTCCGCTCTCTGCCATGGAACTGCCCTCTCGTTTTTATCATACAGTTTCTCTGGCCCGGTTCCATGAAGCAGTGAGTACAGATACTCTTTTGCCATAAATAATATATCTCTGTCCTGAACCGTTAATCCGATATACAGGCATCGGTTGATCCCTGTCATCGAAGTCGGTATTTTTGCTTTTACGGTATAATCTTTTGACCTGAAATTTCCCCAGCCGCCGCATTCATCCTGTGTCTCGTACATTTCCTCTACGATATCGCTCGCTAAAAACTCTTCGCGCAACTCCGTTAAAGACGTATCCTGATATGGTGTGTCCAGAATGGAAAACAATATGTTATAACGCACTGCCGGATATTCGCAGAATTCATATAGCGCCATCGCGTGTTGATACAATTCGCCTCGATCCAACTTAATTCCCCTACTTCAATCTATTTTTGAAACTAGTTTATATCTATCTTCCTCGGAATTATATTTAACTTTCTTTCATTCAAACAAACACATCCTCATTTTACCGTCACCTTCACCTTACTAGCCACACCGTTATTCGCGATCACAAAAACCGTACAGGTTCCTTTCTGCTTTGCCCGGATCTTACCCTTTTTCGAAAGTCCCACTACTTTTTTGTCATCGGTATAATAGCGGAATGTTTCTTCGTGTGACAGAAGCTTCTTCTTTTTATTTTCTTTTTTGGCAGTCGCCCTGATCAGAAAGGTCTGATTTTTTTTCAATGTCACTTTCTTTTTATTCAGTTTGATGCTCTTTACATTGGTACGCGGCTCCTGATCCATCGCCACATGGATGATCGGAGATTTTGCGAGGTAATGTTTTCTGCCGTCCTTGATCTCGTACGTGACAACATAGTACTTGTACGCCCTGTTCTTTTTCAGGTTTTTATGGTCAGCCACGCGTTTTCCCTTGTTTGACACCGTTTTCAGCTTCTTATAGTTCTGCTTTCCGTCACAGTAGGAGCAGTACACTTCATAACCGGAACATCCATTCCACTTTCTCCATGTCAGCCTAACATCCCTGCTTCCTTTCTGCTTTCCGGCAGCGAGCAGGAGGGAGAGGTCTTTTCGTTTTTCAATCTGATTCCCGTCCTGATCTGATTCATCCGGCTTCGGAGTCGGCGTCGGCGGTTTTGGTACGTAAGGAGTTGGTATGGGAACATTCGGCGTCGACGGCAGAGGAGTCGGGATTGGCGTCTCCGGTGTCGGGGTCGGTACTTCCGGCGTGGATGTCGGCACCACTGGCGTCGGGGTCGGTACTTCCGGCGCAGTTGTCGGCGCTAGCGACGGCGGAGTTGGTACTTCCGGCGTAGATGTTGGTACTAGCGGTGTCGGAATTGGTACTTCCGGCGTAGATGTCGGCAGCACCGGTGTCGGTGCTGGTGTTGCAGGAACCGGCGTTGGCTCTAACGTCGGTGTCGGTTCGGGCATATCACTCTTCACATTTACCGGAATATCAATATTATCAACCACAACATACCATTCCAGATTCGATGGTGTGTAAACAGCCTTATATGTATGGATACCCGCTGTTTTTAACGTCAAGTCTGGAGCCATCCATGTGAACCCCTGAGGCAGGGAAACATCCGCAAGCCTATCCCCCACCTCAGCCGTTAGGTTTTGGGGAACAGTAAAGTGCGGAATCCTCTTTAACTTCAAAGTAATCGTGGATTCTCTTAGTTTTCCTGTTGTTACTTTCAGGGATGCTACGGATACATCTGGTTCTATAACAAGCTTGGTTCCGTCATCTGAAATGCCGCAGTTTGTATATCTCAACTCTCCATGCAGCACATCTTGTTCTTCACGGATTCTTTGGATCAGTTCCGGTATTTCAATTTCATATCCTGCGGCAAAATTACCCGAAATAGTATACATCTGATCTGTCAGCTCAAATTGGCCGTTTCCCTCAAGACCTGCAAAATCAAGGATCTTATTTTTCTGTAATTTGAACGTAACACCATCCCTCACACCGACGAAATCACGCAGGGACGTGATATTAAGATATGTTAGATCCACAGATGTCAGCTTCTGAAAACGCCGTGAAAGCAGCGCCAGGTTCGCAAGATCAGTAAAACGATTGCTGCTACTCACATTTATCATATGACTTCCGTCCATATCATGAACGGTTTTACCCACATTGAGTCTCGTCAGATCAGACAGATTATCCCCACTCATATCAAGCAGCAACGAGATGGCATCATCCGTGAGTTTGTTGTCTCCTAACGACAGGGTTTTCAGTTTCCCCGCATTTTTTATAAAATCAATATCTGACAGACGGCAGTTGTCTAAATACAAACTAGTTAAACTTGGAAGTTTCTCCTTCGTGATGTTCGCGCAGGCGCCCTGCGCGGAAAAATCATTTTCAGATAAATTCAAGTATGTTAAGTTACGTAAAGTCAGATCAGGCATCTTTTGAATACCGGTCTCCAGCAGATACAAATATTCCAGATTGGCCTTATTATCAAGGACAGAGAGATCAAACCCTCCGAGCTTACAGTCCTCCAACCCAAAATTTGACAAGCGCTCTGCGCCCTGGAGCAGCGTTTTCAGTATGTCCGGGGAATTGCCATTTGTCATGTCCACGCCTTTGATCTGAACGACCCTCACCTTTTCCATATCAAGTGTAAGCGTCGTCTTTTCGTCATCATACGCAAGGATCGCACCGTTATTATTTAAAAAGGACGACAAACCTTTCTTCAGGGCATCATAAAATTTTGCGTCATCAAACGCAAAGATCTGCCCGCTTGCCTCCCGGCCTCTTTCGGCCATAACGCCCGTCTGTCTCCACGGAAATACCGCACTGATAACAAGAGCCAGCACAAGTACGATAGATATCATCTTTCTTTTTGATTTCATTTCGTTTCTCCTTGATTTCATTTCGTTTCTCCTTCATATTTTCATGTGATCGACACCTACAGGATCTGCTCCATCCCTATCGTCTGGATCTTCAGACCGAGTTTCTCATAAAATCTGACCGCACTGGTATTATCTGCCCAGACGTTCAGTGTCACATTATAATATCGGCATTTTCTGGCATATTCTAAAACATATTCGTACAAACATCTGCCAATATGCGAACCACGCGCGGTTTCTTCCACGCACAGGTCATCGATATAAAGCGTTCTTACTTTTGTATTTTGTCTCTCGATACAGAACACATGACCTAACACGCGTCCTTGCCTTTCTGCCACAAAAACAGGCCGGCTTCCATCGGCAAGAATACTCCTTAATTCATCCTCATCATACTTTTTCATCCCCGCCTGAAACAGATCCGGACGAACGTCACTGTGCACTTGGTGAACCTCATAAAGCAGTTTACTGATCATCTCGATGTCCGATTCCTCTGCGCGCCGGACCTTTACCTCTTCCATTTATTTTCTCCTCTCCTCGTCACTTTCAAGTCATTTCCTTTCCACAATAATAGTTAAAATAAATCTCCCGCAGTATTTTGTAAGATCCTCTCGGCAGATAGATCTCTCTTTGATTATCCAGCCAGAGTGTCCGGGTACTGAGCCGTTCAATGTGCTCCATATTTACGATATAAGAAGCTCCCACTTTCGTTAGTTCTTTATAGTCCTCGATCATTTCACACAACTTTTTCATTGTCATGTTCAACACGATACGGTCGCCGCCTGCCAAATGGACATACTGCTTCTTCCGCTGCGCTTCACAGTAGACAATATCAGAAACCTCAACCCTGCGGACATGATTGTCTGTCTGAAACAAAAGATATTTAGACATCCCTTCCCTCAATTGTGCCAATGCCTCATCCAGTACCGGAAAAAGCGCTTTCGCGGAAACCGGTTTGACCAGATACTGGAACGCGTTGACAGAAAAAGCCTCCAGCGCGTGATCTTTCGATGAGGTCAGAAAAACAATCCGGCACGAATGCCCCATCTCCCGCAGTTTTTTCGCCATCTCGATCCCGGATGTCCCGGGCATGTATATGTCCATCAGGACAAGATCGGGCGCATACTCCTCCTTCTCCATCGTCTCCAACAGACGATCCGCGCTTTCAAACCGGCGGGGGTAAAATTCATACTCCTCACACTCCCCGCAATAAGAGCAGCACATACGTTCCACGGCATTTAATTCCTCTATTTCATCATCACAGAGTGCTAACTGGACCATAACTGTACCTCCCTTTCCAGGATCATCCCGTCTGTTTTTATATTCTAAACGGTAAATTCATCTGTCTTTTTATGAAGCTGTGAAGAAAGCGCATTCAGGTGGTCGGACCAGCCAGTCAGTTCCTCCATCGCCTCACTCTGTTCTTTGGATATATCTTTGATCTTATAGCTTATTTCCAAACATTCTCCACTGTTTTTCGTCATTTGCCCAAACGCATCTTCCATGACCGTCTTTCCCTGGACAAATTTTTCCACACATTCGGATAACTCATGTTTCATTGCCGCCAGATTTCCAAATGACTCGCCGACCTCGTAAAGTACGTCCTGCACACTTTCTGATATTTCAATATTATTTTGGAACTCTTCGCCGGTCTGCCCGATGTCTGATACCGTACTTTGTATCCCGTCACATATATTTCCCACCACTTTTATAATATCTGCTGAAGCTGAACTGGTCTGTTCCGACAACAGACGGATCTGCTCAGCAACGACCGCAAATCCTTTCCCGGACTCGCCCGCCCTGGCCGCCTCGATCGACGCATTCAGCGCCAGCAGGTTCGTCTGATTCGATATATCCGTGATGACCGAAACCATCTGTGAAATACTTTGTGAATCCTCTCCCAGCACTTCGATCCGTTTTCGTACCGCCTGGACATTGTCTGAACTGCGCGCCGCTGAATCCTTTAAATCCTGAGCAACCTGTTTGCTGCTCTCCATCTGTCCGTTCATCTGATCTACGATCTGGTTCATCTGCTGAAAGTTTTCCTCCAAAAGACAGATCCGACGCCCCACCTCAGCCAGTACCGTCTGCCCCTGCTGCACATCCTGTTCCTGTCTGTCCATTGCCTGTGTGATCTGTTCCATATCGCGCTCGATCTTCCGCGCGCCCTCGCATACGGTGTCGGTCAGCCTGGAAAATGTCTGCGCGGACTCTTCCACATTTTGTACGGTCTCACCACTCGCCTGCAGTAAGCCCCGCAGTTTTCCAGCCATATCTTGGAACCCTCCTGCCAGCCTTGACACCTCATCTTTTCCGCTCACCTGGATCTTGGCAGAAAGATCCCCTGTACCCACGGCCGCTGCCAGCGCTTTGATCGGACGGATCATGCGGTTTACGATTATGGTAATGACGACGATCGCTGCGATTAAAGAAATGATACCCGAAACGAGAAATCCTTGCAGCATCGCTTTTATATTTTCATAAATGACGTTTTTATCAATCGCCACACTGATATGCCAGCCGCAGCTTGGGATGGCTGATGTCACAATCCCCCTTGTCACACCGTCATAGTCCTTTATCCAAACGACCTGCCCGTTCTCACCGGAACGAATAGCCTCATTCACTTCTTCATACGGATTTCCCTCTAAGTCGTTTAACGCCACCGGCTCGTCGTCGGCATAACCGTACGCCTCATTTGGATGTACGACAACCCCGCCCTCGCTATCCGTCAGCATGGCATAGCTATTCTCGGGCATTTCCACCTCATTCGTAATTTCCACCAGTTCATCGGCGAAAATATCCTCCGCCAGTACGCCTACCGCTTTTCCGGCAACGGTAACTTTTGTTGAAATCGTAATGACGATCCTTCCGGAATCCACATCCAGGTACGGCGTCGAATACACGAGGCCATCCTGTCCCATCGCGGCGGTATACCAGGCGCGTTCTGTAAAATCAACCGTTCCATCCGATTCATAACCGCTCCCTGAAGCCATCTTACTATCGGGATATGTAAAATAAATATCGTAAATACTGCTGTCTTTGTTACAATCCTCGAGCAGACGGCTCATTTGCCCGCACAGCCGGCTATAGTCTGTATTTCCGTCGACCTCAAGGCCCGCCTTTACCGTACTCAGAAACTCACCTTTGACCTGCAGCCACTTCTCCATCTCCAGTGCTGCCTTTTCCGATACCAGGCTCTCGTTCCTCACACTCGAATCCATCATGACAGAGGAAGCTGCACCGTAACTGATGCCCGCTGTCAAACCAATACAGATCACACAAATAATACAGATCGTAATGATAAATTTCGTTCTTAAACTACGCATGTACCGTTTCCTCCTAAACAATTTTTTTTGCAATCTCTTTACTCTGTTACCCGTTTCGCAACGACCACAAACCGGCCGTCTTTTATATGATAGGCGCAGGTGGACAACGTAATAAAGGTATCCCCAAATTCCGCCTCCACTCCTGTATCATACAAAGAAAGTTTTTTTATATTTTTATAAAATTCGTCAAACTCTTTCTCTGTCTCCGCCTCATAAAACTGATAATACTTAAATACATTATCGTCCGTGTCATAAACCCTTGACCGGAACACTGCCAGTATTTCATAGGTACGCTCTTCATAGAGCGTATCAAAACGTATTTTCGGATGTTTTCGGAAAAAACTCTTTTGTTCATACAGATCCAGATCCCCAAACATCTTTCCATCTTTCATGTTATGCCCGTATATGATCACATTTGTACCCGGCGTATTGACATCGGCCCTGCCCCGCACATACAGACAGCCATACTTACTTTTCTTCTTGTCAAAATCACGGTGGAGATAGTACTCATCGTCTCCGCACTGCATGACCGGATAATCAATGACCATACCCGGAATCGTAAGCCAGCCCGCCAGGTCACTGTTTTCTTTATATAATGAGGCATATTTACTTAATACAACCGGTTCCTGTGAAACAACCGATGAGGATGCTCCAGAAGGAACTGCCACCGTATCCGGTATCACAGCTCCTTCTTCCGTCCGCTCCTGCCGCATCCTCTCCTGCAACACGGACTGCTGTATTTCCTGTTCGGACGATACATAATAACTGCGGGCCATTAAGATCAGGCATACGGCCATGACGGAAAGTAAACATCCCCTGATCCACTTCCTTATTCTTCTATGCGACATCTGTTTCTTTTCCTTTTTTTAATTTGTTCGTCCGTTAGGACTTATTATATCACATTTTACGCGTTCCATTAAGTTCACAACTCATCTCATGCCACTGTTCTCCACCCCATACAGACTGTGATACCCCCTCATCACAAAACCCCATTTTTTTATACATTTCGATCTTAGCAGGCAGACAAGTCAGACGGACACACTGTGTCCCCTTTTCGCACTCTCTTCGGAGGTATTCATACATTAATTCCCGCGCCAATCCCTGACCTCGGTAGTCTGGAAGCACATCCAGTCCTAACAGCATGATATTTGTTCCATTTGGATCATACAGGGAAGCATCCGAAAAAAAATCATCTCGAAAAGCGGATTCATCTGTCGCAAGTCCGCTTAAAAATCCGGCCAGATTTCCTGTCCCTCTGTCCTCCGCCACCAAAAACAATTCTGGTACCCGTTCGATCCGCGAAACGATCATCTCCATCGAACACGCCTCATTCGGGGGGAAGCAGATCCTTTCGATCCGTGCTGCCTGGCCGGACTCCTCTTTTCTTATATTTCTAAATGCAAACCTCTCATGCAGATGTTGATCAGAAGCCGCAAACAGCCGACGGGACCGCGCTTCCTGCTTTCCTTTCACAGCCATATAAACACCTCTGCTTTCTCAGCTTACGCCAATGCTATCTGCTATTATTATAAGTAGTGTCATTTATGGAGTCAATCAGATTTTTTTATAAGTGATAAAATTTTTTGAAAGACATAGAAATAAATAACTGCCAGACCACAATAAATCTGGCAGTTGGATTAAATTTTTGAAAACCGCTGCCCACCAGTCCGTTTTGCCAGTGCGGCAGCCCCTTGTTTTTAATGATTACCGATTTTCATGCTCCCCCACGATCTTCCCATCGGAAATCTCCAGCACCCTCCCACATCTCCCGGCCACCTCCATGTCGTGCGTTACGATGACCATCGTCTGATCAAACCTCTTGGCACATCCCAGCAGCAGGTCCAGGATTTCCCCTGCCGTCGCCGAGTCCAGATTTCCCGTCGGCTCATCCGCAAGCAGAAGTCCCGGCTTATGCACCATCGCGCGGCCGATCGCCACACGCTGCTTCTGTCCTCCCGATAACTGCCCCGGATACACGTTCAGCTTTTCCTCCAGGCCCAGTATATCGATCAGTTCAGACAAATACGCCTCATCTGCCGGTTTTCCGTCAATGAGCAGAGGAAGCATCAGATTCTCCTTCACGGTCAAAACCGGAATGAGATGAAAAAACTGAAACACAAAACCGATCTTTCTGAGACGGTAATCTGCTAATTCTTTTTCCTTCTTTCCGGTGATCTCGCTCCCATCCACCACGATCTCCCCGCCAGCCGGTACGTCCATGCCGCCCAGCGCGTGCAACAGCGTCGTTTTGCCGGAACCAGACTTTCCAATCACCGCTACGATCTCCCCGTCGCCAATCCGGGTCGTAACCCCGTCCAGTGCGCGCACCACGGTATTCCCCGTTTGGTACATTTTTCTTAAATCCCGAATTTCAATCATGTTCTCTCATCTCCTCCACGATACTCGTTTTCGCAAATACTCCCGTCGCCGCAAATGCCACGGCCAGACTCAACAACACTACACCGCTAAAACCTGATACCAGATAATCCCACGGGATCACCATATTCACACTGTCGGCACCCGACAGCAGTTTCAGAAGCCGCTCCAAAAGCGCGAGGGATAGGAGGCTGCCAGCCACCCCGGCAAAGACACCGTATGCGGCATGTTCCCAAAGTACGCTTTTTCTTACCTGCCACCGGCTCATACCGAGCGCCATCAGGATCGCCAGTTCCTTCTTCCTCGTCATAATGCTGCTCCGCACCGTATTAAATATGTGCAGGGCACTTATAAGCAGCACCGCCACAAATACGCTCCAAAGTATGGCGCGCAGGGTCGTCTGCGTGTCATACGCGGCCTCATATTTTTTCACATCATCCCAAATGGTGTATCCGTGCTCCAGCGAGTGTTCCCTAAGCCAGACTCCCAGCTCTGTTTCTTTTCCCTTTACCGCATTGAAATTCACAAACTGATTAAGAGGAGCAAACTGTTCGCGAACAACCTTCTCGGGCAGAAAAACTAGCCGATTACCAATTTTTACCCTGCTACCGCGGTATCCTTCTAAACCTAGCCTGCATACACTATTTCCACAAACACTCTGCCATATTGGACAATGGCGAGACCGTTCCAATCAGCAGAGGCTATGAAAAGAAATTGCAGCACATTTTTTTGAACAATATAGTGGAAATGAAAAAACTTTAAAAAGGAAGGAACACGATAAAAATGAACACAATCATAATCATATTTACATATGCTTTTGATCTATTTCTAATTCTTACATTTTTTAACAATGTTCTGCAACGCAGACGAGAACATGTATCACATTATGCTTTTTACGCTTCCTACTGTATCATGGAAGCGATCCTATTTGCCAACGAAACGCTGACAGCGTCCCTTTCTGGCAATCACAAATTTATTCTCGCTACATCGGTCAGTTTACTGACCTCCTACGCACTGACATTTTTATATCAGACATCCATGCGCCACCGTCTGTTTTCTGTTTTGATCTTTCAAGCTTTGGCCGTTTTGGGAGAAACGATTTTTACCATGCTCATGGAAATGATCCGCCCGTCCATATTTATCATTTCCGATGCGTCCCTTGCGATCATGATGAACTTAGGCTCCAAGATTGTATTATTTTTCCTTACCCTGATCGTTTCCTTTTTTGGGAACCGAAAACTGTTCGGCCAAAATCCGAATTACCACATCTTTATCCTGACCACACCGCTCGTTTCATTAGTAACCATGCTGCTCGTGCCGATTGAAGATATCATGACGGGCAACAACCAAACCTTTTTCCTTTGCCTTTATATTGCCCTTTCCCTGTTAAATATCCTGAATCACTGGATGATCAATAAAAGTTTCCAGCAGGAACAGGCGCTGCACCGGCTGCGTCAGATGGAAATGCAGATCGCATACCAAAAGGAGAAATATGTCCAGCTGGGAGCCGCTTATAAAACAAACCGCCGCCTGATCCATGATACCAAGAAACACTATTTTATCCTTCAGGAACACCTCAAGCGGCAGGAGTACACAGAACTGTGCCAATACCTGCAATTAGCCATGAAAGATATTGAGGACACTTACACGGAGATCAACACGGGAAATCTGGTGATCGGCGCCTTTGTCAGCAACTTTAAAAATATTGCTGAAACAAATGGTATTTCCTTTTCCCCCACTCTGAAAATTGACGCGAACCGCATTCCCATTAACGACTATGATTTATGTGTGATCCTCGGAAACCTGCTGGACAACAGCTTCAACGCCTGCCGGAAAAATGCGGCTGGTCACAATTATATCGCTCTCACGATCTCGGTCAATGAAAATGATATTTTTTACATCCATATTGAAAATACATATGATCCCGCGGAAGAATGCGCGTCCCGACCAAAAACTGATTTTCTGAAACATGGATATGGGATGGATAATATCGAAACTATCGTTGAGAAAAATCATGGGTTTTTAAAGCACAAATTCGGCAGCACGTTCTCTATGGATATCGTGATCCCCATCATCGACGTGAAAAAACGTCTCCATCCCCCCGTGAAAAACAGTCTTATATGATCAACTTTTTCTTTTCCTTTATCTCACGATGTGCTATACTTCATTTATCATTATGATGAGTTAGGGGCAAAACACCTTTTGCCCCCAACATCATCATGAAACGAAAGAGGGATTTTTTATGGATCTAGCCGCATTTTTTCAGAATCATCCGAAAACAGCCATCGCCTTTTCCGGCGGGGTGGACTCCGCCTTTTTGTTATACGCCGCTGTCACCTATGGCACGGAAGTAAAGGCGTATTTTGTAAAATCTGCCTTTCAACCGCGCTTTGAACTCGAAGAGGCAAGGCGTATGGCATCCTGTCTCCACGCCGATCTGACTGTACTGAAAACCGATCTGCTCTGTACGCCGGAAATCACAGAAAATTCTGCCAAGCGATGTTATTACTGCAAGAAAACCATCGTTACCCGGATCATAAAAGCGGCGGCCGAAGACGGATTTTCCATCGTGCTTGACGGCACAAATGCCTCGGATCAGGCAGACGACCGCCCGGGAATGCAGGCGCTCATCGAATGTTCGATCCGTTCTCCTTTACGGGAATGCGGATTGACAAAGGAAGACATACGGCGGTTATCAAAAGAGGCCGGCTTATTCACCTGGGACAAGCCAGCTTATGCCTGCCTTGCCACAAGAATCCCGTCCGGCTCGGCCATTACGGCGGAAAAACTGGAACGCACGGAATACGCCGAACAGATTCTGTCCTCCCTCGGTCTGACTGACTTTCGTGTCCGGCTTTTCGGGGACGCCGCTAACATACAGGTTCCCGCGGCACAACTTGATACCATCCTAGCAAACCGGACGCGCATTGTCACAGAACTCAAGCCAATGTATTCCGATGTTTTACTTGATCTGGAGGTTCGCTCATGAAAACAGAAATCAAAGACATCCTCACCGCCGTCCAGCACGGAACGCTGTCGGTAGACGAGGCTTTACTGGCGATCAAAACAAAGCCGTTTGAAGACATCGGCTATGCGAAAGTCGATCTTCACCGAAACGTGCGGCAGGGGGCGGCTGAGGTCATATATGGCGCCGGGAAAACAGCCGGACAGATCATCGGCATTCTGGATACTATGAAAAAAAATGGTCAGGATGTGATACTCATTACCCGTCTTTCCCAAAAAGCCGCTGACGAAATCCGGGAACGCCACCCCCTGCATTTTCATGAAGAAGCCGGTGTCGGCATCATCGGGCAACCGGGACAGCCGGACGGCATCGGAACGATCGTGGTCGCCACCGGAGGAACGAGCGATATACCCGTCGCCGAAGAAGCCGCCCTGACGGCCGAGGTATTAGGAAATGAGGTTGCACGGGTTTATGACGTAGGGGTCGCTGGCCTCCACCGCCTGCTCGCCCAAAAAGAGATTCTGATGAGCGCAAGCGTCATCATCGCCGCGGCAGGTATGGAGGGAGCGCTTGCCAGCGTGATCGGCGGACTCGCCGACTGCCCGGTCATCGCTGTTCCGACCAGCGTCGGGTATGGGGCATCCTTTGGCGGGTTCTCGGCGCTTCTCTCCATGTTGAACAGCTGTGCAAGCGGTGTCTCCGTCGTTAATATTGATAACGGGTTCGGCGCCGGTTATCTCGCTAGTATGATCAACCACATGGAACCGAGAAAAGCATAAACACTTGGTCGGCCGTGGATACTTATTGCGTATAACGAGCGGCGGGGGACAAAACACGAGTAAACGATACCATCTACGGCTTAGCGCAACACAACACGTAGTAGAAATGAGGATATGATGAAATCATTATACATTGACTGCAGCATGGGGGCCGCGGGCGATATGCTCACAGCAGCCCTGCTGGAACTGCTGCCCGATCCGGATGCAGCTGTCACTGAACTTAACGCCTTAGGCATTCCCAGCGTGCGATTTAGCACACACCCTTCCACAAAGTGCGGGATAATGGGTACACACGTTTCCGTGAAAATACATGGCAGGGAGGAGATTGATCATGAGCAGCTGCATGGACACGAGCACCCGCATGAACACGAATACCCGCATGAGCACGAACACTCGCATGAACACAGGCACTCGCTGGAACACGGACACACGCATGAACACAGGCACTCACTGGGACGCGACCACTTGCATGAGCATTCCCACCATTCCCACCGTAGCATGCACCAGATCGGGCACATATTAGAAAAACTGCCGATCTCACAAAGCGTAAGAGAACATGCGATCTCCGTCTATGATCTGATCGCTCAGGCAGAAAGCAGCGCCCACGGCGTTCCCGTATCCGAAATCCATTTTCATGAAGTCGGTACGATGGATGCCGTCGCGGATGTTACCGCGGTCTGCCTGCTCATGGAAAAACTTGCCCCAGACGAGGTCATCGTTTCTCCGATCCACGTCGGCAGCGGCCAAGTAGCATGCGCGCATGGCATCCTGCCCATACCAGCACCTGCGACTGCCCACATCCTGCGCGGCGCGCCGATCTACGGAGGCAGCATCCAGGGCGAATTGTGCACGCCGACCGGCGCGGCACTACTCAGGCATTTTGCCACACGATTTGGGGACATGCCTGTCATGCAGGTGGAAAAAATTGGATATGGTATGGGAATCAAGGACTTTTCTGCCGCAAACTGCGTGCGGACAATGATCGGGGAATCATCGACTGGAACGACGGAAACAGTCTGGGAGCTGCAATGCCAGATAGACGATATGACCGCCGAAATGATCGGATTTGCGGCCGAACGCCTGCTCGAAGGCGGCGCTCTTGATGTCTTTACCGTTCCCGCCGGCATGAAAAAATCAAGACCTGGCACCCTTTTATCCGTTCTCTGCCGCGAACAGGAAAAGGAAACGATCCTTTCCCTTCTGTTCCGGCATACGACGACGCTCGGCATACGGGAAACAAAACAGCGACGCCACTATCTGGCGCGCACGATCGAAACACATGATACCCCATTCGGCCCGGTGCGGGAAAAAATATCCTCCGGCTACGGCGTCACACGTTCCAAACTGGAATATGAGGATCTAGCACACATCGCAAAGGAAAATGACATAAACATGGAAGAACTGAAAACACGCTTGAACATTGGATAAACCTCTTGTATAATAGAAGAAAAACCGGAACTAAAAAACCGGTCTGCACAAATAATAAAATGAGTAGGAGGAATTCATATGACTACATCCAGTAAAAAAACGCCAAATGCCATTCCCAAGCGCATCATGGCACATGCTGTGTTATTTGGCGTCGTAGTCTCGGTCGTCGCACCGGGAACGCCAGCTGGCGCCAAAGCAAAAAAACCAAAGCTTTCCGCCAAAAAAGTAACAGTTACCGTGGGGAAAACGAAAACCATCAAGTTGTCCCGCGCGGGAAAAAAAGCGAAAGTGACATGGAAGACCAGCAACAAAAAGGCGGTTAAAGTTTCCAAAAAGACGAAGACATCCTGCAAGATCAAAGGAGTCAAAAAGGGAACCGCTACCGTGTCCTGTTCTGTAAGACTGGACAAGAAAACATATAAACTCAAATGCAAAGTTACCGTAGCCAAGAAAAAGATCGTAAATGCGCCGAGCATCCTGGCCGCCTATAAAGACATCATCCCAAACATGGGCGCCGCCGTTAATTACGGAAGTTCCGCTCCGAGGGAACTGCGCAAAAACAACACCTTGGCGTTTATCAAAAAACATTTTAACAGTTTTACACTGGAAAATGAAATGAAACCGGATAACATCCTCGGCTTCAAGTCAAAAACGATGACCGTAGCCGAAGCAAAGGCAGCCGGATACTATATACCGGAAAACTACAGCGAGCCAACCGTTCCGCAGCTAAACTACCGCGAGGTGGACGGTGCGATGGAAGTCGCCGCAAAAAACGGACTGCGCATGCGCGCCCACACGCTCGTATGGCACAGCCAGACGCCGAGCTGGTTCTTCCAGAAATCCTACGATAGTTCTTCCTCGGTCGTTTCCACCCAGACGATGGACGCGCGTTTGGATTTCTATGTACACAATGTAATGGCGCACGTAATGGAAAAAGAGAAGGCGCTGACCGGTTCCGCCGGAAGTATCGTCTATGCGTGGGATGTCGTAAATGAATACCTGCACCGCGGTTCTTTCGGAAAAACCGTGTGGGACAGCGTATACGGCAATATGGGTGCTTCGCCTTCCTATGTAAAAAAAGCGTTCCAGGTCGCATATGGCGTCCTCAAAAGCTATGAGGTCCAGGACAAGGTGACGCTCTTCTATAACGACTATAACACGTACTTTTCCGTGCAGCAGGTACTTGATCTCGTAACATTTATCAACAAGGACGAGCCGGAAAAAATCTGCGGCGGTATCGGAATGCAGAGCCATGTCGACGTGAAAGTACCGACGGTCAAACAGTACGGCGACGCGCTGGAAAAATTCCTTGCTTCCGGTTACGAAATCCAGATCACCGAACTCGATTTCACGATCAACTTTGACACGGAAGGCTCCTCTGCCACATACGCATACCGTGACGAGAAAGAAACCAGCGCCGACCAGAAAAAATTTGTCAAGGAACTGATGGAAACGATCGTAACAAAACAAAAAACCCGCAACACCGCCGTAAATCCAAAGGGGATCACCGGCATCACACTGTGGGGACTCTGTGACAGCACGTCCTGGCGTTCCCAGTGCAAACCGCTCCTGTTCGGAAAAACGATCAACGATCCGAAAGGCTCTTTGTTCGCCTTTGTAGGTGCCGCGAAGAAATAAAAAAAGATCGCGCGGATCCGTTTATAAATAGAAAAAGACCAGTCCATGATCCGAGGCGCTACCGCGCCATCCGTAAGATCCGCACTGGTCTTTTTCATTACACTGCCCCAAACCCTTTACAAACTTTCAATCGTCCGCGTCACCTGGCTGTCCGTATGGATGCCATCATCATCATACCGCTCATACCTGGCGCCCTCGTACCCAATCACTTTCATTGTCCGCATGTCGATCTCGTCCACACACGACGCCGCGTCCACTAACGGGATACACCTTCCGGCGCGGATAAAGAGCGGCACTTCATCGACAGCGATCTCTACATAATGGTGTCCCTGCCCCAGCGTTTGTTCTGTGTAACAGCCATCCTTCATAAATTTCATAAACCGCATCTCTTCTGGCAGATATACGTAACGCCCCCTCGCGTTCTCCGTATAAACCGGCGCGATCATGATCTCGTCGCCGATGATGAGCTGATCCTCGACGCCGCACGCAAACGCATCCTCCGGATATACGAACGCCAGCGGCCGGCAATACATATCATCCGAATACACCGCTTTCAAATATTCGCTGTACAGATAGGGCAAAAGGCGGTATCTCGTCTCAATAACGCTGCGAAACGCCTCGGTATCTCCAAACTGGTAAGCTTCCTGATCCCTCGTCCCGATCGCGGAGTGATCTCTCATAAGCGGCGTAAATACGCCTAGCGCCAGCCAGCGGAGCAATAGCTCCTTCGTCGTATCCGCGCCAAACCCGCCTAAATCCGCACCGACATACAAAAATCCACACATATTGAGAGAGGGAAGCATTTTCAGGTTCAGGAGCAGATGTGACCACCACGAGTGGTTGTCCCCCGTCCAAATACCTCCGTACCGGTGCATTCCAATATAGGAGGCGCGGGAAAACAATAAAAACCTCCGGTTCGGGGCAATGCGCCCAAACGCCTGTGCTGCCGCTTTTGTCATATGATACCCGTACAGGTTATGCACCAGATCATGCCGGATCTTCTGCCCATTGACCGAATGGTAAAAGCGTCTATAGTCCGCCGGCGCATTCGCAAGGCCGCCCGCCGTTTGCTGGATCTTGTGCAAATCTGCCATGCCGCGTTCCATCTTCTGGCAGGACGAGATCACCTGCTGCAATTCACGGACCCCCTCCTGTGAATAAAAAATGGCCGGCTCATTCATGTCATTCCAAAAACCTTCAATCCCCTGGTCTGTCAGGCTGCGGTAATGATCCCCAAACCAATTCGCCGCCTCTTCATTCAATACATCGGGAAAATGTGTCTCCCCAGGCCATACCGACGCCGTAAAATCACTGCCATCTTTCCGTTTACAAAAATATCCTCCCCGCACTCCCTCGTCATAGACCGGATACCCCTCTTCTACTTTCACCCCGGCGTCAATGATCGGGATCAGGCGGATCCCCCGCTCCTTCATTTCTGCGACAAATGCCGGAAAATCCGAAAATTCTTCCTCATTCACCGTAAAATCCTTATAATCCTGCATATAATCAATGTCCATATAGATCAGATCCAGCGGGATGCGGTTCGAGCGGTATCCATCCGCTACATTCCGGAAGTCTTCTTTCGTTTTGTATCCCCATCGGCTCTGCCCGAACCCAAAGGCAAATTTAGGAGGGATATAACTCCTGCCGATGATCTTCCGGAACTGCCTCACGACATCATACGCCGATTCCCCTTCAATTACATATAGGTACAAATCCGCTCGCTCACAGCTCACCGTCATGAGTTCCGTTTTTTCATAGCCGATATCAAATGTCATTTTGGACGGATAGTCAAAAAACAATCCAAATGTTTCCTCGCCGGAAACGACGATAAAATTGTGTGCGCCATACAGGGAACGCTTATCCTCTGTATGGTTTGGCTGGTCTGTGCAATCGCTCACGTAACAGTATCCCCGCTTGTTGATCCCGCGGTTTGCCTCGCCGAGTCCGTATACGGCATCCCCGTCGCGCATCACATAGCGGAACAAAAACGATCCCTCCGAATGGATCTCCCCATACAGCGGCAGTCCCTGCGTCTCCCCGATCTGCTCCTCGACAGCACCCGTCTCAAACGGCCTGCCAAATACATATTTTCTAATCATCTTCTTCCTCCAATACGTGCATTTCCTCCCGTCCATTCCTGTTCACCACACTGTAACTGTAATTATATACAATGGCGGACGAAAACGCAATCAAAATCTCTGCAAAGTAGTTGCAGGATTGGCGCTTTTCATGTATAATTTTGTTTATAGAACATTTCGAAAATACTAGAAAGAACATGAAGGAGGAAGGGAAACGATGAGAATGTTTTTAAAGAACCTGAGCATCCGGTTCAAAATTCTGATACCTGTTGTAGTATTAGGCTGTCTGATGTTTGTTCTGGGCCTGATCAGTATCCGTAGTATAGGCCAGATCAAGACTGCGAGCGACGAAATATCCGGTACATACGCAATCAAGATCGAACATCTGGGGGATGTTACCAGTTCATACCAGACACTGCGCCGCGTCGCCTTTGCGCACATCGTCGCACAGGGGGACAAGGATTTGCAGAAAACCCTGGAAGATGAAGCCTCTGAACTGAAGACGACCATCGACAGCTTGTGTGATGAATATGGGAAATCACTGAATTCAGCTGACGAGGAAAAAAGTTTCCAGCAGTTCCTAACCGATTACGCGGACTATCTCGTCATTTATGACAAAATACTCAGAGCCAGTGTGTCCGGTGATACAGCGACCGCGACAAATCTGGCAAATACCGACCTGAAAAAGGCTGGTACCGCGCTTACGGCACAGCTGAATGAAATGCGTGAGATGAATAAGATGAGCATGGACAGCGCCGTCTCCCACCAGAAAACGTTGTACGACGATATCGTCCGCACGATCATCATTGCGATCGTCGTCGCTGCTCTCGTATTATTATTCGTCGTGTGGGTGTGCTGGACTTGGGTATGCAAACGTTTGATCAACATTAACAAACAGCTCCGCGGCATCATTACCACGATCGAAGACGGACAGGGCGATCTGACAAGGCGCGTACAGTGCTTCTGCACCGATGAGATTGGTACGCTGGCATCTGGTATCAATATATTTATCGAAACGTTGCAGAGTATCATGGGGCAGATCAATACCAGTTCCAGTAAACTCGGCTCCGTCGTAAGTCTCGTATCGGACAAGGTAGCTACCGCCAATGATAATTCCGGGGATATTTCATCTGTCATGGAGGAACTTTCTTCCTCGATGAACGAAATTTCAACGACCATTACCGCAATCAAGGAAAGTATCGAAGTTGTAGACGAAAATGTCGTAGAACTATCCGACACCTCACAGGGCATGTACGATTACGCCGTCGGTATGCAGGAACGCGCTGAAAACCTTGAACACAAAGCAGTCGAAAATAAGCAGGATACGAGTAACATCGTAAACGGGATCATTGATAAACTGCAGCAGGCGATCGAAGACAGTAAGAGCGTGGACCGCGTCAACGATTTGACCGACGAGATCCTAAGTATCTCGAACCAGACAAATCTGCTCTCACTCAACGCCTCCATAGAAGCTGCGAGAGCCGGGGAAGCAGGCCGCGGATTTGCCGTCGTGGCAGATGAGATCAGCCAGCTCGCCAATTCGAGCCGTGTAGCCGCCAATAACATCCAGACCATCAATAACATGGTTGTTAAAGCGGTAAATGAGCTGATTGAGAGCGCAAACTCGATCGTCAAATATATCAACACAAACATCCTCCCCGACTACGAAAATTTTGTAAAAGCGGGCAAACAGTACAATAAAGACGCCGTACACGTAAATGAGATCGTGAGCCGGTTTAACGAAATGTCTGTCAAGCTGAACCAGCTGATCAGCAGTATTACAAACTCCGTCAACGGCATAACCATTTCTGTCAACGAAAGTACAAAAGGCGTTTCCAATGCCGCCATGAACACTTCTGATCTGGTCAAAGACATTGATGAGATCGCCGATGCTATGTTAGACAATAAGCAGGTGGCAGGAAGCCTTACCGATGAAGCTGACCGCTTCGTGAATTTATAATCGTCATTTATAACAAAGGCAGATTAACCAACATAACGAAATAACCGGTGCAGATTTTGGAACTCATTCCAAAATCCGCACCGGTTTATTTTGTCTTCGATACGCGTTTAACAACTGTCCTTTAGAACCAAAGTAACCGCATTCGTTCTCTTATTCACTAAGATAATCGGATAAAATACGCTTACACTCTTTGATATCGATCGGCTTTGATATATGGGCATTCATACCGCATTCGAGACAGCGCTGTGCATCGTCCGAAAAAGCATCCGCCGTCATCGCGATAATTGGCAGGTCGCTATCTTCCCGATCCAGCGCACGGATCACTTTCGTCGCGTCGTACCCGTTCATAACCGGCATACGAATATCCATCAGGATAGCATCGTAATATCCGATCTTCGTCTTTTCAAACATTTCCACGCACTCTTTACCATTGACCGCACGGTCAAGAATCAACCCAAACTCTGAGAGGATTTCATTTGCAATCTCCCAGTTTAAGTCAATGTCCTCAGATAAAAGAACATGTTTGCCTTTTAAATCTGACTCCTCTAAACTTTCCTGCGGCGTCTTCTCTGAACTGTCGCCGGATTGGCCGCTCGCATACCGGCTCAAATTCATGTACAGCGTAGATTTAAACAACGGCTTGGCGATAAATCCTTCGATGTCATCGGTCAGGTTCAGTACTTCTTCCGCGTCGTTCCAATCATAGGCAGAGATCAAGAATACAGGGACTTCTTTCCCCACCGTACGATGGATCTCACGGATCGTCTCCACACCGTCCATATTCGGCATTTTCCAGTCGATCAGAACGATGCGGTAGTCCTCATTATTCTCATGGCGCTCTTTGACCATCTCGATTGCTTTTCTTCCGTCCGTCGTCCACTCCGCATGGGCACCCATTTCCTCCAGATTCGATACCGCGCTTTGGCACAGCCTCTCATCGTCATCTACGACGAGGATATTCCAGTCGGGAAGGCACATATCTTTTTCCTTCACCTCTGATTTCTGCAGGTCAACGGTGATATGGAATTCACTACCCTTGCCGAGTTCGCTCTTAACCTCGATCGTACCTCCCATAATATCAATAATACTTTTCGTGATCGCCATGCCGAGTCCGGTTCCCATGATCTGGTTCACCTGTTCACTATCCTCCCGTTCAAAGGAATCAAATATCTTCTTTTGGAACTCCTCTGACATGCCAATCCCGGTATCCGTTACTTTAAAGTGGGTTCTTACAAAATCATCTCCTACTTCGGACGGCTCCTGCCAGATAAATACGTCAATCTTACCGTTTTCCTCGGTAAACTTCAACGCATTCGAGAGCAGGTTCAGAAGTACCTGGTTCAGACGAACATTATCACAGTACACGTCTTCCGCGATCACATCACAGATATAAATATCAAAAAACTGGTTTCTCGTCTTTACCTGCGGCTTTATAATATTAACAATATCATCCATCGCCTCGCGCAGTGACATCGGAGCTGCACTCAGAGTCAGTTTCCCGCTTTCGATTTTAGACATATCGAGCACATCGTTGATCAGACCGAGCAGCTGCTTACTGGAAAGCCGTATCTTTCTGAGACAATCTTCCACCCTCATATCATCACTGATATTCCGCAAAGCAATTTCCGTCATACCGACGATCGCATTCATTGGTGTCCGGATGTCATGGCTCATACTTGACAGGAACTCACTCTTTGCCATATTCGCTCGCTGCGCTTCGACTTTCGAGCGGTTCAACATTTTCATCTGATTCTGTGAAAATCTGAAATACTGATAAAATACGACCATGAACACGACGAGCAGTATTGCAATGGCTACGATCATCATCACATTTCTGGATGAATCGAGCGAATTCAGTATGTTACTAAACATCCAGTCCGGTATGACCGTGACTACATACCAGTCTGAATTATCCTCTAGCACAGAACAGCAGAAATGGCGCAGCTCTCCCTCTGCAAAGATCGTAGTCGTGTAATCTTGTTTGGCATTGATCGCCTCACGGAGTTCTTCGATATAATCCTCTTTCGATTTTCCATCCAGATCTTCTACGATCGCATCCAACCGCTCAAAATAGCTGTCGCGGTACGCATCTCCAGTTCGAATGATAAAATCACCTTTGCTATCGATCAAATGGGAGTACACTTCCCGTTTCTTCTCATTTTGGAACAATACATCTTCCAAATATTTCATCGGAACAGCTGCCACCATGGCCGTGCTTTTCGTTCCGTCCTGCATCACATATTCTGCTTCCTTACCAAACACAAATAGTTTCTCGCCCGCACTGGTATAACCATATGTAATGACTTCGTCGTTTTCATCTAAACTGGCCTGCAGCAAATCGAGCGGAATCTCGATTTCTTCGCCATAAATACTTTCCAGCTTCTGATCCTTGACATAGAGTCCTAGCCAGGTAAACCCCCTTACCTCCGCGCTGAGCCTGATATCCTCTCGTTCTTCTTCAAATTTTACATTTTTTTCCGGTGTAGTCCTTTGGATCACGGCAGCTACCTGGTCGACTCTAAGCTGTGAGATTGCACTGAATTTTTGTTTGATCTGTTCATTAATTTCAGAGATATGAATATTCGTGATCTCATTCACCGCTATACTCGTTTTCATCGAAACATACTCCATCAGAGCAAAAAAGATCACAATACAGATCAATACCATCAATACAAATCGGCCTACTAAAAATCTTGTAACTTTTGTATTCATATGCTGCCATTCCTCCTAAACATCTAACACATAAATCAATCACAATTTTCATCATTATACATGAAAAGCAAATATTTTTCAATAGCTTTTGTGTTTTTCCTCTTACATCATATTCCCAATATCTTACAACACATGGCATCCCTCTCCCACCCTGATATGCTTATTTAGGCGAAACAAAACGGTCAAGATCCACCCTCTCATAAACTTCCAGCGCTCCGCCGCGCGTCGCGTTGTAAATCGTCACGCCCCGTTTTTGCGCATGTTCTTTTAACAGTGCATACGCATGGAGGGATCCATCAAGAAAATACTTTTCATAATCATCTCCATTGATCCCGAGCCGGCGCATGCGGTCAACGATCTTCTTCGCATCCCGCGCCTTCAATTTATCATCGGTATATCCCTGTATAAAATGGGTATTTCCGCTAAACGTCGATGTGCAGTCGCACCCGACGAGGTAAATTTCTGAAAACCCCATATAAACCGCGATCTCGATCATCAGCGACATAACCGTGGAACCGGATGGGATATAGTACGCAAGCGGGGACCGTTTCACCTTATACCGTGGTTTGGCTATATTATACAAGATCACAGGATTTTTCGGCTTTTCCCGGAATATATTATAAGTAGTGATATTGGTAAAAAGTGGTATACCCTTGATGGCCTGATTGATCTCCTCGCTTTGAAACTTCGCACATATGCGGTCTATGAGAAAATAGTAATCCGGCCGCCACGTCGTCTCCGCAAATACTTTCGTCACAAGATTACAGCCAAACGTAATCTCTCCATTCTCCTGCAGCGCCTCTAAGTCGGAAATCCGAAGGCTCGGCCCGTTCCCGATGAGAAAACAGCGTTCTCCCTTATGTTTATTATGGTAGGAACGCAGGAGCCGGCTGTTTTCCGATAAACAAAATCCCATACAGCGCATCATACCGGAAAACGCGATATATCCATCGCGGAATCCCTTACGGATCACATTCCTCGTGTGGATGAGCCATTTATAAAATCGGAACCCTGGGCCGAGTTCTGTGTTTATGGTCGCCTCAATCACGCGTTTTGCCGCATTCCCGTCGTCCAGACTGTTAAATTTGGCAGTAAATGCCCGATATGTTTCATCATATTCAAAATTCGCAAATTGGTCCCGGATCGCTTTCGCCAGATCTTCCTGTGTCTTAACGATCGGACCAGGCAGTTCTCTGATATCAAAATAGAAATCCCGGATCTCTCCCTGGTACTCATCCAGATCATACATGAAAAAGACCATTGGCCGCTTCAGATTCCCATAATCGAACATCGTGGAAGAATAATCCGTAATCATTAGATCACTGATGATATACAGATCGTTGACATCGTCTACCTCGGTCACATCTATGACCCCAGGTACATCGTGCGCGACATCCTTAAACCCGATCTGGTGATGAGCACGGAATAACAGGACATAATCATCGCCCAGCTGCCCCATGAGCCACCCAAAATCAACCGCTTCTTTATACTGGAACCCCTCACCCTTTTTAAACTGGTTGTCACGCCACGTCGGGGTGTAGAGAATGACTTTTTTCCCATCCGGCACGCCGATCTCTTCCCGGATCCTCTGTACATCCTCTTCCGTAAACGTAAACAGGGCGTCATTCCTCGGATATCCGGTTTCCAAAATAATATCTTCCTTTTTGCTTTTATCAAGCCGGAACGAAGAAATCATTTTTTCCGAATAAAATTTTGACGGCGATATGAGATAATCCATCTTCCTGCCCTTCACGTAATACTTTTTGTGCATCTCGGCCAGCGACTGGCGCGGGTCCACTTCGTACTCAATATCGTTTCCCAGTTTCTTTAGCGGCGTTCCGTGCCACGTTTCCACATAAACCTGATGCGGGCGCGGAATGAGATAATTGGGGAGCGCCACATTATTAAACCAGTATTTTGCCTTTGCATATAAAATAAACGCCGTATGGGAATCCTTTTTTACAACACGCGTATGCCGCCTGACTTTCAGATCCGCATGTGCCTCCACATCGTTCACGATCCAGACATAGCGAAAATCCCGGTATCGCTCATCCTCCATTAATTGCTCATAAATGGCGCGCAGATTCCCTCCGCACCGCTTGCCGCTAAATGCTTCAAACACAATTAAATGTTCATTTAATATAGGATGTTTCAAACAGCAGATCCAAAATTTCAGACGCTTTTTTAAAAATCGTTTCGTATTGTTTGAAAGTAATCCACTCATAATTTCCCTCACTTTTTGTTCTTCGTATTATTTCCATATCATGACTGTTTTTCCAAATTGCTTGTGTATATCTGTCTCAAATGCCAGTTTCATATCGCCGATCGACTGCACTTCAATCTTTGCGCCGATGATATTCTGAAAATATTCGAGGATTTCCGGATCGGATTTGTACAACTCGATCGTGCGCAGAAAGTCGTCCCGCCCGCTTCGGCTGCTGCCGAACATCCGAAGTCCCTTTTCCAGCATCATCCGGGTATTTACCGCCACCGGATTTTCCGATACGCCCAGAATAGAGATCGTCCCTTCCGGGCGGATGAAGTCAATGATCTGATTGATCGCCCTGGATGCTCCTTCTCCACCCACACACTCAAAGGCGTGGTCAAATTCGAGATCCTCCGGAATGTCCGTGACGAGAAATACATCGTCCGCAAACGTAAAATCCGAAAGCTTGTCCCGGTTCATCCCAAATATATAGAGCTTCGTCTCCGGAAACATCGCCTGAAAGAGAACGGCAGTAATATAACCTAAGTTTCCATCGCCCCATATGCCGACCGCGTTCCGGTGCGGGCGCGCCATCGCGTCAAACCGCCGCAGCGCATGGACACTAACTGTCACGATTTCCGTAAAGGCGGCGACACATGGATCGATGCCTTTTGGCAGGCGCACGATGCGGTCCCGCCGAATCTCCACGACATCCTGCATAAATCCGTCAAAACCACTTGCGCGGAACTGGGCATCCCGCCGGTAATTTTCCGCAATACCGTCTGTATCTGCCCCCGCGTCTTCCGGCGGCGTGTTCGGTATCATCACGACCTGCTCCCCCGGTGAAAACTCCCCTTCCGGATCAAACACTACCTGCCCGATCCCCTCATGGATGAGCGCCATCGGCAGCTTCTTCTTCAAAATATCATCCGCCCGCTTCCCCTGATAATACCGCTGGTCCGCGTTACAGATCGATAGATGGGTCGGCCGCACGATCAGTTTTTTGCTGCACAGGTCTATATTCGTAAATTCAACCTCAAACCGCCTCGGAGCCACAAGGCGATACACTGCATTTAGCATAGATGCCTCCTACTTGCCGTCATGGATGAGCGCTTCCGCCACCCTCAGGTCATACGGATACGTAATTTTAATGTTAAACACTTCGCCTTCGACGATATGAACCTTTTCACCCTTCATCACGAAAATCTTCGCCGCATCGGTGAGCAGCGCCTTCTCTTCATCACTCAGTTCATGGTATAACCGCTTCAGTTTTAATGCCTGAAACGTCTGCGGCGTCTGTCCCTGATACATCCTTCGGCGCTCTGGGATCTCACTGATCAGCACCTGATCCTCGCTGCACACGATCGTATCCGTTGCCGCCACAGCCGTATCACACGCGCCGTATTCTTTGGCATAGCGGATATTTTCCTCTAAAATACGCTGCGTCACAAACGGACGCACCGAATCGTGCGTGACAATGATCGTCTCCTCGTCCAGATTTCCCTCTGACTCGATATAAGCGACCGCGTTCATGATCGTCTCGTTCCGGGTTTCTCCCCCCTTCAGCACAACGATCCGTCCATCGTCCTTCATATATTTCCGTATGAGGTTTTTCGTATGCGGCAGCCACTCGGCCGGACACAATACCAGCACCTGTTCAAACTCACTCTGCATATAAAATTTTTCGAGCGTATGGATTAAAATCGGCTTATCCCCGAGCAGTAAATACTGTTTCGGTTTTCCCATATCACCCATCCGGCTTCCGACGCCTCCTGCAAGTACAACTCCGTAAATCATAGTGTTCCTCTTATCCTTCCTTTCTTTTCTTGTTTCATTTTAATGCTTTTTCGCGAAAAAGTAAAGAAAAGCTTTAATTTCGTTTTCCATTGGAGCGGTGACACAAATAAGATCCTGTTTTCCATCTTCATATAATACCTTCCGAAAACGGCCGTGTTTCGACTTGTATCCTCCTCGATCCCGATCTCATCCGAAAATGTCATCCGGATCCTGGCATGAAACGCGCCCTTATACTGGTACATGAACCGCATCCCGACTGGCTTTTTACCCACGTTCAACTGCGCCGTAAACCGTTTCCTCGTCCGCATGCGCTCGCCTAAAAAGTACAGTTCCGGTCCATCCTCCCACTCGATCTCATAACTGCGATTCCGGTTATCGGCATAATAATATTCCAGCACGTCATTCTCGAGAGGAAGCATCACCGTACCCCCTAGACGGCATATACCATCCTCACATGTCATATGATCCACGACAAACGGATTTTCTTTCAGTGGTACGACGAGCAGATTCTCAAATTTCAGTTTTCCGCTGCGATATACAAGCTTGTCACAAATGTCCGTCTGATATTTAAACGAAAGCAGCCGGATCAGTATGTCTCCGGGTATGCCACACCCGGCGATCATATCATCATCGAACCGTCCTAATAGCTGCCGGAGCGATTCCTCCTCCACTCCTATCTGTTGACATGTCTGTGCTGTCTGTAAGCGCGGCACCAGATCCTGCAAGATGAGGCACTGAAAAAATGGAAGGAATTCTCCGTAAGTCTGCACAACCTGATCAATGATCTCCTCATAGCCGTCCATCGCTTTTGACAGCGCCAAATCGTCCCCCATTTGTTCCCTATTCTTCCGTTCCTTTCGCCATTTGTCCGGCTGCGCATAAAAACGAGATTCCTCTAAAAACAGCCGGCAGATTGAAAAAAAGTCCGACGCTTCTCCCGCCTCTTCCAATGACTTCCACCCTGCGCGGCGCAGCAAGATACGGCCCGGGTCGGCCGCGGCATAATCAAAATGTTCTTCGACTGCCGCTATATGCCCTTTCCCATCCGGCGTTTCCCCGCATAGGACGACGAGAGGAACTGATGGCTCGATATCACTCAGCCACGTACGATTTCCTGAAATTTCCCTTGCTCCCATCGGCATCTCCCCCTTTCACGGCTTTCTGAGCGCGCGGATCTCCTCGTACACCCGTTTACAGTTATCGCTGTCGAACCAGCGGTAGAATTGGCTGCTCCGCTCATCATAACGATGCGCAAGCTGGCAGTCCCGCTCCACATAGTCGATGATCGTCTGCACCGTCGTCTCGTAATCATAACAAACTGGCCCGAGCCCGTCTCTCTCATAGTCAAAATACCCTTTGGAGTACACCTGGCCCTGAAAAAACGTGTCCAGATCAAACTGCGTATAGATGACAGGTTTTTTCAAATAAGCAAAATCAAATGCCACGCTTGAAAAATCCGTGACGAGAAGCGCGTTCTTTTCAAACTCTTCCTGATAATCAATGCCGTCCCGCAACAGACGGATCGTCTCATTATCCTCAAAATCTTTCATTTGCACCCGGTGATGCGTGTGGAGGAAAAATTTTCCCGTATACCCATTCCTCTTTAACGCTGCAATCAGCCTCTCATCCTGTATCAGCTTCTGGTAAAAACGGAAAAACGTCGATTCTCGGAACAAAGGGTTATAAATCCTCTCGCCCGTGTCGTTATTGAGACGGCACGCCAGGGAAAAACGCCAAGTCGGCATGATGATCACAGACTTCTCAGGTCTTATATTCTGATTTAAGTTATCGTACCGCGGCAGTCCCGTCAGCTTGACGACCGATCCGTCATAAAAATAATCCCCGTTCAGGATCGACTCATATTCCGGTTTCGCAGAAGTAACAAACATATGGAGGTTCTTATTAAACTTATTCAACCATTCCGACAGATCATCCTTTATGATCCCGTGCTGCAAAAAAATGAACTTATATTTATACAGATCACGTATATACACGCTGTCTTTATCCCACGGATTAAAAATATTATCTTCTCCTTGGGAGGAAATGATGTTTTTAGCTAAAAGTATATTTAATTTATATCGAAACTGGCGGAAAGGCAGCACCTTTCCGATCTTCTTCATCCGGTTAAAATCTTCACTGTCTTCCGAAATCGTGAAATACGCCTTCACATCCCTCTCTGCATGTTCCGCCAAAAAACGGAAAAAATGTTCCGCATTGTCACCCGCCACATGGATACGCTCCATGACGATCCACCGCTCCCTGCGCAAAAACGGTTTTACAAGGTGATACAGGATGCGGTACGCAGCGATCTCATATTTTTTGTCTTTCATACATCTGCCTAAAAGGCGCAATTCCCTCATCATATGCGGGAAAAAGCGCTTTCGCCGGATGCAGATCCTTCCTTCTTCCTCCTCATGATCGAATAGATACCCGCCGTCGTGATAGTAGATCTCACTGACTTCCTGGCTCAGATGTGAGAACTTACCCGCACGAATAAAAAGCTTTTGGGGAAAACGGCCCTGATATGTGGCAAACGCGCGGTATTCGCGGACACCTGAAAGCGGAAGCACAGCTTCATATCCCCGCACGCGCATGATCTCCCTGCCGAAAATGACCGCTTTTCGAAATCCCGCCGGTTTCGAACGGATGGGAAACTGCTCGCCCTTCTCATTTTGAAAATAGAAGTCCGTCTCATCCGCAAACGGACACCAGATGCGGCCGGACAATTGGAGCATCCCCTCTTTTACTTCCAGCACATCAACAGAAAACAACGACTTTGCCTGAAAGCTGTATATCTTAATATGATGAAAATACAAACTCCCCTTCCGGTATTTCAGTTCTTTCCGAATATCGCGGCCATATTTGAGGGAGAGCGCAAATATTTTATATTCCACATACATCTTATCCAAATGGCAGATGAGGTCATCGTCCATATGATTCAGCATCTCTTTCAGGCAGTCTTCGTACCACTCCTGCTCTTCTTCTGTCAGGATCCGCGACAGGTCATCGCGCAGGCGCCACTGAAAATCATACAGGATCAGGTACTGTACGTACAAAAGCACGGTACCGTATTTGTCGATCGATTCCTCGATCAGTTCTAGATAATAGTGCTTTGGCGTGTCCAGGTACCATTCTTTCGATACGCCTTTATTCTGGATCGCAGAGGACGCATTGACGCGCTTCCGATAAAGATGCAGCGCATCTGACACCACACCGTATTTCAATTTTTCGAGTATCACGGAATTTACAAACTTGGAATCTTCCGCAAATTTCAGATCCTCGTCAAACGAATGGCGCGCAAGCACTTCCGCTTTCACAAAAGACGCCGTTACGTGCATTTGGATGTAATTATACTTTTCTAAAACATCAATGATCCGGCTGCCATTTTCATACTTAAATGCCAGCCAGAGATATTCGTCCCTTGCCTCAAAAAACTTCTGCGGACACGAAACGAGATCGATCTTGTCATACTGCTTTTCAAAAAAATGGTATACAGCCCGAAAACTATTTTTCGTCCATTTATCATCGGAGTCCAAAAAGTTTACATATTTTCCCTCGACATACTTCATGCCGTGATTCCTCGCCGCGCTGACTCCGGCATTTTCCTGTTTCACATATACGATATTGTCCGGGTAACGCTTCTGATACGCCAGGCAGATCGACTCGCTGTCATCCGGACTCCCGTCATTTACAAGGATGACCTGAATATGCTGCGAAAACCCGATATCCTGCGCAATGACCGAATCAAGCGTCTCCGCCAGATACCCTTCCACAAGATACACCGGGATCACAACTGAAAATCGAAATTTATACTCCACGTTTCTTCCCCCTTCGACTCATCCATACATAACCGGCAAATACCAGACACCCGAGTACGGTCATACCGCCGCCCAGCCGGATAAACGGCGTCGTATACTCCAATTCGATCTGATGGCTGCCCGGCTCGAGTTCCAATGCCATATAAGCCGTATCCGCACGGAGGATTTTCGCCTCTTTCCCATCGACATCTGCCCGCCAGCCGTCACTATACGGGATCGATAAGAACAACAGCTTCTTTTCTTTCACTGAAATCCCGCCGCCCACTCGGTTTTTCTCTATCGCAACGTTTTCCAAAACGTCCTCTCTCCGCTTTGCCATGGTATCTACATACGGATCCATACTTTGGACATAGACCTTCAGATCGGATTTCAAAAAAGTTCCGGAGGACTGGAATTTGATGACGCAGTTCGTATGCTGCTCTTTCCAATTTATAAAACCCATATTTAACAAATATCGTTCTCGCCCAAAGTACCAGTTCCACGTATCTTTCAGCGCCCGTATCGTCTTCTCGGTATCATGACATGACATCGTGATATCACAATACGTCCGCTCCTTACTTTTTATTTTATAATTCCCCAAACAAACATAATATTCTCCGGCCTCTTTTGTCTCCCACTCGATCGTGATTCTCGCTCCGCCCTTTTTGATGCGGACCGTGTCCCCTTTCAACTCGACATTCTCATCCGGCAGGATCGTAAACGGCACGTTGCACAGTTCCGCATTCTGTTGATTTTTACGTTCCGTCTGCTGCGTCACATCCACTTTTGATATTCCGGGCACTTCCTCTTCCAAAACGACCGTTTTCAGCATGAGATCCTGTTTTTCCAAGCCGCTCATGCTGCGTACGTCCGACTCACACACGTATCGATCAAACGTGATGCCTAGCGGCAGGAAATTTTCATTTTCATACAATCCGTACCGCTTCCGACCCCTTTCAAACTCTTTCACGAGTTTGAAGCCATATGGTACCCCCCCCTGCGAAGACTCCTGCGGCACCGCGTAATATTTGACCGATGCCAGCGCTAACAGAGCGGTCCTCCCGTCCATGCCCGCGATCTTAAACATACTGTCAAGCACGCCTCCGTTTTCCATCTCCAGCAAATATCGGATCCGGTTTGGATTTGACATCGAAAAATAGCTTGACACCCCGTAGTTTCCATTTACCATCGCCGCGTTCTCACTCGTGCAGACCGAAGAGCCGACGCGGTAAAAAACCTCTGCCCCGGATGCCTCCTCTGCCCCTGCCAGCGATTCATTCTCTGGCGCTCTGCGTAGCGTCTCAAGCGCCGTCCCCGCATCTTCAAACTCTTTGACATACCCCTGCGCCCCAAACAAAAACCAGCCGTTTCCAATCATATTCAAAGATAGAACGACGGTCAGCAGTGAAAGTTTCCATCTCTGTCCCAGACCACGAAACCAGCCGGAAAAAAGGAGGAATAGAGTCACGGCGAGCATGATCATGCCAAACCCCTCATAGAACCCGCCGTCTTTGGACATCAAAACTACTACCCCGTATACCAATCCCGCCACCGAGCAGATCTTTATGTTCCTCTTATTCAGTGAGAGCAGCACAGGGAGCGCCTCAACCGTTCCCATCACATACACAAATGCCACGAGATACAAAAAGCGCCCGGACACATACGAAAAACCATTTAACACATACCCACCAAGAGGCAGGAGCATCAGCGCAGTCCAGATAATTATATTTACCTTTAACTCTTTATTTTTGCAAATCAAACTGTTCGGTCGGGACAATCCGCTCTGCTGAGACAAACAGTCCTGTCGAATCGAACCGTCTCGTCGAAATAACCCTCTCCGTCGGAGAGGAACGGCAAACAGCACGACGAGCGCTGGAAGTACGAGAGAAACGAGTCCGAGATAATCCCAAGTGATCCTCGGCGTCCCGATTGCTCTCGCTGCCATATCAAGATAGCGGGAAAAATTAAAATGCAGGAGATTTCCCGGGTTTACCGAACTCTCGCTTCTCGTTCCGGTCAGAAACGAAACGGCTGTCGGCAGAAAGATCACGGCTGCCATCGAGATTCCGACCGCGTAAGCAGCCGCGCACCTCCCGATGCTCTTCAGCCATTCCATCGCCCCCGCCTTCCTGCAGACCAGATGGACAGCCGCATACCAAACGAGAAACACCGTATTCATATAAAAAAAGTAAAACCCGTTCAATGCTGTCAAAAAGACCAGTGAGATCAAAAGCGACAGCTTCTTTTGATCAAGTGCACGCTCCAGTCCAACGACCGAGAGTGGAAGAAAGATCATCGGAATGACAAAAAACGGATGCTTCACTGCCACATGCAGTGCATACCCCGAAAACGCATAGATCAGCGCCCCGATAAACGCGGCACTATAGCGTTTTCCATGCTGCCGGCACATCCAGGCAAACGACAGACCAGACAAATACATGCGGAAGACCACAAGAAAATTGTATAATGCTTCCATCTTTTGTTCGGGAACAAAAGCCGCTAACAGGGTGAGCGGATCGCCCAGTCCATAAAAATTCAGCGTTGTTATGATATCTTCCCCCATGCCAATCGAAAAATCAAACATCGGCAGCGTAAAGTCCCCACGCATAAACGAACCAGCCAGTTCCCGGTAGTAGCGGCCCAGATAGACGAGCGCCGCAAAGTGCTGTTTTATACCATCATAATTCCAGATAAAGGATTTCCCGTTTAGGAAAAACAGCGCGTACGTACAAAGAAAGATTCCCAAAAAGGCAATAGAAAATAGAAGCAAAAACAGAACCCCTTTTTGCTTCTCATTTCTTATCATCCAGTTTTTTATATTCACCCACATACGTTCGTAAAGTATTCCTCTAAAGAGGAAACGATCGACTTACCCTGTGCCTCGCTGCTGCCCTTCACTAGATAGTACATCTTGATCTTTGGCTCCGTACCAGACGGGCGCACGAGCACATTTACATCCTGCTCCATATTAAACTCGAGAACATTGGATCTAGGCAGTTCTCCTACGCCCTTTTCGTAATCTTTTACGCCTAGTACTTTATATCCGGCAATATCAGCCGGCGGCTCCGTCCGGAACTTCTCCATCAGATCCGCCATTTTCTTTGCCCCGCTCGCACCTTCAAAGGTAATCGACTGCAGTGACTCCTGAAAATATCCGTATTCCTCATACAGCGAATCAAGTACCTGAATGAGGGAGCGTCCTTTTGCTTTATAGTGGGCAAACATCTCACAGATCAGCAGGGACGCATTTACGCCGTCCTTATCCCGCACATGACCGCCGCTCAAATAGCCGTAGCTTTCCTCAAATCCGAAAATATAGCGATCTTCTTCTCCCTGTTCCTCTAAAAAGCCAATCTGTTCTCCGATAAACTTAAACCCGGTCAGCACACGCTTGACCTCGACGCCGTAATGCTTTGCGATCTGGTCGATCATTTTCGTGGAAACGATCGTCGTTACCGCCACAGGCCGCTTTGGCATCGTGCCGTTTGCCTGCCTTGTACGGCAGATATAGTCAAACAGAAGGATACCCATCTGATTGCCTGAAATAAGCTGGTACTCGCCGTCGCCTTTTGCCACCGCAACGCCGACGCGGTCACAGTCCGGGTCGGTCGCGAGCAGTAGATCGCTCCCGATCTCTTTCGCCTTTTTCAGTCCAACCTCAAGCGCTTCCCGGATTTCCGGGTTTGGATACGGACATGTCGTAAAATTACCGTCCGGCATTTCCTGCTCGGCCGGAATCGTAATCTGGGTATATCCGTTTTCCCGCAGGCATCTCGTCACCGGATACCGGCCTGTGCCGTTCAGCGGCGTGTAGACGATCGATACATCTTTATCGATTTCGGACGGGTTCAGCGCCCGCTCCGACACGGCGTCGATGAATCCCGTCGTGACATTCTGGTCAATAAACTGGATCGCTCCTGACTCGCAGCCCTGCTCAAAATCGACCGACTTCACATCATCAAATACGTCCACGCCATCGATCTCGTTCAAGATCGCTTCCGCTGCCTCAAGCGTGATCTGGCAGCCGTCCGATCCATAGACCTTATAACCATTGTACTTTGCCGGATTATGGCTCGCCGTCACCACAATGCCGCCATCGCAGCAAAGCGCGCGCACCGCATAGGAAAGGCACGGCGTCGGCATCAGTTCCTGATACAGATAAACCTGGATGCCGTTCGCAGCAAACACGCCTGCCGCCGTCATTGCGAACAGATCCGACTTATTCCGGCTGTCATACGCGATCGCAACCGAGGCGGAGGACGACGGATTCGACGCAGAACCCGTCTTGACTGTTTTCGTCAGGTAATTGCTGTATCCCTGTGTCGCTTTTGCTACCGTGTAGACATTCATCCGGTACGTCCCCGCACCGATCACGCCGCGCAGTCCCCCAGTACCAAATTCCAATTCACGGTAAAAACGATCATGGATCTCTTCCTCGTTCCCGCGTATACTCTCCAGTTCCTCTAATAAATCGGCTTCCTTTACATGAGCCAGCCATCGCTCAAAATTCTCTGTTCGACCCATATGCTACTCTTCCTTTCCCTCTCCAAACTCAACGTATTTCTACTGACCCAGTGCATGGTACCGCTCATATTTCGCCAAAAGGCGCAGTATGACCGGTATTACACTAGATTCTCTCTCCAGTACGCCAGCGTATCCTGCAGCGTCTGTTCCAGCGAAATCTTCTGTTCCCAGCCTGTCCGCTCTTTTATTTTCGTGACATCCGCGACAATAAGCGGAACATCGATCGGCCGTAAACGCTCTTTCTCCACCTCGACGCGGATCTCCCGCCCCGATAGGGCGATGATCTGATTTAAAATATGCTCGATCGTGTAAGCAGTACCGGAACCGACATTGTATGTCTCTCCGCTCTCACCGAGCCGCACGAGACACTCATAGGCGGCGACGACATCACGGACATCCGTAAAATCGCGCTGTGCTTTCAGATTTCCCACATGGATGACCGGCTCCCGCAGTCCCATCTCCACCTCTGCCACCTGTTTGCAGAAATCGGAAACGACAAACTGCGGGGACTGCTTCGGTCCCACATGATTAAACGCGCGCACCATTACTAGATGCAGGCCGTATGCCTTCGCATAAATGCCGGCGATCATATTCTGACAGCTCTTTGTAGCCGCGTAAATATTTCCCGGCCTCAGAACCGTATCTTCTACGATCGGCACCTCGTCAGGCAAAATGCGCCCGTACTCCTCACCGGAGCCGATCAGCAGGACGCCGCCCTTAAACTGACGATCCTTCAGCACGTCCAAAAGCTGGATCGTCCCCTTTATATTGACATCCACCGTCAGCTGCGGATTTGACCACGAGACGGCCACCGAACTCTGTGCCGCCAGATGAAAAATAAAATCTGGGTCAACCTGCTCCACAACTGCCTCTACCTCTTCTTTGACGAGGAGGTTCATGTCTCTTACTTCATAATCGGTATCGGGAAGCTCCTCATTTTTCATTTTCGTAGAACAGACCTCATATCCGCAATCCTTTTGCAGATAATCTGCCAAATACTGTCCCACAAATCCGGCTCCGCCGATAATCAATGCTCTCTTCATGCTTCCCCTCATTTCTGTGCCGTCATTGTTACTAGGCCGACGGCACCTTACTCTCTTTCTGCCATGCCAGACCGTTCTTCACCATTCCCTTAACGTGCTGGCTGCCTCAAAATGATGACTACTGGATCGACTGCACCTTGATTTCTTTCTCTACCAATGCCAGGTCGTTCTTTACCATTCCCTCCACAAGCTGGCTGAATGAGATCTCCCGCTTCCATCCAAGCATCTTTTCTGCTTTTGACGGATCGCCGAGAAGCACTTCCACCTCAGCCGGGCGGAAGAATTTGGGATTGATCGTCACGATCGTCTTTCCTGTCGCCTTATCCACACCGATCTCATCTACGCCTTCGCCCTTCCACTCGACATCGATACCTACATGGCCGAACGCCAGCTCGACAAATTCACGCACCGTACGCGTCTCGCCGGTAGCAACGACATAATCATCCGGCTTATCCTGCTGGAGCATGAGCCACATCGCATGCACATAATCCTTTGAATGGCCCCAGTCTCTCTTCGAATCCATATTTCCGAGTTCCACATGATCCTGAACGCCTAATTTGATACGCGCTACCGCATCTGTGATCTTTCTCGTCACGAACTCCAGTCCGCGCCTCTCCGACTCATGGTTGAACAAAATACCGGAGCAGGCGTACAGATCATAACTCTCGCGGTAATTTTTCGTGATCCAGTGTCCATACACTTTCGCAACTCCGTATGGGGAACGCGGATAAAACGGTGTCGTCTCCTTCTGCGGCATCTCCTGAACGAGACCAAACATCTCACTCGTAGAAGCCTGGTAAAATCTAGCTTCCGGTTTCACCGTGCGGATCGCCTCCAGCATGTTCGTCACGCCGAGCGCGTCAATGTCCGCCGTCGCGAGCGGCTGCTCCCAGCTCGTCGCCACGAACGACTGCGCCGCCAGATTGTAGATCTCATCGGCCTGGCTGATACGCATCGCGCGGATCAGGGATACCACGTCGGTCATATCCGCATAGATAAAATTCAGTTTATCCTTGATATGCTCCACATTTCCATAGTCCACTACACTTTTACGGCGCATGATGCCGTATACCTCATATCCTTTTTCCAATAACAATTCCGCAAGGTAAGAACCGTCCTGTCCAGTAATACCTGTAATCAATGCACGTTTCATATTATCTCCTTTCAAAAACCTGTTTTTTCATTTTTATCTATTTTTTCCTATCATGCCGGGTTTCATACAAACACATGGAACACCGTTCCCCGGCCGATATGACACAAAGTACAGAACATGAATCCTTGTACTAAATGTACTCGTTCCGGTTGCAGATCCGAAGGTTCTCCAGTACTTTCTTAATATCGCCAGCGTGACCTTTGTCACAGATCAGAAGCGCATCATCGGTATCGACCACGATGATGTCCTTCAACCCTACGGCCGCGATCAGCTTGTCCGTTCCCTCGATGATCGAGTTTTTCGTCTCCACCGTGATTACATTTCCCTGAACGGTATTTCCAAATTCATTGGTCGAGCGGATCCTTCCGACCGCCAGCCACGAACCGACATCATCCCAGCCAAATGTCCCTGGAATGACATAGATATGATCTGCCTTTTCCATAATGCCGTAATCAATCGATTCAGATTCCATCTTTTGGAATTCCGCTTCCAGTACGGCATCCTGCTCTTCCGTACCGATGGCTTCCCTGATCTTCACCAGCCCCTCGTACGTATTCGGTATATGTTTTTCTATATCTGCCAGGATCGTAGAAACCTTCCACACAAACATACCGCTGTTCCACAGATAAGATTCGTCCGCCAGATACTTTTTCGCCGTTTTCAGATCGGGTTTTTCCACAAACCGCTCCACGCCGTACGCGCGTCCCTCACTTTGGTCGGGATCAAACTTAATGTAGCCGTACCCGGTCTCCGGGTAATTCGGGGTAATACCGATCGTCGTCAGGTTTTCGCCCTTTTCCGCCACCGCGCACGCATCCCGCAGCACATTTAAAAACATGGAATTGTATTTGATCAAATGATCTGACGGCAGTACGATCATAAGAGCGTCGTCATACTTCTTGCCGATGTGCATGGCGGCGAGTCCGACACACGGCGCCGTATTCCGGCCGACCGGCTCGCACAGTATGTTCTCTTCCGGCAGTTCCGGCAGCTGCTCCATCGCAAGCTCCTTATAATCCCGATTTGTCACGATGTAAATATCCTCCATATCGACAAGCGGCAGGATCCTGCTCACCGTGTCCTGGATCATCGTCACACCATCATCCGTCAGGCTTAAAAACTGTTTTGGCAGGCTCTTGCGGCTCTTCGGCCAAAACCGCTCGCCCCGTCCTCCTGCCATGATCATTGCTGTTACTTTCATTGAAATACCCATTCCTTTCTTTATCGCTTTGACACTTTATAGCTTTGACATCAAAATTTCATGGCGGCCATGGATATAATATTCTCCCATCCCCGCCGGAATATATATGCTGTCGCCAGCCTGGAAATCATACCGTCTGCCCCTGTATTCCAGATACCCGCTCCCTCTCACGACGAGCAGCGAGTGGAACGAACTGCGGTCGCACCAGAACTTGATCTTCCCGCCCCAATTTTCGATGCGGAGAACACTAAAATAGTTGCACTCGAACAAACGGCGGAGCCGTCCCTCTTTCAGGCGTACTTCGTTATTATCAAATACCTGGGATGGCACGATCGGCGTGCGGTCGATGACCTCGATTGCCCGATCGATATGAAGTTCCCGGTAATTCCCATCCTTGTCCTTGCGCAGATAGTCATACACGCGGAATGTCGTATTCGAGCTCTGCTGGATCTCGGCGATCACCATCCCAGCCCCGATCGCGTGTATCGTACCCGGGTGGATAAAAAACACGTCCCCCGCATGCACTTCGACCCGGTTCAGCACGTCACAGACCGAGCCATCCCGGATCTTTTCCTCAAGCCTATCCTTTGATAGTTCCTGATTCAGCCCATAATATAAAAAAGAGTGCGGCTTTGCTGAAATGACATACCACATCTCGGCCTTTCCTTCCTCACCGAGCTCGTGCCGCGCCGTGTCATCCGAGGGATGTACCTGGATCGACAGCTTCTGTTTCGCGTCGATGAACTTGATAAGGATAGGAAACCGGTCCCCGGATCCGGATTTGGGTGAAACAAAGCACGGATTCTCCGCCAGGATATCGCTGAGGAACCGGCCTTTGTACTGACCGTTCTTTATGACGCTCTTTCCTTCCGGCAGGCTGCAAAGTTCCCAGCTCTCCGCCGTACACGCCCCCTCTCCGGCCTTTCCATATAGCCGTTCCAGCTCATGGCCGCCCCAGAGGTAGTCCTTATACACTGGCGCCAACTTCATCGGATACATCATATCATTACCTTTCTGTTATCTTTCCACCTATTTCCCAACCATCCGCGTAACGGTAAGCTTACACAATGTCTTAATATAACTCATGATAAACGGAAGCAGCCGCCGCTTCGACTCGCCGTAGATACGCTTGTCGAACTCAATGGGAACTTCCCCGATCTTCAATTTTTTATTTTCCTTTTTTAACCGGAGACGCAGGAGCACTTCCTGCAGCACATCGTAATTCCGGCACGTCAGCGAAACTTTTTTTAGTTGTTCCGTATGATACATGCGGTAATCGGTCGAAATGTCTTTCGCCTTAATGCCGAGAAACAGCCGGAACATGCCGTTTAAGATATGAGACATCACGATCGAACTCTTCGCGTCGTTCGTCTTCCCGCCCTCCACGTACCGCGAGCCGATCACGACATCGCAGTTCTCTTTCGTAAACTTCTCATATATGGCCGGGATATATTTTGGATTGTGCGAACCATCGCTGTCTAAAATAAGGAACTTGTCCATCTCGGCATACTTGATGCCCGTCTTGAACGCGCCGCCAAATGCTGGCTCTTCCTGGTTGATATACCTCGCCCCAAATGTCTTACATACGCCCTCTGTATCATCGAGAGGTTCGGCTGTATCGATCACCAGGATCTCATACTCCTCCCCTGTCTTTTTCACATTGTCTATGATCTGCGGCAACAGGACTTTGAGGTTTTCTTCCTCTTTGTATGCCAGCAGGATAACACTGATTCCCATGTTTTTCCTCCATGTCATTTGTTCATTCGAAACCATTTTACCATATCTTTCCTCATTTGAAAAGTTTTTTTCACATCTTTCTGGGACAATCACAAGCTGCCCGCCGATTCATCGCCCCCGTTATGAGACCGCCTTATTCCGTCTCAGTCTTAAATGCCCAAAGCTTGTTCATAAAAAAGTTGATCGGAATCGCAATGATCAGGCTGATCAGCGGTGCCACAAATTTGGAAATACCAAAAATCCCAACCCATACATAAGCCAGTATGTTATTCAAAATGATCCCCGTAAATCCGTACGAGAGGTAACTTTTTAATAACGCCTTCCAGAAACTGCGGCTCTGTCCTTCTTCCAGCGTAAATACAAACCGGCTGTTCAGAAGGAACGAACAGAGAACACTGAGGATAAACGCGATCGTATTCGCCACATACATATCCAGGTCCGCCACACTTAATATACCCATTTTTTTAAATATTAACAGGCAACACACGTTGATGGCATACGAAAACACCGTATTCCACGCGCCGACAATGCCGAACCGCACGAACTGCAGAAGCGACTCCCACTGCTCCTCGGTACATTTGATATGGAAGATGCGGAAGAACAATCCAAAGATTCCCCGCACCATTATTTCGATGAGATTCCAAAGTTTTCCCGCTATGTTATTCATTTTTTCTCCCCTTCCGTTTCCTGATCCTCAAAATTGATCCGCTCTTCCTCGACAACAAGCGGACGACGTGTCACTCTTGAATTGATACTCATGATATATTCTCCCAGCAATCCGATAAAGAACAACTGCACCGATCCGAAAACAAAAATCCCTAAAAGGATCGGCGTCATACCGGCTACAAAGCGATCCCAGAAAACAAGCTTCATGACTAGATAAATGAATGCCACAGCGATGCTTAAACCGGACAGAACAAATCCCATGATCGTCGCAATACGCATTCCCACTTTGGTATAAGAAGTAAAGCTGAGCATGGCGGCATCATACAAACTATACCAGTTATTGTGGGTTTTCCCGGCACGCCGCTTTTCCTGCTGATACTCAATATCTTTGCGTTTAAAGCCAAGCTCCGCCACGATCCCCCGCAGAAATGGCATCGGATCATCGAGATTCCTCAGCACATCCAAAAATGTCTTATCATATAAACCAAATCCAGTAAAATGCTCAATCTGCTCTACACTGGACATTCTCTTGATCAGCTTATAGTAACAACTTCGCAAAAAATACATGAACTTATTTTCTTTACTCGTCGATTTGATCCCGATCACGATCTTGTATCCCTTTTCCCACTCATGTACAAACTGGGTGATCATCGGAATCGGGTCCTGAAAATCCGCACATAACAAAACCGTGCAATCCCCCGTCGTCTCTAAAAGGCCGTGGAACGGGGAATTGAACTGTCCAAAATTTTTTACATTGAAAATCGCCTTGATTCTCTTATTCTTTTCACATAATCCCCGTATTTTCGCTCTCGTCGTATCGGTAGAATCGTTGTCAATAAAAAGGATCTCATAATCATACTGAGGAAGGTTTGCCGTGATCTCATCGATCACCGCTTCTGCGATCGGCACTACGTTCTCTTCCTCATTGAACGTAGGTATCATCACACTAATTACTTTTTTCATCTCTATACTCTCCTGCCCCGAAAACAGGCATCCAATCCATCCATTCAGACGTAATGTTTCAAACCTTTAGTCTGCCAGTGCCTCTTTTATGACCTTCGCCATATAATCGATCTTCTCATCTGTCATTCCCGGATAAACGCCAAGCCAGAATGTATCATTCATAATTCGGTCTGTCACCTTCAGGTCCCCAACCACGCGGTATCCCTTTCCGGATGCGCGGAACTCATCAAAACACGGCTGCTTTACGATATTTCCAGCAAAAAGCATACGTGTCTGCACACCGTGATCCTCGATATACTGAACCAGTTTATTTTTATCCACCCCTTCTTTACAGGTGATCAGGAAACCAAACCAGCTCGGTTTTGAATTTGGGCACGCCTCCGGAAGGATCAGCTTGTCCTCTACATCCGTAAGCGCCGCACGCAACCGATCAAAATTATGTCTTCTCTTTTCTACAAATGCAGGGAATTTTGCAAGCTGGGCACATCCTACTGCCGCCTGCATATCCGTCGCCTTCAGATTATAGCCAAAATGGGAATAGACATATTTGTGGTCATATCCCAAAGGGAGTTCCCCGTACTGTTTATCAAACCGGTGGCCGCACATATTGTCCCTTCCGGACGGGCACACACAGTCTCTTCCCCAGTCGCGCAGGGAACGTACTGCTTTATGGATCAACGGATGATCTGTATACACAGCGCCGCCCTCGCCCATCGTCATATGATGAGGGGGATAAAAGCTGGAAGTTCCCACATCACCGATCGTGCCAGTAAATTTCTCCTCCCCATGGATCGTATATTTTGATCCGAGCGCATCGCAGTTATCTTCCACGAGCCACAGGTTATGTTTGTCACAAAATGCCCGGATCGCACCGAGATCCCACGGGTTTCCTAGTGTATGCGCGATCATGACCGCTTTTGTCTTATCCGAAACAGCCTCTTCAAGCATAGAAGCATCCATATTGTACTGAGGGATCGTCATATCGACAAATACCGGGACTGCACCGTATTGGATGATCGGAGCGATCGTCGTCGGGAATCCCGCCGCCACTGTGATCACTTCATCACCCGGCAGGATTCTTCTGTCTCCCATGATCGGGGACGTAAGCGCCATAAACGCAAGAAGGTTCGCCGATGAACCCGAGTTTACGAGAGAACAGTATTTGATCCCCAGATACCCGGCCAAGTCTTTTTCAAACTGATCCGTATAGCGACCAGATGTGAGCCAGAATTCCAGGGAACTGTCCACCAGATTTACCATTTCTTCGTGTCCGTAATAACGGGACGCATACGGAATCCGGTCTCCCTCCTCAAAAGGCTTCTCCTGATTGTGGTACTTATCACAATACTCTTTCACCATCTCTAAAATCGTTTCTCTTGCCTGCTTTTCATTCTGATTTTCAAACATAGTATATTCCCTTTCTTTGCCTGTTTTCATTGTTATATGGATACAAAGTCCTTTATCTGCCTGTCCATGACCTCTGCGACGTCTTCACCCGCAAACCATGCTTTTGTCCACTCCACCGTCTTGTCTAGTGCCTCAGCCACGTCCCATCTCGGTTTCCATCCAAATGTCGTCTTTAGCTTAGAACAATCCAGTTTCAAAAAGTTCGCCTCATGAGGTCCACCATCATACTGGTCGATCCATTTGAGCCCTTCCCCCCACCGCTTTGTGAACATCTCCACTAGATCCCCGGTCGTCACACAATCCGTCTCATCCGGTCCCACATTATAGTACCCCTGCAATTCCGGATCCTCATACTGCCCCTTTACGATCATCAGATAGGCAATGACCGGTTCGAGAACATGCTGATACGGTCTTGTGGAAAACGGATTCCTTATGATGATATCTTTCTTTTTTTCTGCCGCCCTGACACAATCCGGAATGATCCGGTCATTGGCAAAATCCCCGCCGCCGATGACATTACCAGCCCTTGCCGTCGATACGGCAACCCTTCCATCCGTAAAAAACGAATTTTTGTAGCTGTGTGTCACAAGCTCCGAACAGGATTTACTATTTGAATACGGGTCGTAACCATCCAACGGTTCATTTTCACGATACCCCCACTCCCATTCTCTATTCTCATACACTTTGTCCGTCGTCACATTCAAAAAGCTTTTTACACAGTCATATTTCCTGACACACTCGCAAATATTTACCGTTCCCATAACATTCGTCTCATACGTATAGACCGGATCCTTGTACGAATCCCTCACGATCGGCTGTGCAGCAAGATGGATCACGATCTCCGGCCTTATCTCATCAAAAACACCGGACAGTTTTTCCAGATCACGGATGTCACCAATCACAGAATTCATGGCCTCGCCAATCCCTGCCAAACCAAAAAGATTGGGCTCGGTCGGTGCTTCTAGCGAATACCCCGTTACTTCCGCACCTGCACGAATCAGTGTCCGGCACATCCAGGATCCCTTAAAACCAGTATGTCCTGTCACAAGCACCTTTTTTCCTTTAAAAAATGTTAAATCAATCATATCTATCCTCATTTCCAACTCTTAATTTATCATTCTTTCTCTCACAACATTTCTCAATTTGTCTGAAATATCATGATCATAAATGAGTATCTTGTAATTTTCAAAATCCACTTCCTGCTTTGGCGTCTTAAAAATCCGCAACGCGTTCTCATAGGTCACACCAGTCTCCACATGCTCGGGATCCCGTATCAGGATAAAGTTCGTCTTCTCCTCATACCATGACCGTTTGCAGCCCCACGGAAAGATCGCAACCTCATCACCCATTGTCACCGCCCGGACCTTAACCTTTTGTCTTGAGACCACAGTAATAATGGAAGAATCCCAAAAATTCGCATACCCGGATTCCAATTCATATTGTTCCAACACCGAGGCGACTCTCTCCTGCTCCGTCTCTGCCAAAGTCAATTCGCGAATCGGTATGAAACTTCGAAACAACAAGACGATCCCCAAAACATTAGCGACCATCCATACCGGTATTTTATTCATACTAAAACGTACATCAAACACATTCTTTTTCCGCATATAACGTATGATGAGAACTGCCAGGATACAAGGGCATGTCCCGATATATCTTGCACTCAGGATATCACTAGAGATCGTTGTAATGACAAACACGATCGAAACAAACAGAAAACCAAGACTGAGTATTTCACTGATGATATCCCATTTCCTTCCCCTGATAAAATGATAAACATGATAAACGATCAGGCAAAAACCAAATAAAACAACGACCGTTTTGATAAAAAAGAAAACGGTATCCACAGAAAGGAGCTCTGAAGATGTGAAATCCGCATCATTCATGCCAAGAACCGCGTGCAGATAAATATTCAACTTGCTTATATAGGCATCAAAGTTTTCAAAACTCTTCGTTTTCAAAAAACTATTCTTATCAGCCGTCCCCACCACATAATACAACTTATCCAGAACACTACCTGTCACAGCAGAACCTGCCGTAAGTAAAATCAGAAGCAGATCGCGTTTAAACCGCATCCGCTTATTCGCCAACATATCACGTACACAATACAAAAGAAAAGGCAGCACCGCCACCGGCACTACGACCGCATCCCCAATACATCCTAAGATCAACGAGCTGCAGAACAAAATGTAATGCCGTTTCTTACATGTCCCCTTGTACAACTGACAAAAACATGCGACGGCAATAAAGATCCAAACATACACACCTGTGTGGGCACGCAGCAAATTGATCCCAACGATCGAAGGGAACGTGCATAAGCCCAAGTACAAGAGCCACTCTGTACATTTATACTTACGTTCTTCCCCCTGCATGATCAGTGGCAGCGTTGAAAACAACATACAGGAAAACATAAGGCCACTCGCCACTAAATATGAATTACGGGAAACACCATTTATAAGCACAGCAATTATATAATATAGCAGATCCGTTGTCAAAAAAGAGATCCCCGTTTGAATCCAGTCATTTAGGAGTACATTTCCACTAATAATATCGGATGCCTCCAATATCAGGTTACTGTAATCCGAATCAATCGGCATAATATAAAAAAGTCGGATACTGTATAGCACGAACAAGCTGCCAAATATAAGAAATATCATTAGATTGGCCCAGAACGGCAGCTTGATATTACGAATTTTACCAAGCATAATATCCTCCTTTCAAACAACTATATGCAGGTAGCAAGCGAATAAACAATAAAGCAAAGGACTGGCAAGGAACGCAGCCACATGACTCCTCGTTCAAATTTGGCTTCCCTTATATCATAAGAATACTGTTTCCTTCTTCTGTAAACATCCATTACCACCGCAGCGACCATTGCAATCGCCGCCGCTGAAAGAACCGAAATATAAAAATCAACCGGAATGGCGCTCAATTTATCCGTCAGAATCGGTCGGATGGTTCCAAACTCACCGCCCTCACTGTAAAGACCAAATACCTGGGACAGAATCCCTCCATTGATCAGGTCATTGTCATAATTAAATAACCATCCCAACGAATTGACAAACAGGAAAAATATCATGAACACGCATTCAATGGCACACTGTAGCTTGATCCGGTAGCTGTAACCTAGTATCATCACGGCAAACGGGATCATAAATACAAGCCAGTTCGGATGCCACTGAACAAAAACGACAAACGCACACCACGACGCAAAAGGGAGCGCAAACATCAGATGATAGTCAAATTTCCGAATGCTATAAGCAATGACACAGATGATCACAAATGAAATCACAAAAAAACCAGCGTTTGCCGTATAGACATTACGACTGGTCACAAATCCCGAAGAAAAGAAACGTTCTGAAAAATTATAAAGTTCCCCCATATATTCCTGAACCCTGGCATATCCCGAATCAAAATGATACACGACATTCTGGAACAAAAGTCCCGCCAGCGTAAACAGCACATCCCGAAAAATGTAGAGGATCCTTTTCTCTTTCAATAAAATGATAGGAATAATGGCAATCAGCGCAAACGGCTTGTAAAAGACAGACAGCGCGTAAAAAAGAAGTTCCGGCCGTTTCCTCCCTTTGATGGAGGCACGGATCCCCAGCATCAGAAAAAGTAAAGAAAAAATATCCATTTGAGAGATCATCAAACAGCTATACCACAAAATCGGTGAGGAAAGAAAGGCAAATTTCAACCATCTGCTCCTCCCCTCATCCATGGAAACCAAGGAACAAATATCACCGACCAGTTTTGTCATGTAAAGCGTAATTGCCACAAATACCGCTTTCACAATTACCTCATAAAGGACAAAAGGCACTGCGGTTTTTGCTATTTTTTCAATCACATACAGAGGCAGGCATACGATTCCAAGTGTCGCATAGTTAATGATGGAATAATTTGCTCCAGCACTTAACGAATTCTCCCAGACGCTGTCATAATACCCAGATAGCGCCTGCGCATTGACGATACTGTAAAATTTGTGTACCTTCCCATTAAAAATACATGCGTCAAATGTCAAAGACTGCATCACAGTCAGTTTAAAATCTTTTAAAAAGCAAAAGAAACAAGAGATTAACAACACAATCGCCAGGGCAGCGATCATATCATATTTAGACGGGCCGCCACTCCCCTCATTCCACTGGTCGATCTTATTCTTTATCCGTTTCATATAGCCTCCTTATTTCAATCACAATCTCACTTCGTATAACTTATCGTAATCTTCTTTACATAAATGCCGCAATGAAGGACCTCATCTTTCGGTTTTATTTTAAATGTACTGCTAGTATCAAAAAACAACCAGTTGATATATTTTGATTTCCGATTCGAAATCGTCTCTTTCAGATTAGCATCAAATTCAAAACTCCCAGATTCTTTGTTGTTGATATATCCTTTCACCTTTCCATTGAACGTGATCTTGGTCTTTCCTTTTTTCCGTCCTTTTTCATACTCGACTGTGATATGGGCTTTTTTAGCTCCACCTGAAAGAACCCTGACAACACTCTGATCAGAAGTCCACATGCCATCATCCCCATACTCTGGTTCATTCCATCCTCTATGTGCCTGTTTGCGTCCAAGTCCATCGTAAGAAAACTCCAATTCGACCAATGGACTTTCTGAACTCACATACACATCCTGATATTTCTTTACACCATTCAAAACCCTTTTGCAGGCAACAATTTTATTGTCAATTTCATATATATTGCACCGGTCTTTGTACAAATGAGCATTCTGGTAATCCAAAATATACAGCGTATCATCGTCAAGCTGACCCGATTCAAAAATCTCTTTCAAACGTTTTTTCTCCTGCTTTACTAACTCGTTTGTAAGGAAACGTGACATATAAAAGTAATTTACATCCACACCGACATTGGATGCCTTCGTACCGATCTGCATCATCTGATACAGGCCATATTCATTCACCGGAAAATATACAACATGCTTAAAATCTCCTAACTGCGTTTCCCAAAATTCGTCTGCCGCAAGTGTATCATCTTCTACCGCTTCCGATGTATACTGATCATGAATGGCCAAAATTGGCTTTGCCAAATCTGCCATCTGCACACATACGCACAATGCTACGATTGCCAAAGAAACCTTTTTATTGCGTATCAGTTTTGTAATAAGGTATAAAGCTAAAATCATCACCAGATACATGATCACCCACATAAAGCGTCCTGACGAGCGGACGATCGCCAGCAGATCATACCATTTCGACGGCAGGTACACCTGTAAAATAATTCTTTTTCCCAAATATACAGACGTCGTGATCGCAAGCCCTCCAAATACAAAAATCACGACAAAAAGAGAAAACAATCCGTAAAAATGCTGTTTTATAAATTCTTTGATCTTGGATTTCAGCATTTTCCTATGTCCGTACCGGACTGCCCCACCGATCAAAAATCCAGTGCTGATCAGGCACAAGATGATCATTCCCAAGCCAAGATAGGAAAAACCCTCGTATTGACCGCTGTACATTCCCATCCCGTCAAAAAAAGTCGAATACTTGTACGGATTAATGAGCGTATTGAGGTTTGCCGAATAAATGCCGAACCCGTTGCTTCCTGACGCAAGCACATCCGTAAACCCGCCGATCACAAAAAACACGAGAAGGGAACTAACGATAAAACTTGCAAATACGATCAAAGTACGTTTCCAATCCTTCTCCTTTAGCAGACAATGCAAAAGATAGCCGCACATAATGCCGCCCACACAAAAAATAATATACATCTGGATAAGCACACATAATACTCCCAATATACTAAATGCCAACGCTGCCTTCCAATACTGCTCAAATTTATCTTTATAAATCCATATACCTAAAGCGCCTAAGATCAGGAAATGTGCCGCGAGCGAAGTATGTCTTGAGTTTTCTGTCAGCAGGCCAAAAAGACGCTGAAGGACAGGGGTGGATAAAATGAAAAAGATACTTCCCAACGCACAAAACAACTTGCTCTTATTAAATCTGGCAATCAGGACAGATGCCATTCCGCCGTTCAAAATATAGCACATGAGACCAAACAGACCAAAATACTGAAATGTCTGTGGCAAAACCGGAGAGAATAATTTGAAAAAGATGGCAAAAAGCGGAATCGAATCCGTATACAATACACTTACATAGTAAGGGTGCGTCAGTCCATTATGGCATCCGATGGGAAACGTCCATGGCGCATTTCTGAAAAATTTCCATCCCACATAATGCTGTTGTAAATCCTTTCCAGTAAGAAGCCATTCATCGTACGTAAAATCAAGCACCCGAAAACCATATATGCACACAAACAAAACAAGCCCAATGACTGCCCCGATGGCAAAATAGTGCATGGATTCATTCTTTTTTGTAATCTTCATTGTTCCCTCTCTTTCTGAATCTTATTCAACTCTCTCATTCTCAAAAACATAGCATATCATAAAACGCAGCGCTTGTCCATACATTGGTTTCCATTTATCGGCATATCATATGCTCCGGCATCACTTATGTCTGCGCCTGCGATGTTTCCTTCTTCTCTGCCATGACACGATCCCCGCGACGGACAGCGCCACAACCGTTATCAATGTAACTCCATAACCTATATAATAGGCAGGGTCTTTATATTCAAAGACGACCGTATGCTCTCCCATAGGAATGCTGGTTCCCATGATCAGTCCATTTACCATATCGACCTTCTGCTTTTTCCCATCGATCTTAACCGACCAGTTCGGCGAATAATTTTGAGAAAAACATAAATATGTATCCTCATCTGATATCACCCTGGCTTCTATTTGATCTCCCTTATATGAAACCAACTCTACCTCTGATTCCACCTGTGAGAGTTTCCGGCTTTTCCGATTTACATATGCTGTTTCGCTGTAATGGCAACTTTCATGATCGGAATATATATCATCAAATTCCCTCATCCTCTTTATGCGTTTGGGAAAATATAAAATATCTTTTGCATCCGGATTCTCATATATTTTTACCCCATTTTCATCCGTTCCCCAATACTGATATTTCTCAACCATTGGATACAATGAAACTTCACAGGTTTCCATACGGACTTTATCTGTATCTGACTGGAATATGATCCTCAAACGAATATCTTCTGTCGCCAGCTCCGGCCGGCTGGTATACAAATACGCTTCATATTCATTTTTACCTTCTTCCAGCACAAAATCAGCCTGCTGGGATGTCCGGTCATAAGACGGCCCTCCGTACAAATCAACTGACAAACTGGTCAGATGACTGTTGTCCTGCTCGTTGATACGGAATTTAACTTTATAACAGGCATTTCCCAAAAGTCCACCGACAAGTTCCTTGACTTCCTGTCCAACTCCATTCATCCCACACTCCATCACCGTGTCCTCCATCACTGTCACGGTACTGGCGCCAATTTTGGAATCGTAGATCCGTCCGCCGTTCTCTTCGATCAACCCGCTGGAATCAATGAGATACCGGACTCCCATCATGGATAAAAACTCCTGTTTCAATACGATAATGTTGCGGGCATTGACAGCTCCCGACAACAATCCCGAAGAGTTGAATGGTACATCTGGACCATCAACCGTTCCCAGATACCTTACAAGACAGGGATTGTTATACGTGACGTACGCATTAATGGACGGAATCCTTTTCACCTGGCTTTTGTTTTGAGAAATCATACTTTTATGCGAAACATCCAGTTCGTCCAACACATCCCAGACCTTATTCGTTCCAAGCGTCTCTTTTAATTTTTGCTCCGTTTCACCTATCTGAAATTCAGCCAGGCTGGACGTTTCAGAGTACAAGCTATATGGAAGCGTCTCTGCAAGTGTGATCAGAAGTACTAGTACACACGCTATATACCTCTTCCACCTGATCAAAAAAACATGCTCCTTTATTTTTTTCTTAGACAAAAACCACACAACAACCGTGATAAGCGCGATATAAAACAACGGCAAAAACAGCCTGTCCTGCAATTTCATAAAATATTCCTGCTTCTGTTCCTCCGTAACACAGAAAAAAGCGAAAAAGACTGCGAGCGATACGATAACTCCGATTCCCGATAATAATCGAAAGGAAAGTTTTTTTAACCGCACGATCTGCGCAGCAAAGGAATCTTTCTGGAACAAATCTTCCAGACTCTGAGCAGCAAGTGAAAACATAAAAAAATAAAAAATATACAACATTCTTGCCGCACAACGAAATCCTCCCAGCAATGGAATACGATACACGATCCAACCGATCAACGGAATATGTCCAAGTGCCGAATACAATAATGCAATCACCGCACATAACATTTCCAGACGGACATTGCGGTTTTTTCCCTTTTTCGCCACCAAGACCATCACGAGCAGCAGCACGAAGATCCCAAGATATAACTCAATATCGTGTTCCGAAGAATACGTTGTCCCGAGCGGCATATCATACTCTCCAAAAAACTGCGGAATGATCATCTGGATCAGCTTGACCGGATGAACCGACCAAGAAGTAAACACTCCATAAGAAGTCTCTGAGGAACCATATTCTGCATATTCACGAAGTATACTCAAAGTTGGAAAGAGCGCATACGCATATACCCCAAAGCAGACCGCACACCATATCAACGCTTTTTTTATAATCTCAACCCATGTAAAGTTCTGATAACGACACGAAAGCAAAATGTAAATGAAAAGTATCAAACTCGCATAGACACTATATTGTATCATCATCGTTGCCTGCAGTCCGGCAGCCACCGCCCCCATACAAAGCCATCCTGTCTTTCTGGTATGGATAAATTTCTTAGCAAAATACATCATGACTGGAAAAAGGCAGATCACTGCAACAACGAATGGGTGATTTCTACGCAGCCCGTTTATTTGGATCGAACATTCAAAAATCACAGCAAATACAGTTGATACCGCATAAGAACATCCATTTTCCTTTAAAAACAAATAAAAGAACAGCGCCCCTGTAAATAGAAACGCAATATAAAACAAGTATATTGCCTGATGAAAAGGCGCAATCAAGAAAAATAAATTGCTTATATTAAGCGCATCGACTCCCGATTGGGGAATACCGTTTGATAAATACGGATTCCATTGGGAAAAAACACCTTCCTCAATGCTTTCTGTCAAATACTTTCTATTCGCAAAAGACTGTACTAGGTCATCTGGCCCGGGCAACTGCCCTTCTAAATAATATGGAAGGAAGATCAACACAGGAATTACGATAAATATTAGAGGAATCAATAAACGCATTTCTTTCTTCAATTTCTCATTCATATATTATTTCCTCTCTTTTTCAAATTTATATATAAAAGCTCCCCTTCCGCAATTTCACATAGCATCGCTGGAAAATCTAAGTCATATCCTCTGTAAAAAGGAAGTGAAAAAAGAAGGTCCTGCTGCGATGAAATGGAATAGCAAAAAGAAGCGGGATATCCCATCCCACCATCGTCTGATACTCCCAGTCTTACTCCTCTCAATATCCTCAAACCGCATATTTATCAGTATAAGTTACAACGTTGATTCTGTCAACCGTTTTTGCTAAATTTACCAGATCATGTAACTACCATTCATTTTCTTGCCATGTTGCTCGAAAACTTTATCCGCCATTCATACAGACCATTATTATCTTCCCCTTTTATTGATTTTACATACGGATCCCATCAAATGTTTGTTGCACTGTAAATCTTTACGTAACCCTTATCAAAAGCTGCCTTTGCAGCCACCATGAACTTAACGATACAAATGAAACGTATAATAAACCCCGATCGCCAGTTGAATGAAAAACAGCACCCAGCCGATACCCACCGCACTCCTCTCCCCTCGCCGATCATACTCATACGCCCGGTTCCATAACAAAAACTCCCGCAAAGAAAAAACATACGTAAGGAACATAAAAACAAGATACGCCCAGCCAAAATTACCGTGATATTTCCGATAACCGGTTTCCATCAAAAGCGACTGTTCGAGATAAGCGGCAAACACCGTGCAGCCAAGTAGTTGCAGCTCCGGCTTTTTCCGTACGGTTTTCCACCTGCCGATCATGACGTAAAGCGGAAATGCCATTCCCAGCACTGTAGAAATCAGTATATTCGGTGAATACCTCTTCATCACCTCAAACAGCGAAATAGCTATCCCGCCCTCGGCAGATGGCGAACTCTGAAAGGAAATGACCCACTGTATGGCAAGGAGCAGGACGCATGGAACAAATGCCGCTGCCATTTTCAGATAAAACATCAGATTCTTCCCGCGCTGCCTGACCAGCTTTAACACAAAATACAGACCGAGTCCGGGTATCAACCCCTGCATAAAACTGGGTTTTGCCAGATTGCAGCACACCAGCATGACAGCAAGGATCGCAAACTCCTTCCTGCGGCATACCTTCTGTTCCTCTCCCTTTTTCAATAAATGGATGATCAGAAGAAACGTTGCCAGTGCAAATGGCCGCACACAGATTGTCGTCGGATTATGCCAGACATTCGGCGTGCCCTGCCCCAGGTAAATATTGGGATTATACCACGGAAGATACATTGGTCCGAGCAACAGGAGCGCGCACGAAAGCGGTGCGATCGTCTTCGCACGAAACTCATAATGGTTAAAAAAACGAATGATCAATAAAAAATCAGCTACATTCAGCAGAGAACAGACGAGCGCCGTGGCGGCTGCCACCGGCATCCGGAACAGCGCCGCCGTCAAAGCGACAAAGATCTGCCATAACGGATAACTGTCAGCCTTTAAAAGCGTAAGCAATTGCCCATCCAATATCAGCTCCGCGCCCTCCATATGACTGGGAAAATCTTTTGTGATCACGCCTTTGGTAAGTTCGGTAAAAATGTAATATGAAAATACAAAAAAGAGTATCCCAAAAAAGATCACATAGATCATTTCTGATTTTCGTGTATCATCCTTCATCGTTATCTCCTCCATCCACGTTGTTCCATAAGATCAGAAAACTATCATTTTCATAAATGACGCTATGACCATTTTGCAGAAGCATTTCCAAATACCTGCCACGCACTTTTTGCGAGACAAACGCATAGCGGGCACGCAGCTCCACGCCGCCGTTCATCATGGCATTCAACCCAGCGCCAGCCGGAATCGCCACACTCGCAGGGCTGTCACCATAACACGCGATCGTATTTTCCCATCTGTCTTTCTCCGGTGATATTTGAACCACCTCTGCGATGCGCTCCCTGTCCTCTTCTAGATGCTCCAGGCTTTCAGCGGTCGTCTGCCGCTCTGCCGTCAGGCTGCTGTAATACCCATATGTACTCATCACACTGACCAGTGATAGAAGAATAACTATTTTCTTTATCTTATGCTCCTTACACGAACACAAATAGAACAAAAAGATCGTGAATCCCGTATTGATCCCGCGGCACAAAGTCCAGCCGCTCCCTGTATATAACAGGCAGTATCCCACGAGAAAACCTAAAAGAATATATAAGGAAACAGCATAATACCTTATTTGTTTCCAACTCATCCTATTCCGCCCTGACGTCCGTTCTGGTGCGATCATCTGCCAGATCAGAAAAGCGGTCACAGCTACATATTTTGTAAAAAACCAGGCCAGAACTTCCCCGTTCTTTTCCTGTAGAAACAGATTCACGGTCTGCAGATTATGAAACAGCGTATCTGCCGCAAAATACATCCCCCTGTACAAGCCCTCTTCCCGAAACGTGTTGATCATATTTGCCAACGTAGACGTTGTATACGGTGCTGTCACGAGTCCGATCAGATAATTGGCTGCAAATGAGAGTAAAAGCGTCACGCCAACGCTGATCGGTATACGAAATTTACAGAATCGTCTTGTATGGGAACATACGATCCAGCAGAACGCAGGAATTGCCAGTGCAAATACTAAATAAACATTCACGGCGTAAAACATGACGAATGCGAGAACAATCACCAGGATATACTGTTTCTTTCTCCACCCTTCTTCCTTACAGGAACGAAGGCAGCGCGACAGATAAAGAAGGATCGCCAATAAAACGATGCCAAGGGAATAACGCAGTCCTTCCGACATCGCCGTCATCGAATAGCCGACCGTTATATTCAGACAGCAATACATGCCTATGATCCAGCCAAGCTGACGGCAGCTTGGTTTTGTGAGTAAAATGAAAATCCCAACTGCCAAACAAAGGAAACTTATATTAGCTAATGCCATAGACCAAACATGCCAGCCAAAGACAGACCCAAACAGCCAATACGGGATCAGGGGCGCGATCCCCCACGGGCCAAATGTCCCCACAGCAGCATGTGTTCCATTATACCCATAGTATCCCAGTGGATGCCCGTACTCCACCATAGCTGCCACCTGCGAAAACCATCCCGTCTCATCATTCCACGCCGGAACCAATATACTGAAATCTACGCCGTGCCCCGTTATCATTAGTACAAATATGGCACACAAAAACGGCGTAACGACCGCTGCCGCCTGCAAAACCCGTTTTTTCAACATCATCTTCCTCCTGATAAAACCATGGCAATCCCCAGCAATATAACAATCATGCCCGCTGCCTTTCTCTTCCCGATCGTCTCATGAAGACAGACATAACCGAGAACCGTGACAAACACATACGCGCTGGACTCTAATACAGGCCCCATCGACAACGGTACATATTTATACGCAAAGACCGTAAGCAGACTCGAGCCAAAAAAGATCGTATACGCGATCAGTACGTTCGGATTCAGGTACTCTTTGAAAATATTTTCATACTCCTGATCCGCACTCCGTTTCAATAAAATCTGAGATACGGAAGAAATAAAAACAGAAAACAGATAAAGAGCAATATACCTAACCATGACTCTCCTCCTTTTCCGTTACCACAAGTAAAATACCACAGATGATCACGACCGCACCGATCATTTTCGCCGCGGTGATCGTCTCGCCAAAAAAAATCCGCCCCCATACGATTCCCCATATGACTGTCACCGCCTTATTCGCAAACGCCACGACCAATGGCATCCGCTTAATGATCTGCTGCCAGCATATCGCATATATACCAAGATTTAAGATTACGATCCCGTAAAACAGGATAAATGTAAACGACAAAAACGGCTGCGCTGCCGCTATTTTCGAACATATGCCAAAAGCCGAAAAAACCATGAGTAAAAGGTGCAGACAGAGGATCGTCTTAACATTTGTTTTTTTCTTCTCCATACCGCTATCCCTCTCTTTCCAGCGCACAATCTTTCAGCATCCCCGCCTCCCCATGCCCCGGATAGACATAGCTGTCAGGCGGGAGCGAGTGCAGAAAAGGAAGTGTTTTCTGCCGGTAAGCAATCCGGTCTCCCCCTGGAAGCCTTGTAATGACCGGGTCGTTTTTCAATAGCGTATCACCGGTAAACACGACGCTGTCATTAAGTAAAATGCAGATGCTTCCTCTCGAATGGCCCGGCGTTTCATATAAACGGAACATATGGCCCTGCCAGTCAAAAGAATACTTTTTCTCAAATGTCTGATCCGCCTCGCATCGATACTCAAAATCAAGTTCTGAACGAGTGTCATTCCGACCGAGGATCACCTCCTGATAGCGCGCCATATTTAATTTAGGATCGCCAATAGCGGCACTGCACATTTGGGAACACAAAACCCGGCACGGAAACTTTTTTTTCAGATCATTCACGCCATAAATGTGATCAATGTGCTCATGTGTCAATATAATCCATACGTCATGCGGACGGATTTGTTTTAAATACGCATCCGCCTTCTCATTTCGAACGGCATCGATCAGTATGATCCGCTTTCCGCTTTGGAGCAGATACATCCGTTCATTGATGTACTGTCCGGGAAAAGATAATATTTGCATGATCTCCCTCATTTCTGTTATACCTGATACGTATATACACTTGTATAAAGACCATCCGGCTGCATTCCATATTTCGCATGAAACTTTAAAGAAGCCAGGTTCGTTTCATCCACCCAGGCATATACATAGCGGCCGCCGCCAACATGATAGGACTTTAATTTTTCGTACATAATGGAATGGATGACTTCCTTTCGCTCACTGTTATAAACCTGATTGATATAAAAACTTTTGGGGGCCTCTACACTCTGCAAAATAGCTCTCACGTTTAAATCCCCATCTTTGTAAATACAAACCTCGCCTCTCTGGATGGACTGGCAGATTTCATCCCGCCCGGGCAGATGGCTGATGCGTGTATCAAAAACATTCCTTAATGTTTGCAAAATACTATCAGCGTCTTCTACTTTCGCCCCAGTTGGAATAGATGCGTCCACCATCCGGGAGATCTCGTTTCCCTCATGAAATACCGGCGATATATCTTTGACCGAAACGCGGCATAATCTGGCAAGCACCGCAAACCCCATACTCTCCAATTCTTCCTTATACAAATTCTCATCTTTTGACACGATTTCAATGACATATTCCTCTGCGCGTGCCAACGAGTTGCGTATCATTTTCCCTAGATCATCAAAATCCGTTGTATAAAAAAGAAGGCGGTGAACGCCGTGATCGACGTTCAGGATCAGGATAGATGCCGGAGAAACTACCGTCTCCCATTTCTGCTCATCTTCCGCAAATCGCAAGTAGCTATTGGAACATACTTTTTTCCCACTTGCTTTTATTCTCCTGATATGATCCGAAATAAATGCTTCGCTCCTAGCTTCCACTGTCTCCTCCGTTACAGATCCGACTCGATGATCTTACTATGAGTAAGATTGCCAAGTTCCATAATGATCGCTCCCCATGCCAGTCCGGATCCAAAAGCGGACAGGCAGCAGCGATATTCGTTATGTTTCAGTTCTTCCCCCAAATTATGCAGCGCCACGAGCGGAATCGACGCACCACTCGGATTTCCGTAATTTTCTACAAGGTTCATCGGTATCTTCTCACATGGAATCCCAATCTTTTGCGCCAATTTCTGGAGCATAAACTTGTTTGGCTGGTGGAACAGAAAATAATCAATGTCCTCCCGTGTATTACCAGTACGCTCCAACACCTGACTGATCATCGGTGGAACTTTTGTCTGCACAAAATTGAATACCTCGCTGCCATCCATGTGCATATGGTCCAGCGATTTAAAATTACCATCTCCTATATCCTTCATAACTGCCGTTTCCGCCGTGCTCGGCATACGGAATGCTCCCGCCGGGATCTTTAAAACTTCTCCGCGGGAACCATCCATGTACATTTCATAAAAGATCTCACTTTTTTCCCTGCTGTTTTCAACGACCGTGATCGCTGCCGCATCACCGATCAGAGGATAGTCGTTTCGGTCACGCGGAGAAACTTTATGGCTCAAAACATCGGCATTCACCAGCACGACTTTTTTATCCTCCATATGATCTAACAACAGGAACGCTTCAAACAATCCCAGAAGAAACCCGCAACACCCCTGTGCCAGATCCATGCAGATCACATCCTCGCTTAAACCGAGCTTTCCGTGAACGATCGTGCTAATGTGCGGAACAAAATGATCCGGACATAATGTGACGACAACCAGCGCCCCGATCTCCTCTTTTGTGATCCATTCCTGTTCAAGCATGTAGTTCACCCCGTACCAGGCAAAATCGGACACCGTCGAGCCGGGTTTGGCGATCCTGTGTTTCTCATACCCCATCACCCGCTTTAAGCGCATCGTCTGTTTCTCCGGAAACGAATAATTCCCCACCTCATCCTCAAAAAAGGATTCCCTTTCCGGCAGGACGCCCAGCATAGAACGGATCCGTTTGCCATAAAATGTCGTCTTCATCTACACGTCGCCTCCGCTCTTTTTCACCAAACCGGCAATCGCCTCCGCGGAACAAAAATTTTCCGGTACAACTTCCAGTCCGTCGATTGTGATCCCATACTCACTTTCCAGCATATCGATCAATGTGATCAGATCAAACGAATCCAGCAAACCGTCCTCTATAAAATCCGTACTCTCCCTGAAATCATGCTCCGGACGGATCTCCTCCAACATTGCCATGATCTTTTCCATATCCATTCACCTCATTTCTCTATTAAATACTGATCCAACATGGTCTTCCGGTCTATCTTACCATTCGCCGTAAAACAAAATTCATCTACTTTTACATAGACCGCCGGCAGCATATATTTCGGCAGGATCCCCGCCAGCCGCTTGCGGATGTCGCGGTCGGACACGCTTTGTTCGGACTGGTAAAATAAAATGATCTTTTTCTCACTCGTATCGTAAGAAACACAGACATTTGACATTTCATCAATCGCACCGGCCGCCGTTTCAATCTCTCCCATCTCAATGCGATACCCCATATGCTTGATCTGGAAATCTTTGCGTCCGGCAAACATGATTTCATTTCGCTCATTGTAATAAACCAGGTCGCCTGTGCGGTAAATCCTCTCAGGAAAATGGGAATTCAACGGATTCTGGACAAATACTTCATCGGTTTTTTCCCAGTTATTCCAATATCCCATCGCCAGGGAACTCCCTCTGACACACAATTCTCCGGTCCGGTCCGGTTCCGTGATCAGCTCATCTTCGTCACTCAAAATGATCACATCTGAATTCCGGCAAGGCACCCCGATCGGCAGCGGCTCGTCATCCGCAAATTCCCGATCAACAATGTAATACGTGCAATCCACCGTGATTTCCGTCGGGCCATACAGGTTTGAATACAAGGCGTTCGGAATATAGTTCCGCCAATAATTCAAATGTTTGTTTGGCATGACCTCACCCGCAAATAAGATTTTCTTCAAACAGGAGCAATCCATTTGCTTTAGTAAATCCTTATTGGCGACATTGACAAAGACAGAGGGCACCCAGAACACGAAATTGATCTCCTTTTCCCTCACATACTCCAGCAATTTAACTGGAAACGTAAAGCAACGGTCCGGGATGATGTATAACGTCGCCCCCGTGCTGAGCATCAAATATATATCCAGTGTGGAATTATCAAAATAAAATGGCGCCTGATTTCCGATGCGGGCCTCGGAGCCAATCTGGTAGGTCTCCCTCGCCCAATCGATATAATCAATGATGCTCCGGTGGCTGATGGCAACTCCCTTAGGAACCCCGGTAGATCCGGATGTAAAAAGCGTATATACCACATCGGTATCAATTGCTTCCCAACAGTCCGCTTCCCCCACTGTTTGCACGGCATCGTCGATATTGATCACGATTTCGTCTGACATTCCATTCTCGCGCAATGTAAGAAGATGTTCTGTATCTGTGATCATATAGCGCGGTTTTAATTGTTCGATGACGCTATCTACTTTTTTAAATGGGAAATCCACATCGGTCGGCGTATAAAAATTGCCGCTATATAAAATGCCTAAAAACGCGGCGATCGACTGCCACGATTTCTTTAAATAAACTAAGACAGGCTCTTTTTTTACATTCCCGCGGCTCTTGATCTGAGCCATGATCTCATATGCCTTTTTTTGCAATTCGCAAAACGTCACCTGTCCCGCCTGATCGCATACCGCAATTTTGTCCGGAAATTGTTTCACCGTGCGTTCAAAATACTCAAGTACCGAATTCTGCATTATCGTCCTCCTTGTGCTCTGTTATTAACAATGGGTGATCTTTTCGCCATGTAATCCCATCGTATATATCTTTGTCAGGTCTTCTTCCTCAAAAGGAACTTCTAAAAAATAGTGGATATCCTGATCCAGCTTATTTGAAATTTCCCGGTAGGCATCACGTTCCGAAATACAGGAAACGAATTTATCACCGAGCTTTTCTTTCCGTAACAATCCCTTCTCTTCTAAATAATCCTCAAAATAGTAATATTCTGCTACCTGGACGCCGCCGCAGGCCGTATGGATCGACTGCGTTTTCGGAATACACTCTCCTCTCTCATCCACGATCGAACCCTCAAACGCCAGATCAAACCGGTACGGCACTTCTTTCATCTTCTCCACATAGTGGACATACGTAAAACAATTTCCCAGACGCGCGCCAAAAAACAAAAATTTTACTCCGTCCATATGATGCAGGATATCGAGTCCGCTTCCCTCACCAAGCGAATGGCTGCTGACCGATGCAAAGTCCCCCCGCAGGCATTCCGGCACCGACAGGGAAAGAAGTGGGTCCATCGTCCGATACCGTCCCTCCTTTTTACGGATAAATTCATTGAATGCCCCCATCGTCGTTCTGCTCTTTGTGATGTCAAACACCTCATGGTTGCAAAAGCTATAAGTAAAGACCGGAACGATAAGATGACGCACACCCAATTGTTCAAACACATGATAGAGGGAATCCAGATAGGCGGTACGGGAAAATCCCCGTTTCACATTTCCAAACATGACATCGGAATGGAGAAACAAACTCTCACAATCATCTGCCCCAACCGCTTTTAATGTCTGTAACACTTGTTCCTCATCGTACTTCGTTCCATTTTGATCTTCAAATAAATAATCCATGTTTTTCCTCTTCCTTTTCATATCTCGTTCTTCCGAGACATACTTTCATCTGATCCACTGATGCCGTTCTCAAAATCTCTCACCACATACTGTGGCGTTTTATTGATACATAAATAAATCCTTCCGATGTATTCCCCGATCGTTCCCAATGAAATCAATAAAATGCCGCCAACCAATAAGATCACACAGATCAATGAACTCCAGCCCGCCATCATATCTGGGTGTAACACCTTATTCATAACTACAACACAAGCACCTACGAACCCGATCATGGCAAAAACAATTCCTAATAGCGCGGAAATCCTCAGCGGTTTAACGGAAAACGTCGTTGCACCGTTGATCCACAAGGCAATCAGTTTTCCTAATGAGTATCCGGAACGGCCCTCCTTTCTCGCTCGATGATTGACAAAAACAGATGTTATCTTGTTTGTTGAACGGAACACCAGGCCCGGCAGGTAGACATACGGATTTTCATATTTCCCCATTTCCTCGATCAAAAATCTTTTTGCCGCATAAAAACTACTGCCTTCAAAATCTTTTGGAATATCAACCAAATGAACCATCATGGTTTTCGTCAAACGCGAACCCCAGTTTCGAAACCTGCTGTGCTGCTTTACCCTGTATTTGCCATAAACCACATCATATCCTTTTTCGAGTTCATCCATGATCTTGTAAGTATCTTCCACGGCGATCTGTCCATCATCATCCAAAGATACGATGATCTCCCCCCGCGTGTATCGGTAACCGGCAAGCAAGGCCGCATGCTGCCCAAAATTTTTCGCCAGATTGATCCCTTTGACGTTATCGTATTTTTTTGACAAGGCACATATCTTACACCACACATGATCCGGCGATGAGTCATTCACAAGTATGATTTCATATTCATCCTCCTGATGGCTTTTGTGTAACGCCATGATTTCTTCTACCACGCCTTCTATCGTATGCTCTGACCCATAGCACGGGATCACGAACGAGATCAATCTGCTCATTGTTCCTGCCCCCTGATCTTTTCTAATAATTGACGGATCCTTTGAAACTGCGTTCCGTCCACATCGGTTTCAAAATAAGCGCATTCGACCCCATTTCGTTCCACGATCCGTTTCATCGTCATTCCCAGTTTCTTCTGATTACTCAGCTGTCTTTCATTGGAAGTATAGATTACAGCCGTCACTTTTTTTAAATGCAGGATATCCCTGTAAAAATCCTCCAGCAGTACTTTTGCCTCCATCGCCTCCATCGGCGTTCCGTCACTCACTTCCCGCCCCACTTCTCCCACGCCGTCCCGGATGTCATAAACGCCGATCAGTCCCACTCTTTCCCCCTTCTTATTCCATACCACAAAATAATAATCTCCCGGCTGGTTCCGCTGCCACTCGATAAATTCTTTCTGCCGTTCCAGATCAGCCGCCGGTTGTCCCACCGTGTGGTTTTTCTCTTCCCTGCGGATTGCATAAGAAAATTCCGCATCTTCTAACGTAATACTTTTTAAATCTACAAATTTCCCTCGTATGATCTTCTCATATACCATATCCATATCCCCTTCTTTATCATAACGCGCATCCATCTACTAAAATCTCACGCCCCGATATGTGTTTCGACCTGTCGCTGAGCAAAAACAAAACGGCATTCGCTACATCCTGCGGCTCTCCGACACCCAAACGAGAAGCTGCTCCCAAAGATTCTGCTTTACTCCCCCTCTCCAGCACACGATCCATCATTTCGGTTTTTATCATCCCCGGCTTGACGGCGTTCACACGTATCCCTTTGGGGATTAGTTCGACGGCCATACATCTCACCGCCGCATCCACAGCTCCCTTCGCGGCAGAATATACAGTCTGACATACCTCGCCAATATCTGCGGCTGCGGAAGATACTGCGACAATACTTCCCCCATGGGAATTTTTCTTTTTTGCATATTGTTTTACCAATTCTACAAAAGCATAAAAATGAACTCCCATGACCTGGGTCAGATGTTCCCTTTTGATCGCTCGTAACGGATAGACCCCGTTGATCCCTGCACAGTGGACCAAACCGTCGAGTCTGCCAGCCCTTTCCACGATCTCATCAAACAAAAAGCCATAGTCCCTGTGCTCTGTCAGATCACAGACAACCCTTCTATGCCCTGTGCCCTTCAGGGAACGAAGCACCTGATCCAGACGCTCCTTATTTGTTCCCAGTATGATCACATGAGCGCCCTGCTCGGCGCATAACACAGCCGTCATTTTCCCTATTCCTGACGACCCGCCCGTGATCAGGATCGTTTTTCCTTTTAATTCAAAATCTGCCATTTTTCTCTCTCCTGAAAAAACTGTCCTTATAGAAAACCGCATCCATCTACAAAAACCTCGCGTCCTGACGTATGTTTCGACAGATCACTGAGCAGGAACATGATCGCGTTTGCTACATCTTCTGGTTCACCCGTTCCCATCGCAGACGCACCTGTTGCTACCTTCTGGTCAATGCCTCGTTCTAGTTCCCTCGTCAGCATCTCTGTCTCGATCATGCCCGGTTTCACCGTATTCACACGGATTCCCTTGGGTATGAGTTCAACGGCCATACACCTGACTGCTGCGTCCATCGCACCTTTACTTGCCGAATACGTTATCATCGGCACTTCGCCCCGCTCAGTGACAAAAGAAGATACCCCTACGATACTTCCCCCGTCCGAGTACTTTTTCTTCGCGTACTGCTTGACCAGTTCCACAAAGGCAAAGAAGTTTAAACTCATGATCTGATCCATTTTTTCCCATGTTATGGCCCTTAGTGGAATGTAGCCTGCCATCCCTGCACTGTGCACCATTCCATTCAGTTTTCCGACCCTGTCAGTAATGTCTGAAAATAGATCACTATAATCGGTATGAGCCAAAAGATCATAGTTCACCTTCAGATGACCAGATCCCTGTAATGCCTCAAATACCTGATCCAGACGTTTTTGATCCGTTCCCAGTATCACAACCTTAGCGCCTTGTTCGGCACATGCCAGAGCCGTTGCACGTCCGATTCCGGATGACCCTCCCGTGATCAAAATCGTTTTTCCTTTTAATTCATAATCCGCCATTTACTTTCTCCTTTTACATTTTCATCCCATACATGATCGGTGTGTATAAATGGCAGCACCCTGCCCGGATCGATCTTCATGGATACAGCACCCCATGATAACCCGACGCCAAAACCAGAAAGCATAAGCGACATCTCGCGCTTTGGAGCCGTATCCTGTACCATGTCTACGATCGTTGTCGGAATTGTCACCCCATTTACATTCCCATATTTATGAATGGAAATAGGAACTTTTTCCATCGGAATGGAAAGCTTCTTTGCAATATGCTTCAATATCATTAAATTTGCCTGATGCAGCACAACAGCATCATAATCGTCCCACGACTTCCCACACATCTGGTTAAAATCTTCTAAAAGCTTTGGCACCTCTCGTATGGTAAACTCAAACACAGCCGAGCCGTCCATCACCTGCTTTTCATTCAACAATTCCGGATGTTCGAAATCAAACGGATGACGCTGTCCGCCGTATGGAACATAGATATGTTGAAACCCGGCGCCGTCACTCCGAAGCAGTCCGCTAATCTTCCCGCTGCCATACTCTAACAGAGTAGCAGAACCAGCATCGCCAAACAGTGCCTGATCTTTCATCTGATCGAAACAAACATCCCCAACCAGCAAAAGTCCCTTGCGGATGGCTCCACTCTCGATCAGTCCTGCCATCGTATACAGTCCGTACACATAGGCGGAACATCCTAAATTTACATCAAACGCGATACACTCTTTGCTCAATCCCAGCCGTTCCTGTAGAATGATTGCTGTGGACGGTTCCTGATAATCCGGCGTCTGCGTAATAAAGAGGCAGGCATCCACTTCCGACCTGTCAACATCGAACGCTGTCAATAAATGATCCGCCGCTGAGAAACACAGATCCGAAGCCAACTGTCCTTTTTTAGCTATAAATCTATGCTCCACACCCGTCGATTTGATAAAACGCTTTAACGACCTCTCATCCATGTCTTTCGCAACCGTTTTTGTATCATACCCCTGAGTGGGCAGCGCGACGCACATCCCACTCATTTCCACATGTTCAAATACACCGAATGCCATATTTCGTTATACCATCCTTTCCAAAGCATCCTGAACCGTGACAAAACTCCTTACTTCTTCTCCCGTTACGGTTTTCTCAAAGTCAGAATCCATCATTGCGATAAATGACAGCATGGCAATCGAATCCCATTCATCAAACTCTTCCAATACATCCGTTTCCTTCAGCACCCCCTCATCCAGTTCCATTATTTCTTCCATTTTGGCAAGTTTCTCTTTTAATTCCATGATACGATCTCCTTTTCTCCTAAAATTTTTATAATAATGCAGCCTATCTGCACTATTTACACTTTTAAATAAAACTCCTTCACCTTCCCGCAAATGTACTCGACTTCATCTAACGTCAATCCATAATACATTGGCAGCCGTAGCAGCCTCTCGCTCTCCCTCGTCGTATACTTGTCCTCTCCGGCAAAATAGCCGTACTTCTTTCCCGCCGGCGCACTGTGCAGTGGAATATAATGAAACACCGCCCAGATCCCATTTGCTTTCAAAAAGTCGATCAGCTGACCCCTCTCTTCGGCATTCTTCGTCTTGATATAAAACATATGCGCATTGTGGATACAATCCTTTGGTATGGTCTGGAGTTCGATCTTACTCTCCTCTGCCAGTTCCGACAACATTTCATCATAAAGCTTCCACGCATCCATCCGGCATTTCATGATTTCCTCCGCTTTGTTTAGCTGCGCCCACAGATATGCCGCGTTTAACTCGCTCGGCAGATAGGATGAGCCATAACCCACCCATGTATATTTATCAATCTGGCCCCGGAAAAACTTACTCCGGTTCGTTCCCTTTTCCCTGATAATTTCTGCCTCTTCAATATAAGATGGATCATTGAGAAGGATCGCACCGCCCTCGCCCATGCTGAGATTTTTTGTCTCATGGAAACTGAAGCATCCGAAATCTCCGATCGTACCGAGCGGCTTTCCCTTATAACCTGGATTCTCGGAACACATGACGAGAATCCTCAAAATCAATCGTTTG
>CAJUTR010000010.1 GCA_910589665.1 uncultured Eubacterium sp. | reverse complement strand
ACACGAAAATTATCCTGTACGTTATTTTTTTTTGAAAAAGTTGTAAAGTGGTGTTTTATAAATATAAGAACATAAAAAGATGCTCAACTATATAAAGGGCTGTCGCAAACCAAAAGACAACAGCCCTTAGATTTATTTATCACTTTTCCAATTCTTAATAAATAACAATTTATCCTTTGAAAGTTGTAGCACTTTATGCTCATTGATAATATGTGCTGCTTTTTCATCATACGAACTCAATTTGTCAATAGCGATGAATATTTGTTTTGTACTTCTACTATAAATTGATATAATATTCTCCAAAGCTGCATTTTCTATATTTTTTAATAATGGCAAATCGTGTGCTAAAGCTGGCAAATGAGTTAATTCCAATACTGAAAGGTCAAAAGATATTAAGTTGGCAAAAGCTGTGCCTGTTCCTGTATCTCCTGCAGTATTAAATGAGTACTTACTCCCATGAATATTTAATGTCGGTGCTCTCCTGCCATCAACATATATCTCTTTATTTAATTCATACATTTTAACATTTACTATATTGCATATCTCATCTAATGCTTTTTCCTTTAATTCACTTAAATCCTCAGTAGCTTGAGATATATCCCCCTCTAGTTGTTTTTTCTTCGTATAATATCCATTTTCATCATTAAGTTGTTTAATTTGTGCAACCAAATCCACCACTTTATCTACCGCTAATTTGGGTGCTTCTTTTATAGACAACTTTTGTTCAATCTCCTTATCTATTTCACTAATACGAATATTAATCTCAAGGATTTTTGATTTCAACTCTTTTTCTACCACTACAAGTTCGCTCTTTAAAATTTTAGTTATATTTTTATGAAAATCCTCCACTTTATTTATTTGTTCTATATTAAAATCTGGAAAATAATATACAAACTGCTCCAACTCCGCACCTATTTTTATAGGCTTATTTTTTATATTATTTTGTGTTCTTAATAGCCTATTTTGATATGAATTTAATTTAATAGTAAGCTGACTTTTTTCACGCCTAAGTTTTAATATTTCTTTTGAAACCATTGATTCTAAATCAACAGATGTCGTCACAATTTCTTTCTTGAGGTTTTCCAATTGTACATTAAGTTCCTCAATCTTTTTTTTATTTTTATTAAATAAACTTTTAGTACTAATATTGGGTAAAAAATTCTTTTTTGCCGCATCAACTAATGTAGTTTTGTCTTTTTTTAGTTTTTCTATTTGTTCTTCATACGCTTTTAAGTATTTGTATTTATCAAACAATTTTAAGAGAGCTAATATAGATTTAGGTGCTGTCTCTTTCTCAAAATATTGAATAGGTTTTCTCTCATTCAAATTTTCCTTCCCATAAATCCTAAAATACCTACCCACTATACTTCTAAATGATAAAGATTCCAATTGACAATCATATTTTTCTTGTAACCACGCTGTAAATTCTTCCGTCGCAATGCTTTTTAAAATTCTAAATTTTTCATCACAAATAGATACAAATTTGTATTCATTTGTGCTTCTAATAAAGAAATAATCCTTATTCTTAAAATTAAATATAAATCTAAAATCATGATGCCCCAAATTATCTACCACATCATGATTTTTATTAATATAATCATCGCCCCCAAAAACAAAGTCTATAATCATAAGCATAGTTGATTTTCCTATTGAATTAGAAGCTACATCATCCCCTACAATCGCATTTAAACCTTCATAAAATATAATTTCCTTTTGCCAAAATATATCACATATTATTTTTTTCAACATACTGTATCACCCGCAACTCCTCATCATATTTTATTTTTCCTAGAACATATAGGACATCCAAAGCCAACATATACTCATTTAAATCTTCAAAATGAGTTTCCACCTTTTCATATAAATCAATTACCGAAAAGTCTGAATCACTTATTTTCTCTAATATATAAATTGTTTTTGCCAAGACACAATCTTTAAAGCTTATTAACTTATTCGGTAAAATCATGAAAACACCTCGCAATCCTGTATAAAATAAGCAATTACAATTTCACAAGCTCTCCTAGAATATGCTCCTGTCTTTTCATTAATCCAATCAACTAAAGAAGCATATACAAATTCCTGATTAGGATTGATTTGCATCGTTTTACAATAAAATCCTTTTATCTGAGCTGCTAAGGTATCAAATTTATAGGGAGTTACTTTATCCATTTCAATAAATATCCTATGTATATAATCAAAATAATCAACCACATCGTTTTTAATAGTACGCTTTATTGCAAACGGCAATGTGTCATTAGCTTTTTGCTCTATCTTCAAGGATTCATAACTTAATTGTACCAAATCATCTTCTAAAGATTCATCGTTTAATTTCCTTAATATTACCTTTATTTCTTCCTCGATATTAAAAAGAGCATATGTATTTTTTAACTTTGCATCCTGCAACAATTTGTTTTTAAGTCTTACCCATGAGCGGTATTCTTCTACAGTACGAGGTGTATCAAATTTTTTATGGCATATTCTACATACTGCTATAACATTATCCAGACTATTAACATCTTCACTTAAACGTTCCTCATCCTTTAATACTTCTATTTCACTTGGAAGTGGATTTGCGGGATATATATGTGCCACTTCAAATATTTTAATAATTTTCCCATTTTTGCTATTAGTCAAAGGGCTTCCACAAATTGGACATCGTCCATCGACCTCATTAAACAATACCATTTTTTCGTTATCACTAAAAATTCTTCGATTATCCCCCATGTTTACCACCTACATTTATAAAATTGTATCTTATTTAATTTTACCATATAGAATGGTAAATGTCGCTGTATAAATCTATAATGATACAGCGACAACAACATTTAGCAACCTTTTGCTCCCACTGTGACATTTTTTGAAAACATCACAAAAGATGACTTCATTCCAATTCTACCATCAAATCATACGAAAATATTCCAACGCCTCCTTTATAGCCGTTTCTTTCTCTGGCGGGCATTTCGGCTGTCTGGAATTTTCCGATTTGGGCAGATTATAATTCACTCTCTCAATAATTCCGCACTTTTCCTTTACCTGTGCGATATACAAACTGCTGACTTTCAATCCCGTATGCTCCAACACATAATCCTTGATTTCCTCATAGGTTGCCTTGCTCTCCGCAGCCGTTAAATCAAGCTCGTCCATCTGAAGCTCCACCTCGATATGTTGGTCTGAATGAAGTTTGGACAATAAACATACCGTCTCGACGTGCCCCCCCTGCGGAAACATATCGCAAGCCCTTACCTTCCTCACTTCATACCCAAACTCCCCCAACACCCTGACATCCCTCGCCAGCGTCCCCGGATCACAGCTCACATACACAATCCTCTCCGGCGCCATCTCTCGGATCGTATCCAGCAACACCCCGTCGCACCCTTTCCTAGGCGGATCGACCACGATCACGTCCGCAGCCGCCCTCCTCTCCCTCTCCATCCCAGGCATTACCTCTTCCGCCCTGCCGCAGAAAAACTCCACATTCCTGATCCCGTTCAACCGGGCATTCTCCCTCGCATTCGCAATCGCCTCCGGTACAACCTCGACGCCAAACACCTGCTTCGCCCGCTGCGCCAGAAAAAGCGAGATCGTCCCAATCCCACAGTACAGATCCCACACCGTTTCCCTGCCGGATAACTCCGCAAACTCCAAAACAGTCCGATACAGCTTTTCCGTCTGCACCGGATTCACCTGATAAAACGAACGTGGAGAAATACGGTAACGGATCCCGCCAATACAGTCCTCTATGTATTCCTTCCCCCAAAGAAGCTCCATCCTGCTGCCTAAAATAACATTCGTCTTCTCCGTATTATAATTCACCAAAACGCCCGTCATCCCCTCCACGCCCTTCAGTCTCTCGACCAGCCTATCATACGCCCCCCTCTCCGCCAAATCTTCCTTAACAACCAGACAGGCCATGACCTCGTTCGTAAAAAATCCCCGCCGGATATAAACATGGCGAACCACTCCCTGATGCCGCTCCTCATCATAAGCCGGTATCCCATCCTCCCGCATCCAAGCCAAAACTGCGTCCAAGATCTCTTTCATGCACCCGTGCTGTATCACACAATTGGTCACCGGAATGATACTGTGGGTCCTCCCCGCATAAAACCCTGCCGCCGGACGAAACACTCCGTCTTGCCCTTTGCGCATCTGTACGGGAAACTGCGCCTTATTCCGATAATGCCACGGTTCTTCCATGCCTATGATTGGCAGCCACCGGGCTACGGCCTGGCATCTCTCCCCCGCTTCAGCTTCTATCCGATCTCTCCCCTCCGCTTCCTTCCCCGCCACTTGATCTATCCGTCCTTCCGCTTCCCCCGGCGTTCCTGACACACCCCTTCCCACCCCGCCGATCCTCTCCAGGCAGTCCCGGACTTTCTTCTGCTTGTACTTTAGCTGCTTCTCGTACGAGAGATGCTGCAGCGTACACCCGCCGCATTGTCTTGCCACCGGACACCTTGGCTCCACACGCCCCACATCACACGTTTCCCCCGCTAAAATGTCAAGCAGCTTCGCAAACCCATAATTTTTCTTGCACTTCATCACCTTCGCGCGGACCGTCTCACCCGGAAGTGCATCCTTGACAAAAAGAGCATAGCCATTCACATGGCCGATGCCCTCTCCGTTATTTCCTAAATCATCTATTGTAATGATAATCTCCTGATTTTTCTTAAACTCCATATACTCCTCCGGATGTCTGGCGCAAATTACTCTCAAATCTGCGGTCAAAACCGAGCCATTCCATATTGTCCCCAGCCTGGTTAAAAACTTCCGTCAGCGTCTGTAGTTTCGCATCCGCGTTATCCGCCAAATGCAGTGCCATTGCCTCCATCAGCGCCGGCACTTTCGGGGAACCGAATTCAAGTTTGCCGTGATGGGCTAAAATGCAGTGAATCAATTCATGCTCCATTTTTTTCGGGAAGCCCTCGATCCGCGAAATAGCCGTAGTCAGTTTTTGGGCGCCGATGTAAATGTGGCCTAAAAGCTGTCCGGCGTCGGTGTAATCGTTGCGCGGGAACGAGGCGATCTCGTCCATCTTTCCCATGTCGTGGAACAGCGCCGCCGTAATAAGCAGGTCACGGTGCAGGCGCGGGTACGCCTGACAGAAAAAGCTGCACATGTTTGTCACGCTGAGCGTGTGTTCCAAAAGGCCGCCCATAAAGCCGTGATGAACGCTTTTCGCTGCGGAATGCTTCTTAAACTCACGAATAAAGGACTCATCCTCAACAAAAAAAGTAGTAAGAAGCCGGTTCAGGAACGGATTTTTTACGCTGTCCACATAGGACATGATTTCTCCAAACATCTGCTCCACGTCTTTGGTCGTAGCGGGGATGTAGTCCGCCGGATCATACTCTCCTTCTTCACTTTGGCGGAGACGGGAGATATTCATCTGTATATTTCCCTGAAATGTCGTTACCATGCCTTCACAGTAGACATAATCAAGTGCTTCGAAACTTGCGATACCGTTATTAAGATCCCATATTTTCGCATCCACGATCGCCGTCTTATCCTGCAGCGTCAGGGAGTAATATGTCTTTCCCGCTTTTGTCTTTAATACCTGTTTCGTCTTGCATAAATAGGTGCCGACAAGTTTCTGCCCTTCCCTGTAATCCTTCAAATAATACATTGCCCCAAACCTCAACCTTTCTATTTTGCCTTCGCCGTAACGGTCACATATGGCCCGTAGACCGTTTTGCCGCTGACTTTCTTAAACGAACGAACTTTATAACTATATTTCATGCCGCGTACGAGCATTTTGCAGCGGTAACCCGTCGTCTTATTTTTCTTGATCGTTTTTACCCTGTTGAACTTTGTCTTAAAGCCTTTCACATGGACTTTCATATATACCTGATAACCGTTCACATTTTTATCACGGCCCCATCTGACCTGAATGCCGCCGCGGATCCCCTTGGCCCGCACCTTTTTCAATTTGGCAGGATTCATCGTGACCACGGCTTCTTTGGAACCAATTCCCTCGATGCTGTCACCGTTTGCCGCCGTAAACACCGGATGGATCCGGTATGTATATTTTGCTCCCGGCTTCAATCCCTCGTTTACATAAGAGACAGCCGTTATATTCGCAGCATCGGCATACTGCCCTTTTCCCTGCTTGCGGTATAAATGATAAGATACGGCGCCGTTGACAGCGTCCCACGTCACGGTTGCGCGCTTTAACCCGGCAGCTTTCTTTATCGTAACTTTAGCCGGGCCGTCCAGCGGATGGAATGGAAGTCCTTTTAAAGACGCGTAGGCATTTGCCTTGCCGCCCGTCTTTCCCCATACTTCCACACTGGTCACTGTCGAGAACATGCTCGCTCCCTGAAACTCTGTATCGCCTAATACAACGATATTTTTTAAATACGGACATTTTGTAAATACGCCATCTGCCACGGCTGCTACCGTTTTCTTCCTGATCTGTGCAGGAATATAAAGCGTTGTTACACCTTCGTCTCCATTATACCCCGTGATCGTGCAGGTTTTATTCAACGCGTTTTCAGTTGTCACAAAAACATTTTCGTCCTTGATCACTTTGTTGCCGGTAAAAGCGGGTAACTGCGTCGGCACAGCGGTTTCTGTTTTATCTGTATCAATCGATGGTGTTGCCGTCGGTACGATTGATGGTATGGCAGTCGACGCGGCGGGCGTCGCACTTGCTTTTTCTAGCATGGCAGTCGCTTCCCCCGGTTTTGCTGCTGCCCTTTGCGGCATAGACCCGTACAGCTGGTCAAGTCTCTGCTCCGTATCCGCACAAACACGATTCTTTTTCGTCATTTCCTCCGTAGAAGCTTCTGCACTGACAGATGCAAGTCCCACGACCATCGACAGGCACAGCATGGCACAAATCCACTTCTTCATTTTCAATCATTCCTTTCCACATTCATACATTATAGATGGTGAGGCCCAAAGGTATACCGCCCCGTAAGCCTCGTATTCTCCCAGCTCTCGTTCCTCTATCCCAAAATAAGCATAGAGATGCTTAATTAGTATATCACGTACTACCTGATTTTTCAACTAACAAATACAACCATTCATCCCGTTTTTCGGCCAAAAGTACCGGATCCCACAAAAAAATATTTCGAGAAATCATTGTAACCCCTGATTTTCTGTGATAGAATGGACAAAGAAAAGTGTGAATGAAACTACGGATTCGGATGTCTCCTATGGAGACATTAACCTCATCACGTAGTTTCTCGCAAGGCACCGCTCACGGCACCTTGCTCTATTCACACTGGCAGAATCCGCAAAGCAGATTCTACGCCACTGATTTAAGTATTATCTGTGCCCGCACGCCCAAACTTGTGTAATGCGCATGGGGATAAACAAAAATTCGTGCGAAGAAATGAGGAGTATTGTGAATAAGAAAGTATGCAAAACATTAGAATTTGATAAGATAATAAACATGCTGACCGAAGAAGCCGACTCTCCACTGGGACGTGAAAGTGCCAGACACCTCCGGCCGCTGTCAAATAAAAATGAGATCATTGCGCTGCAGGCGGAAACAACCCACGCCCTGACGAGGATCTTCCACCACGGCGCCCTGTCTTTTCATGGCCTTACAGACATCCGCCCGAGCCTCGTCCCGCTCTCGAAAGGCGGTACGCTTGGCGCAGGAGAACTGCTGCGCATCGGCGCTCTCCTAGATGTGACGAAACGGGCGGTCGCCTTCGACCAAAAAGATGAGGAAACTGACTTTTTATCCGGCCGATTTGCCGGACTTCAGGGTTTTCCCGAGATCAACCGCGAGATCAAGAGATGTATCCTCTCCGAAGAGGAGATCAGCGACGACGCAAGCAGTGAACTGAAACGGATCCGAAGACAGATCAAAAGCACGAACGACAAAGTGAGGGAGCAGTTAAACGCCACCGTAAACGCTTCGTCTGATATGCTGCGGGACAACATCGTCACAATGCGCGGCGGAAGATACTGCCTGCCAGTCAAAAAAGAATACAAATCCACGTTCCAGGGCATGATCCACGACCAGAGCTCCACCGGATCCACATTCTTTATCGAACCGATGGCCATTGTCAAGCTAAATAACGATCTCGCCGAACTCGCCATGAAAGAGCAGGATGAGATTGAAAAAATCCTCGCTTCGATCAGCAGTTTGTGCGCGCCGGAGACAGAAGGGCTCGAGAGAAATGTCATCTTGCTGGCAGAACTGGATTTTATTTTTGCCAAGGCAAAATTATCTAAAAAAATGCAGGGAAGCGAGCCGGACTTTACCCAAAACTACATTTCCATAAAAAAAGGACGCCACCCTCTCATCCCGCGGGACAAAGTCGTGCCGATCGATGTGACACTCGGGAAGGACTTTCGCCTTCTGATCATAACCGGACCAAATACCGGCGGAAAAACCGTTTCTTTGAAAACGGTCGGGTTATTTACGCTGATGGGACAGTCTGGACTTCATATTCCGGCATTTGACGGCTCATGTCTGCGCGTTTATGAGGAAGTGTATGCTGACATCGGGGATGAACAGAGCATCGAACAAAGCTTAAGTACGTTTTCTTCCCATATGACAAATACTATTTCCATCCTCAGCCGGGCAAACAGAAACTCCCTTGCCCTTTTTGACGAGCTGGGGGCCGGGACGGATCCGGTCGAAGGCGCAGCACTCGCCATTTCCATCCTCGACAATTTGCGGAACCGGCATGTGACCGCTATGGCGACGACCCACTACAGCGAGCTTAAAATCTATGCGCTCTCGACTGAACAGGCGGAAAACGCTTCCTGCGAATTTGACGTGGAAACGCTGCGGCCGACCTACCGCCTTCTGATCGGAGTTCCCGGTAAGAGTAACGCCTTTGCCATCTCAAGTAAGCTGGGACTCCCGCAGGAAATCATTGATAAAGCGAATTCCCTCGTGGACGACGACGCGAAATCATTCGAAGACGTCGTAACTGGTCTGGAGGAGACAAGGAAAGAGCTTGAAGCCGAACGGCAGAAAGCCGCCTCCTACCGCGAGGAAGCCGAGCGGCAGAAGAAAAAATGGCAGGAAAAAAATGAGCGGATCGATAAGGCAAAGGACAAAATAATGCGCCGCGCCAACGAGCAGGCCGATGAAATACTGCAAAAGGCAAAAGACGTAGCCGATGAATCCATCCGCAAATATAATAAATGGATGGCCGGCGGCGGCTCCACGAAAGAGATGGAACAGCAGCGTTCCGCCATCCGCGAAGAATTGAAACGAACCGGTGAAAAACTGGTATCAAAATCCCGGAAAAAGCGCCCGGCCTCAGCTCCTGACAGCCTTTCGGTCGGCGACCTCGTTATGGTACACTCTCTCGGCGTAAAGGGCGTCGTCAGCACATTGCCAAACACGAAAGGAAAACTCTTTGTCCAGATGGGTATTATGCGCTCCGAGGTCGATCTGAGCGATCTGGAACTGTTAGAAGAAGAAACGCTGCAAGTTCGGAAAGAAAAAATAAGGGAACGTTCTGGCGCGGGCAGTATAAAAGCATCAAAATCAATGAGTGTTTCCACCAGCATCAACCTCATTGGAAAAACGGTCGATGAAGCAATCCCCCTCTTGGACAAATACTTGGACGATGCCTACCTCGCCAGGCTCCATCAGGTCACGATCATCCACGGCGTCGGGACAGGCGCCCTGCGCAACGCCGTTCAGTCACACTGCAAACGGACCAAATACATCGAGTCGTACCGCATCGGTGAATACGGAGAAGGCGGCTATGGCGTGACGATCGCAGATTTTAAATACTGACTAGCCAATATATGACCCGTTATTTTTGAGCTGACATATCATGAGAAAGGAAGGTAATCATAATGGCAGATAAACAGAGGATCCTGATCGTAGACGACGATACGAACATCGCCGAGCTGATCGAATTGTATCTTACAAAAGAATGCTTTCAATGCGAACAGGCGCATGACGGCGAAATGGCATTGAAAAAGCACACCTCGTTTCAGCCCGACCTCATCCTGCTGGACATCATGCTGCCTGGCATCGACGGATATGATGTGTGCCGGGAAATCCGAAAGACTTCCTCGGTTCCGATCATTATGCTCTCGGCCAAAGGAGAAGTATTTGACAAGGTCCTCGGCCTTGAGCTCGGAGCAGATGACTATATCATGAAACCGTTTGACTCGAAAGAGCTGGTAGCGAGGGTCAAAGCCGTGCTCCGCCGCTACCATCCGGGCGGGCCCTCCTCCGCAGAAACCTCACCGTCCACAGGCGGCAAAGCTTCAATCCAGTACAAAGACCTCACCGTCAGCCTTTCGAACTACTCCGTCACCTATATGGGTAGTCCGATCGAAATGCCTCCGAAGGAACTCGAACTATTATACTTCCTCGCCACACATCCAAACCAGGTGTTTACGAGAGAACAGCTCTTAGACCGCATCTGGGGGTATGAATACGTCGTTGATACGCGCACCGTCGATGTCCACATCAAACGGCTCCGTGAAAAGATAAAAGATCACGAGGAATGGTGTATCGCCACCGTCTGGGGCATCGGATATAAATTTGAGTTAAAGAGAGGATGAGCCGGTTCATGAAAGGAATACGACTGACATTTGGTAGAAAGCTGACACTGTTATACATTCTGATCTTTTTCTCTTCGTATTATGTCACACATACCATCGGTTTTACGATCATACAGAACAAAGTGCTGACGGAAATCATGAACAACCCAGACCTTGATGTCTCCTTTGCGCCGTCCCGTATCCACTATTACTTCAACGTGCTGGACGGCGCCCTGTTTTTAATGGCAGCCGTTCTGGCTGTCTGCTTCCTCCTCATCTACGCGATCAATATCATTCCGATCAGAAAATTGTGCAACGCGGCAAAAAATTTTTCGGTCAACCGCACAAATCCACCTATTTATATTCATACAAACGATGAGTTCCAGGAACTGGCAAACGCGCTGAATATCATCGGAAGGGATTTAAATAATTTTGATGAGTACCAGCGCGCCTTTATCTCCAACATTTCCCACGACTTCCGCTCACCCCTTACCTCGATCCGCGGCTATGCCCAGGCAATGCTCGACGGAACGATCCCCTACGAAGCACAGGAAAAATATCTAAACATCATCCTGTCTGAAACTGATCGCCTGACCAACCTCACATCAAATCTGCTGGAGCTAAATTCATTTAACCGGGAAAGCGTTCTCCTTGATTTAAAAAATTTCGACATCCAGCAGACCATTATCCAGACCGTCAACACGCTGGAAGGTACGGCCGCCAAAAAAGAAATTACATTTATACTGGATTTCTGTGCCAAAAAAGAACTGTTCGTAAACGCCGATGAGGGAAAGATCCATCAGGTTCTATACAACCTGATTGACAATGCTGTGAAATTCAGCCATTTTCATTCAGATGTGAAGATCGGAACGAGAAAAAAAGGGGAAACCGTTTTTATCTCTGTGAAAGATTCCGGCATCGGAATCCCGAAAGAATCGCTGGGAAAAGTGTTTGACCGTTTTTACAAAACGGATCTCTCGAGAGGTAAAGATAAAAAGGGAACCGGACTGGGCCTGTCCATTTCCAAAGAGATCATCACTTCCCACAAACAAACGATCAACGTCGTTAGCACGGAAGGCGTCGGAACAGAGTTCGTATTTACACTGAAAAAAGGCGTCAGCTCTTGACTACCTGAAGGCATCACTCACTTTTCTCGAAGCATACTCCGGTACTGCCCGGGACTAACCCGATAAAATTTTTTGAACGCATTTGAGAAATGTTCAATGGAAGAATATCCCGTCCTATTGCTAATATCTGTTATTTTGAGCGAGCTATTTCGAAGCAGCGTCTCCGCGGCTGCCATACGGGATTCCAGTTTCATGGCGGAAAATGATTTATTATAATATTTTTCCAACAGGCGCTGCGTATGCCGCTTACTAAGTCCGATCACAGCCGCCAGCTGTTCCAGCGTGACATCCGCGTAACGACAGAGAAAAATTTCGTCAATGACTAGCAGCGTGTTTTCTTCCTGCAGCATATTCACATCAATCGTCTTCGTCGGGGACGGCAGCTTTCTCTCCACCGGATGCTTGTCAGAGACAAAAAGGCGCACGCATTCGATCAGAAGTTCCGACAGGAGCAGCGGAATCTTCTGCGCAAAACCGTAATTACTGTTTGTCGTCTCTTCTAAAATCGCATGTGCCAGCGCCCGGATCTCCTCACTGGCATCTCCGATCCACCTGTCATACTCCATAAACGTCTGGATCAGCTGACTCTCTGTCTCTTTCTCCGACATCAGGAAAAAAAGTCCGAATTCAGTCAGCGGTTCCGACTCGTCGGGGAGCTGTTCGTGCGAGATGTTCGGCCCTGTCATATAAAGCACGCCGGGGGTCAGCGCATATGACTCCTTTCCCATGATCACGGTTCCCTTCCCGTCGGTCACATAGTGGAGTTCGAACGCATTCTTACCATGAGAATGGCGTGGGAGCGGTTCGGAAAAACGGCGGTAACTGATCATCGGGACGTGGATCATGATGTCCTCAAAGGAAAATTGGTAGTTTGTTATTTTCATGTAGAACTCTCCTGGAAAAATCGCTTCTGCGTTCTTTTATAAAAACGAGGTCTATCAGCTACTTTATAAAAGACGGATAGACCTCGATACTCTCTATTTCTTTTTAACTGCTGCCCCGATCGCATCCCCATAGCGGACCCATATACCGGTAATCGTTACCCCTTCCAAAGGATACCCGTAAGAAGGCCCCTTTAACACCAATTCTGTCGCAAGAAGATTTTCGCTATTGTCCCAATTTGTATGTCGTAAAACAGTTTGGATCTGAAATGGATTTCTCCTGAATATAAATTCATCCTCGTTTCCACCGTTTTCACCAATCCCCACAGAACCTTCAGTAAAATAATACTGTTCTGTCATTGTTTCATCGGCATCATTTGCTAACCAAAAACGAAATCCGGTAGATGAATCTGAAAGAGAGCCGCGGACGATAACTTCAATCTTATCCCCTACATTTCCTAGAGCTCTCGGAATTGGTATCGCCCCATATCCTATTAGATCCAAATAAATTCGATCTCCTTGTTCCGTATAATGCGTACCATCACCCGTACAAAGAGACAAATCCAGTTTCGTCCATCCCTCGCCTTCTGGCACAAAAGGATCGGGTGTCACCCCCAACTCTGGTGTCCATACCGGCTTATTTGTCGGTCTCAGTGTTGGTTTTTGCGTTGGTTTCGGTGTTGGGATATCCGGGCGGTCGCTAATATCCGGACTAGAACCCTCTGCCGTTTCTGCAAACGACCAAGAAGCAACTTTGTAGTCATTTCCCCTAAACACAAAATACACATCATGCTTACCAGTTACCGTTCTCGTTGTTGCCGCACTCTGATAGACATATTTTCCGTTTGTCCTGCCAGAAATGTGAATAGCCGCAACCTGATTTTCAGCCTTCGTCGGACTGTCGATAAACAATTCGATCCTCCCCACATTGGCATCTGAAACATACTCTACCCCGAAATTTTTAAGGCCGCTTTCACCAAAATCAACACCCCGGATACATGACCAGTCACCGGTATCAATTTCATCCAGTACCATCGGGGAACCGTTGATGGATCCTGCCACCATCCTATCGTCCCGTGTCGACTTCACGCCGGCACTGGATGCCGTCGTCGTAGCATTGATATACTTTACGGAACCGTCTTCGTTTTTGTAAGGTTCAAAGTCCTCGATCTGGGAAGCACCTTCATAAGTTGGTTGAATGGATATCGCATCCGTCTCTTCATCCACTCTAATTTCATCTACATGGAGGTTTCTGTAGTCCTTTTTATCACGGAACAATGTGTTACCGAGTACTGTTGAGTGATAGAACATGTAATCATGTCCTTTAAACGACTGCATATGATGATGGTTGCTATAGGTCTGTCCGTAAATGGAACTCGGGTTGTTTATGATCGCTCCCAAATATTTCAGATCATCCGTGCTATCCTGTTTATCCGGATCAAACGTAATGTTCATCGGGTCTTTCGACACATAACATGCAATCTGACCTACACCGATCGGAGCAAGTGCTCCCGGTGCTTTTAATGAACCCGGCACCCAAAAATTAGTAGTGTAAGAATAGAAATATTTCCCATGAAACTGGTTGATCTCGCTATTTTCGAACATATAATAAGCATCCAGTTTCTGGGGAGAACCATCCAAAAGAACCTTACCCGTCCCCTCTTCAAATTTGATCTTGCAGACACGGCCGGTCTGCGGATGAGCCTTTTGTTCGTCGCTCGAATGTCCATTATCTGGAACTCCTCCGCCAAAGTATACGTAAGCATCTCCCTTGACATCGACAAGTACTGCTGGGTCAAAACACCAAACAACATCGTTACAGTTTGGCGTCAACTTACTGAACAATACCTTGCCCAGATCGTCTTTCCACGGACCTGTTGGGGAATCTCCCTGTACGTAGCCGACTGCGCTGCCATTCGAGTAGAAAATGTAATACTCTTCTTTACCGTCCCTGTCTCCGTCGATCTTCAGTCCTGATGGCGCCCACGCCTTCGACGCCCATCCACATTTGGTCTTATCTTCAACGTAAGATAGATCATTTGCCAGATTTAGATTATCAATGGTACCTTCATCCGTCCAGTTCACCATATCCTTCGTGGACATGATCGTCAGGGAATGGTTGTTATAACCATTTAATTTAAGCACTCCTTTATTGTCATATTCAATACTTTCTGTCGTCCCATAAACGTACAGCTTTCCATCCACATCGCTGTTATCGATCGCCCCTGGATCTGCACAAAAATTCCAGTTCGTAAGCGTACTGTTAACCTCATGGACCATTCCGCCTGTTGCCGCATATTGGAGCGGGGGCGTAAGTTTGATTTTTGTATCATCCCATTTATTGTTATTAAAATGCTGCTCAAAAATACGGTCAGTAACGCTGTTATACACTTTTGCACCTGCATCCGCTAATGACATCTTCCTGCCATCTTTGTAGGCCACCATTCCGTCTGACGACCAGCCTAATGTATAATCATTAAAATACTCATAATCTTCCGTCTGCAGATCCGGATCCGCTGTCCGTATCGGAGTAGAAGTAGGCTTCTCGGTTCTATCCCACGGCCTATCCGTCCCCGGTTCTTCCGTCACTATCCCTGGCTCAGACGAAACTCTTTCTCCCGGTTCCGGAGTGTTATGATCCTGTGCAGGAGTCTTTGTTGTCATAGCCGTAGATGGCTCAGTCGCATTCGGCGGCATCTGTGTTTCGTCCCTGTCATCATCATCGTCCCCCTGATTCTCATTTTCAGTCACGATCACTTTACATGTCGCAAATGCACCACCCTGATCTGCCGCCGTAGCTGTGATCGTAGCTGTTCCGACATCGCCTGTCGTAACGACTCCCTCATCATCCACATCCGCCACGTCTTCATCGCTTGTAGACCAGATCACTTTTTTATTTTTGGCTTTCGCTGGCAGTATCTTCGTTACTTTCAGTGGAATCTCTTCTTCATTAAATTCATCCGCTGTTATTTTCTTTTTGTTGAGATTAATACTGCTCACCAGTATATCTTTCGTCACTGCGACAGATATAGATGCCTTCTTATCGGGGTTCGTCTTTGATGTTACCGTAATTTTCGCCGTACCCACTTTGATTCCTTTCAGAAGTCCCCTCGAATTCACGAGCACAACTTTACGATTCGAAGAAAAGAATTTAAGCTTTTTATATTTGCTCTTATTCGGTTTCACCTTGATACTTGTTTTCAGCCTAAACGTTTTCCCCCTTTGTATTTGCAGTTTCTTTCCCGTATTTGTTATTTTCACAAAAGAAACTTTAGCATTCGCTTTTTTCTTTTGTGCCGCCTGTATCATCGCTGCACTATTACATGTTGTCAGCATAAGTGCCGCTGCCACTAACAGACTGACTGCTTTTTTCATACTCCTCATTCTTTTCCCTCCTTGTATCATTTGGTACCCACTTAGCGACAAGATATCCTTGCGATTGCTTGATCGTCAACGTTTACCTTTTGACTCCGTAACTTTTAAAATATTTTACCATATTCGGAACGATAATACAATCATTTAATCTATCACTGCAATGCGATCAGCTGACGGTCTTCCTTTTGTTCCACACTTGATACACGGGCATATCCGTACACGTTACTCATTTTGTCTTTCCTCCATTCACAAAAAATTAACTATAGTTCCTGTAATCGGACTCATTGTAAATGTTTCAGATCTGTGATACAATCCTCTATTAGAAACCCAAAACGGCTTTAACAGGAATATTTTTGTAAAAACAAAGCAACACCAGACAGGAGGCCCCCATGAAATCTTTACGAGAACGATCCGTCAATAAAACACTTTACATCCTTGGTCTTATTTTTGCACTCCTGCTTATCACGTTCCTTTCCCTCGTCCACTCCGGCCGACTCCACTTTGATCTGACCGGAATCATCCCCCCGTGCCTGTTCCACCAGGTTTCCGGACTATACTGCCCTGGCTGCGGCGGCACCCGCGCCGTACACGCCCTTTTGGAAGGCGATCTGATCGCATCGTTTCTATACCACCCGTTTGTCCCGTACGCCGCGATCCTCTACGCGCTGTTCATGCTCAGCCACACCGTGGAATGGATCACCACACAAAAAAAGTCCTCCCATGAAACTCGTTTCACGAAAGGACTTTCCCTCAAAAGCAGTTATCTCTATGCCGGTATCCTGCTCATCCTCTTTCAATGGATGGTAAAAAACCTGCTCGCCATATTTGGCATCCATTTTTAGATCAAACTTCCAAAAGATATGAGCTAACCCTGTACCATTCGCTAGTGTACGGTACCGAACACTAGTAGTAATAACCGCTTATATCCACTTTGAAAAACTGCTGCATCCAGTTATATATCGCCTCCTCATCGTTCGGATCAATATACTCTAACTGGTTAAATGTTTCTATGTTGAAATTCTCCCAGTTGATCATCATGCCGACCGTAATGATCATATATACCCCTAAGAGCAATCCAATCCCATTCAAAATCAAACCGACAATACCGAACGTCTTCCCCGAACCAGTTCCTTTCACAACACAGACAATGGAAAATATGAAGCCAATGATCGCGGAAACAAACCCCAGTCCCAAACAGCAGCAGCAAAGAATCGATATGACACCCAGAACCGTTGCCGCGATCCCAAGCCCCTTCTTTTCATTCTGCGGCACTGAAAACCCATCATCCGGCTTGATCAGATGATCCTGCTGCAAGTAATTATCCTCCATAACAGTCTCCTTTCTAAACTAAATATCGTTTCCCATCTACATATCATCTAAAAAACCCAGCCAGTCCCCGCACCGCCATAAGCACCGTATCGGACGTATCTTTCGGCGTATAAGATCCATCTCCCGACGCGGAAAACAGCATGATATATAAAACCGCCGCCACGATGCCGACCGCAAGTCCCGTAGCTCCCACGACGATTCCCGCAATTGCCAGGTCCTGCTGCCTGTGGCTGCCCTCACGCAGCGCGAGTATCCCGAGAACGATCGCAACCACTCCGCAGACCACGGCGATATACCAGACACAACAGCCGCTAAGAAGCGCCACGCACGAAACGATGAACGATGCGATCGCTTTCCCATTCAAATTACTATTCTGTTCCATCAGCGCCTCCTTCGATCGTACGGATTTCCTTCGTGCGGATCTCTTCCGTGATATCATTTACAAAATCTGCCAAGGATACCTGGCCCTCATCCCCTTTATAACGGCTGCGGAGCGATACGACCTGCTCTTCCTGCTCTTTTTGTCCGACGATCAGCATATACGGAATCTTTTTCAGCCTTGCTTCACGGATCTTAAATCCGATCTTCTCCGAGCGGCCATCTACCGTAACGTCAATTCCATGATCCGCCAGTTCCCTGCGGACCTTCTCCGCGTAATCGGCGTATTTTTCCGAAATCGGCAGCACGCGCACCTGCTCCGGGCAAAGCCAGGTCGGGAACTTCCCAGCATATTTCTCAATGAGCCAGGCCAGCGTCCTCTCATAACATCCGATGGAAGTCCTGTGGATAATGTACGGACGGACTTTCTCGCCGTTTTCGTCGATATAATACATATCAAACTGCTCAGCCAAAAGCGCGTCCCACTGGATCGTGATCATCGTGTCTTCCTTGCCGTATACGTTTTTCGCGTTGATATCCACCTTCGGACCATAAAATGCCGCCTCGCCGACGTCTTCCGTAAACGGAATGTCCAGCTCCTTCAGGATGTTCCGGATATGATCCTCCGTTTCCTCCCAAACCTCCGGCTCACCGATATATTTTTCCGAATTCTCCGGATCCCATTTGGAGAGATGATACGTCACATCCTCCTCCAGTCCTAACGTCTGCAGGCAGTACTGTGCCAGCGCGATGCAGTCCTTAAATTCCTGCACCATCTGATCCGGACGGACAACCAGATGCCCCTCGGAAATCGTAAACTGCCGTACCCTTGTCAAACCGTGCATCTCACCGGATTCCTCATTGCGGAACAGCGTCGAAGTCTCACCATAACGGCACGGCAGATCGCGGTACGATTTTTGTCCAGCCTTAAATACATAATATTGGAACGGACAGGTCATCGGACGAAGGGCAAATACTTCCTTGTCTTTCTCCTCGTCGCCGAGCACAAACATTCCTTCTTTATAATGATCCCAGTGTCCGGAAATCTTGTACAGATCGGATTTTGCCATCAACGGGGTCTTTGTCCTGACATACCCCCGCTTATCCTCTTCATCCTCGATCCACCTCTGCAGTTTCTGCACGATCTTCACGCCGTTTGGCATCAGGAGCGGAAGTCCCTGCCCGATCACGTCCACCGTCGTAAAAATCTCCATCTCGCGCCCGAGTTTATTGTGGTCGCGCTTTTTGATGTCCTCTAGATGTGCCAGATAAGCATCTAGATCCGCCTTCTTTGTAAATGCCGTTCCGTAAATACGCGTCAGCATCTTGTTCTTCTCATTTCCTCTCCAATAAGCGCCTGACGAGGATGTCAGCTTAAACGCTTTGACCGGCTTCGTACTCATAAGGTGCGGCCCGGCGCACAGATCAATATACTCTCCCTGCTGGTAAAATGAAAGTTCTGCGTCTTCCGGCAGATCCTCGATCAGCTCTACTTTGTAAGGCTCATCCCTCTTTTTCATCAGATCGATCGCTTCCTGTCTAGAAAGGGTAAAACGCTCGAGTCCAGCCCCCTCTTTGATGATCTTTTTCATCTCTTTTTCTATGGCATCCAGCGCTTCCCTGTCGAGAGACTCCATGTCAAAATCATAGTAAAAACCATTCTCGATCGACGGCCCGATCGCGCATTTCGCCTCCGGATACATGCGCTTGACGGCCTGCGCCAGCACATGCGCAGTCGTATGACGGTACGCCGCCTTTCCCTCCTCGCTGTCAAACGTAAGTATATTCAGCTCATGATCTCCATCTACGACCGTCCGCAGATCCACCGTCTCCCCATCTAGTTCTGCCACGCAGGCCACCCTTGCCAGTCCTTCGCTGATATCTTTGGCAATGTCAATGATCGCCATTGGCTCCGCATATTCCTTGCTGGATCCGTCTTTTAATTTGATCTTCAAAATACTCACTGTCCTTTCCTGCCCGTCTTTCACGGCAATTTGATTTTTTTGTCCCAAAATACAATAAACCCCGCCCCTACAAACACGATCGTTCACAGGGACGGGGTATCACTTTTATAATATCCCGCGGTTCCACCCTTATTAGCATTTGCTCTTCCTCAGCAAATACCCGGCTTCATTTCGACGATAACGGAGTCACCGGACCGGATTGGGGCCACTCAGAGGTAGTTTTCAAATGCTTCCCATGCTGGTGCTTCCAGCCTGACGCGGTACGCCGCTCCCTTCGGTATCGCCGCCGTTTGCGGTTCACGCGTTCCGTCACCATTCTCTGTCATGTTATCACATTCTACTCGTCTCTTCTACGTGTTATGGATTATTATAAATTTTTGTTCTCCAATTGTCAACTGCTTTTTTTTGCCACGCTCAAAGTCGCTTCTTCCGACTCGTCGATCACTTGCTGTATACACCCCTCATGATCCGGATAATACGCTGTATGCTCTTCTCCGACAGGTAATACTTACTCGCCAGTTCCAAAACTCCTTCACCCCTGAGATACTCCTCATAAATCTGCCGGTTCCGTCTGGAAAGTTCCTGCCTCGTCTGCGTTCTCTCTCCCCATGCCCGCCGGTGCGCGGACTTTCGTGGAATATAGATCGTTTCCCCATCCACATACTGCTGGATCCTGTCGATCAGTTCACCCGGCAGGATTTCTTCTGCTTTTTTATAGCCCATGTCTGCCTCCTAAACATTGTTTTATTCTTTAGGAATCGCATTGACTATAACAATTTTTTCTCTGCCATAGCCAGTGCTATGCAGACATCATATATTTTCTCATACCCGTCCCTCCTTCTGTCAGATCACCCGCAGGATCCACTCTGCCACATAAACGGCGATACATGCTGCCGTCGCCACCGTAAGCAGGCTCTTTCCCTGGTATGCCAGCAAAACAGCTGCCGCCGTACCCACAAGTGCGGAAAAAACGCCCTGCGTGGAATAGATGATTGCTGGAAAGGTCATCGCCCCAAGCACCGCATAGGGAATGTACGTCAAAAAAGATTTCAGGAACACATTTTTAATCTTCCCCCTGCACAAAACGAGCGGCAGTACTCGTATCGCATACGTCGTAAGCGCCATGATCGCCAAATAGATAAAAAAGGTTTTCTCACTGATCACCGCTCTCCACCTCCTTTATCGGAAACAACCATGTCCCTGCTGCCGAAGCTGCGACAGACGCAAGTATGATCACGAATCCGCTGCTGACCTTCTGTAGTCCTGGCACATAATAAAACAGACAACTGATCGCGACCGCGATCGCTACGACGGCGCGAACCGGTTTTTTCTCCCTTGCCGCCGGCAGGATGATGGCCAGGAACATACCATAAATAGCGATCCCCAGCGCCGAGACGACAGCGTCCGGCAAAATCCGACCCATCAGCGCACCGATCAGCGTCCCCATGCTCCAGCCCAAAAACGGCATCGTAGCAAGTCCAAACAAATACGAGCGCCCGACCGCATGAGGATTACTCATCGCGACCGCAAAGATTTCATCTGTATTTGCAAATCCCAGGATCAGACGGTATACCGTATTCATCGTCCCATCTACTTTCTGCGACAGGGAAAGTGACATGAGCGCATAGCGAAGATTAATAACAAATTGCGTCAAAAACATCTCAAACCATGCCCCTCCAGCTGCCATAAGGGGCAGCGCTGCAAATTGCCCTGCCGACGTGAGATTTGTCATTGACATCAAGGTTGCCTCCCACCACGCAAGCCCCTCCCCGACCGCCATCAGGCCAAACGTAAAGCTAACCGAAAGATAACCGAGCGCGATCGGGATCCCGTCCCGAATTCCCCTTGTGTATTGTTTCATTTGTTTTCCATCCATTCTGGTTTATGTATCTGAGCGTTACTTTGCCTATAACAAAACTTATTTTATCACATAATGCCTAATAGAAGCAAGTGCAATCCAGCAGGATCCGTATTTCCATGCCCCAAGCATAAAACGATTTATACACTCGCCGCACCTGAAACAAAAATGTCCCCCCCCCCCCCCGCCAGAAAGACGATCGTCTATACTCTTTTAAGTTTAGATACTTTATATGCAGGTCCGAAATATTGCAAAAAAATGTAAGATGTATTTCCCGCTTACATCTTACATTTATATCCTCTCACAAAACTGTTTCCAATTCACCTCGCCCGTTTCATCAAAAGCGTGTTCTACATCACAAAATTTAGGATTTGCTGGGATGATCCACTCTTTGGGCGGACGGATTATTTCCTTTTGTTTCTTTTACACATCCCACGTATTGAAACTCCTAACCTTTACATATTTGTATTTTGTCCTCACCTTTCTCCCTTTTGTCATACCAATCCGTTGATATTTTCCTTTCTTCCCCTTTCTACCATAAAGTTCATAAACGGTCGGAACCTTTTTCGTACTTTTTTTCCACGCTTTCCCCTCCTTATCATATCGATACGAGAGAATCGTCGTCTTCGCCTTTTTCCAAGTATGCAGAAAGGTATCCGCCTTCTTTTTGCGCATGACCTTTTTTACCTCCGCCGTATTCTTCACATGATATTTGATCTTATTCTTCTTTGCAAACCGGATTGCCTCAGCACCTTCGACCGTATAAATTTCCCCAAAGGTAACATGGCCTTCTGCGACATACCCCATACGGACTTCTGCATTCGCCTCTATTTTTGTCTGCTTCCCATTTACATACAGCTTCTCCACCCGGCTCTCCCCGTCACTAAAATTGAACATCAGCTTCGTCACATCCTTTGGCGAAATCAGTTGTTTTACCGTAACCGACACCCAGGGCACAGCCAGAGTAAATACCGTATCTTTCTTCACGGATAAGATCATCTTCTGAATGACACCGAAAAATATATTCTCTCCCATAATGGAATTACTGATCTGCAGTGTATCCGTATGATTAGAAGGAAGTGCACTCTCCTCACAAGTCGTATTGTATGGCAAAACAATATCTTTCCAGTTATCACAACCGCTAAAACTAGCATAACCAAGTGTGATTCCCTCCGGCAAAGACACTTTGGAAAGTCTTTTGCAATCTTTAAAAGCAAACGCCCACACCATTCTGACCGAAGTAGGGATTACCATTTCCTCCATGTGTTCCTTCATCTTCCCTCCCATTTCCTGAAAATCCTCATAATTATCATATGGATAACTTTCATACCCCAGCGCACACACCTGGTACCCGTCCAGTTCGGACGGAACGATAATCTTTTTTTCCGTGGAATCAATGGCACAGATGGAAATTTCCTTTTTCTGTTCATCTAAAATGTAATAGGTATAGATACCTGATGTATGATAGTGACGTTCCTGGGCACGGCACACCATGCCCGGAACAAACAATGCCATACATAACAACAACGATACGATCTTACGGCATAAAGCAATTTTCTTTTCTATTAACATAGCGGAACCCTCCCATCTGCGTAATAATATCCAGTCTGTGTGCTATAATGACCAGTATCTCCTCTCATTCTGTCTATATAAGCCCAGGAATACCAGCAAGCTGTATCAAAACGATCACTATAAAAATACGGATTATCTTCATATGCACTCGCTTTTGTACAATTATATTGATTCCCATTATAATTTATTGTAAATGAATCCTTAAGTCTAGACTGCAGCCGAATCATCGGAATCGGGCCCTGTTTCAAAAGATTATGCAATTCCCAATATGTATCAAAATTATTAGGCATTCCTTTTATATGATCTCCATTAATACGACTTTCTGCTGCACTAGCTACAAAGTTATCATATCCATAATACACCATACCATCCGATTGGGCAAAAAGCATATCATGTTTTACTTGAGCACGATGTGCTTGTATGTCAGCTACTAAATGTAAAAATACTCCTAATACCATATAACCCCGATTTGTCGCTGTATTCATATTGATCGGATTATTTTGAAAATACACTGACAGATGTTCATGTACTGCTCGCAAGTCAACGATGATTCTCCTTTTCATTTTTCTAGGAATACTAACTTTATAATATGTATCTCCAGAATAATTTGTTGCAACCAGATCCAAATTACTTCCTAACACAATCCTTCTTCTAGCTAGTTCGTATAAAAATTGTAGGTGAGAACTCACAACTTCATTAATAGAATACGCTGAACTTGCATGATATGGCGGTTTAAATTCCTGACCGTCCATTACAATCTCACCAGCATCATTTCGATTAGCTTTTCCCAATACATGAGAACCACTAAGCCATTCTAGAGTATCCGTTAAATAAGACGCCCTAGCCGCAATCCACCGATGATATGTTTTTTCCGTTTCGCTTTCATTTCCATTCCCAAAATATGACAATGGAATTTTATTTATAATTGTAAAATGTCCTGTCCCATCAATCCCCTGCCAAGTATTAGAATTCCATGAACCCTCTACGAAAGATTCCTCGTCAAAAATTGTTTCCTCAATAATATTTTTAATATTTTTGACATATGATTCTTTTTGACGTTTTAACCCTTTTTCAGAACTAATCAAATCAATTGCATTTTCGTAATTCACTAACTTAGTTCCATCTGATAAAGAAACAGCGGATTCCTTTAACACTTCCCCAATTTCTGAATTTGACAAATTTCTGTTTGCGCTCTTAACAGCGGCTGCAACACCTGTTACATGCGCTGTCGCAATGCTTGTACCTTCTGTCATAGAAAAAGAACCCATATAACCTAATGTCTGTACATTCTCACCAGGAGCTACTAAATCAACATTTTGATTATTCGAAAATTGGGAACTTTTCATTTTATCATCAATACTTCCAACAGAAATCACTTCTGGATAATGAGCAGGATACTGAATTTCATTTACATTGTTACCCGCAGCTGCAATCATTATAATACCTTGACTCTCCGCCTTCTTTATTTCCTCATGTAAAATTTGTGAATACACGTTTGTTCCAAAACTCATATTTATAATGTCTATATTATTTTGAATACACCATTCAATAGATTTAATCACAGCACTTATTGTTGCCTTATTTTCTGAATCTAAAATTTTTACTGAATAAACCTCTGCCTTTGATGCAATTCCCTCCATGCCTATTCCGTTGATTCGTGCAGCTATGACACCTGCTGTTTGTGTTCCATGCCCACTATTATCAATTGGCTTATATCCATTAATATGATCAGAAAAATCAACCCATCCCTTTGTATTTAACTCATCATGAGTATCAATTCCCGAATCAATAACTGCCACCTTTACACCTTTTCCCTTATACTTGTTATCATGCGGAACTCCCGCCACACATTTAATATTCCACGGCACTACTTCATTCTTCTTTTTCTTATTTTTTATGTTTTTACAAGGCTTGAACTTCTCTGGGTTTTCAGTATATTCCTTGCCGTTCTTTTCCAAAAAATTTGCTTTCACAGACTGACAATTAATATTTTTTTCACCTTCAGAAAATTCATTTTTTTCAGTTCCTAAAGAATTAAAAAAGCTTTGTGGAGGAACTAAAAGTTCATTATTTTCGCTTGCAGTTACAGGCTCGTCTTTCTCTACCAAAATATTTTCTTTTTCTAATTCTTTCGCTTCAACCTCAGTCATCTCCGCCGTAAGGCTTTGATTGCAATTCAATAACTTATCATCTGATAATGTATGTCTGTTTACAATCTTACCCCTCTTTTCCAGTTTTCCTTTTATTTGTTTAAATTTCTTCTCACTTTTTACCGAAACTATATAATTTAATAATTGATTCTTTGATTGAGACTCCTTGGCATTTGTTACACAAACGCACTCCTTTACACACAACATCATCATCGAAAAAACTAAAAACAAACTCAAAATTCTTTTCATAAGACCTCTCCTCGCTTTCTAATAATTATTTGAAAAACCTCCTCCACTAGAAAAAAGCAGTCCGAAGCATAAAATGCTGAAACCATATACTCACCTAGCTTTTATCCTTATTTCTTCTACCATAACATCCCATCATTCCATTTTCAACTATTAAGTCGCGAACGGTCATATTTTGTTGCGAACGGTAAAAAGCGTCGTAACCCCAACGCTTAAAAACTGGCGAAACCCTTCTTTCCCCTACAAAAAAAGGAATTTTCCTAAATCACAACCTCTGTCACGAACATACCATCTTCATATTTCCACTCAATATTTCCGTCATACTTTTCTACTACACGCCGCATATTCCTCGTCCCATAACCATGATCCCTCCCATCCCTTTTACTTGTCTCTAACAGTGCTCCCTGCTTTTTCTTTGCCGTATTACACATTCTTACAAACAAATGATTCTGATAATTTCGAATTGTTATTTGAAATTTCTTCTCACCATCACACTGTTTCAATGCCTCTCTGCAATTGTCAACCGCATTCCCAAACAGCACACATATATCACTGTCCGAAATGGGTAATTCTTCCTCAAACCTGCCAGTAATATCAAATGTAAATTGTTCTTCCCCTCTAAGATCAAAAATCAACTCGTTCACAAAATAGTCCAAAATTCGATTCCCTGTATAAACTAAATAGTTATCGCGTATTTTTTCATGCAGGTCACTCACATACTGCTCCACACGATCCACCTTTCCCTCTTTGCATATAACCTGTAAAACGGCAATATGTTTTTTTACATCATGCCGAAAATGCCGCAGTTCATCTGCTTTTTGCTGCATGACCTCATAATGCCGTTTTTGCGCATTAAAGATTTTTTGACCTGTCTCTTTCTCCATCTGAAGCTGTTTCCATGAACAAACAACACGGATCACCATAATTCCGCATACGATCATAATAATCCGTATCATATTACTTATAACATACGACGCTTTGCCCATCTCTATTGTCTTCTCCCCCATAATATCAGCAAGGGTATTTGCCGAATTAAACCCTGCTCCTAGCAATGTGCATAAAATTACAAAATAGAAATGTAATGGCAATGAAAAAAACACTTCGTATACCACTTCCCGATATTTCCTAACAAAAAAGAAAATAATAAGCCAAAAGACAACAGACAGCGTATCGCATATCATATTGATCAAACGTTTAGAAACCTCACTATAAAAAAGCCATATGATTCCACTTATCAAGGTATCCACTGTCATAATAGCTATATATTGCAGAAAAACTGCCTTTATCTTTTTCCATACACTGCCTTGAAAAAAAGCAAGTACAAACCAAATCCCCCACAAAGAAATAAAATATAACTCATCTAAATCCCCGATAAACACAAGCGGGATTCCCACTACTAGGTAAAGAAAAACCCAAAAACGGGCGGCACCTTTTCTTTGTTCAAACCCAAAAATCCCATATGAGATCATAAAAAATTTCAGCGTCTCTGTCACTGCCCAAAGTAGCCATTCTTCAAGAACCATTAGCAAAACCCTGCATACTTTCTAGCATAATCCATAAATGCCTTCTTAACCTGTGATTTCAACCTACGCGAAACTGGGACCACACTCCCAAACGCCGCAACCCCCTGTTCTGTCACTTGTTCCATCCATTTTAAATTGACAAGATAAGATCGGTGAACACGGATAAAATCGACACTAAGCAATTTCTCAGCCAAAGAATCTATCCCTACACGGAGCATCTCATCATGCCTATCCCGAAAATAAATCCTGCAATACGGCGTTTCCGCTTTCACGTAAACAACCGTGCTACTATCTATACCGTCAGCCAATTCAACCGATGGACGGCTCAACCGTTGCAAAGCCGACTTCAGTATACACTCCAGTTTACACTCGAGTAATCGTTTCGGCACAAATCCGTATACGTTGATCCCAAAAGAATCCCCCATCCACTCATCGTGATCTGTTACATAAATGATCATTGCATCCTCTTTTCTCACCTGTAACAATTCCCGAACAACAAAGCCATTTGATCCTGGCATTTCAATGTCTAAGATCAACAAATCTATTTTTCTGCCAAACGATAAAACCTCATCGCCATTTGCAAATTCAGCAAGAGAAACTTTTATCTTTTCCACTTCTTGTATATGCTCGCAAATTTCACGGATTTTTTTACGGATCCATGGTTCATCATCACAAATGCCTATCATTAAATCGTCCATATACATATAAAATCCCCCCTTAGTATAATAATGGTGAAGTCAATCAATACCATTCGGTTAATAAATTTTAATGAATCAGATAACAAAAGAAGGCACTCTTCCTTCACAGATGTTATCCGTAATTAATTATTATTTCTGATGGTCTTGACAAACAAAGTTATTTTCAATCTTAATAATTTATTCATCCCTTTTGTTATTGATGTCGGTGCATTTATCTATTGGCATTTATTAGTTGGACTTTTACATAAATAGTAACACATTCCCCCCTAAACCACAATGGAGCGAAAGTTCATTTGTTTTCTCCACATTCCATATTAGAAAAAGCTTTTCTGACCAACCTCATCATTTCAGTTGCAGATCATCCACTTTATATATTAAAATATTATAAATTTACAAGATTTTTGAAATGCTTTAACATAATTATTTCCGCACATCTCACGAAATAAGGAGGCACCAATGAGACTTTTTCATGTGAGTGAACAACCTGATATTATCGAATTTGAACCAGCAGATTTTACTTTACAGGACGCGGTCGCCGGATATTATGTCGCCACGAAAAAACAGATTCCACTTGCCACATTTGAGCTTTCAGATCTATTTTCGGAACTGATGAAAAGAAACGTTGAAATAAGGATTGTCGATAATCTTTGGCATTTTGCAGATAGAGTAAAAACCTCTTCCCTATACTGGTCACTGTGCCGAATGGCATATGCTCAACCAAGAACAAAAGTTGCGATATAACCTAAAAAATCCCCCTTTTCTCTTTTCATTTATGGAAAAATGTGCTATACTTAAGATTAACCAAAAAGAATATTTATTCGAAAAGAAAGGAGGGAAACGAAATGAGCAGTATTTCAAATGTATCGGGAAGCAGCTATTACAGTCAGATTGCCAGCGGTGTCAAACTCCAAAGCGCAGCGGACGGCGCATCCGAACTGGCGATTGCCGAAAAAGAAAATGCGCAGATCAATGGATTGAATATGGGGGAGCGAAACGCTGAGGATGGCAGATCCCTTCTGAACGTAGCGGATGGAGCGATGGGCGGCATTGCGGATAATCTCCAGCGAATTCGTGAACTCGCTGTACAGGCATCAAATACCGCTATCCTATCCGATGAAGACCGGCAGATGATCCAGGATGAAGTGGAACAGCTAAAACAGGGAATCTCAGACATCGCCAATAATACAGAATTTAATAAGAAAAATCTTTTAGATGGCTCTTATCAGGATGGCTTTATCGCATCGGGGCCAAACGGTTCCGGGATGATGCTGAACATTGGGGATTCCACTCTGAAAGCACTCGGCATCGAAGATTTTGATGTTACCGGAGATTTCTCCATTCAGACGATTGACGATGCTCTCAGTAAAGTATCTTCAAACCGTAGTGTCATCGGCGCCCAGAGTAACGCATTGGATCATACCATTTCGTATAACTCGCAGGCATCTATCAATCTCACATCTGCAGTAAGCAGGCTGGAAGATGCGGACATTGCGAAAGTAGCATCCGAGTTGAACAAACAGAAACTGCTTCAATCTTACCAGCTGTTGATGCAGAAAAAACAGCAGGAGCAGGAAAGACAAAGATTTTCCATATTTTATTCATAAAAGTATGAGATCAGATGGAAGAATAGTTGAAGCTTCCAAACAAAATAAGAAAGTGGCTCGGCTGAGAAAGGCATCTATTTTATGCGCTTCTCAGCTGAGCCACTTTCCTTTTGGAAACCAGTCTTCCGCTCCAAATCCAAAACATATTATTACATGTACGTATTATTTCCTCCGAGCTTATACACAGACAATAACTCCTGCATCCTCGTCGCCTGGCCCGATAGCTCCACGCTCGCTGCTGCACACTCTTCACTCGTCGCTGAGTTGTTCTGTACAACCTGGGATACCTGACCGACTGCCTGCTCGATCTGCTCGATCGCCGTCGCCTGATAATCGGACGATTTTGCAATATCCGTAATCAGCACCTCGCTCTGGCGCACCGCCCCGGTAATCGCTTCTAGTGCTTTTGCCGTCGCTTCCGCAATCCCTGCTCCATCTTTCGCTTTATTGATCGAATCCTCGATCATATCCGCTGTTTCGGAAGCCGCTGCCGCACTCTTTGCCGCCAGCGCCCGCACCTCTTCGGCTACGACTGCAAATCCTTTTCCGGCCTCACCTGCTCTCGCCGCCTCAACCGCAGCATTCAAGGCAAGTATGTTCGTTTGGAACGCAATATCATCAATGACTTTGATAACACGTGAAATATTTTCGGATGACAAATTGATCTTCTCCATCGCCGTCATCATATCCTGCATCTGCTGGTTCCCCAGTTTCACGTCTTCTATCGCTTGTTCTACCAGCTGGGCCGCATCTTTCGCTTCCCCTGCATTTTGTTTCGTCTTTTCAGCAATATCAGCAATCGAGGCCGTAATCTGTTCAATCGCACTCGCCTGTTCTGTCGAACCCTGTGCCAGCGCTTCGCTTGCCCCAGCCACTTCAGATGAACTCGTTGATACCTGAGAAGCGGCATCGCGGATGCTGGACAGCGCATTCAGGTTTTGCTCGACTAACTGTCTCAATGAATTTCCTAGTACATCTTCGCCGGATTTGGGAACGACATTTACGAGCAGATTTCCGTTCGCAACCTCTCCGGCAATCTCCGCCTGATAACGCACATTTTCAACTACATTCTGGTACTTTTCGATCAGATCGCCAAACTCATTATCTGCCTGCTTTTCTAAATTCACATCCACTTTTCCCATTGCGATCTGGTTGGCCGCATCCGATAACTGGGCTAACGATGTACGGATCGTTCTCGTAATACTAATGGAAATGTAACCCATGATAATCGTAACTACAATGAATGCTGCTATCGTAAAAATAAGGTAATTCTGCAAATACCCTTCCTGATCTTCTAAATGGATTATCTCCCGTCCTGACGTGTAGCCAAATATCAATGAAACAGTAACCAGAATATCCATAATTAGAAATCCCATAATCAACTTCGTATGAATCTTCATATTTTTCATAACAGTTTCCTTTCTCCTTCCATCAATCACGAAATCTGATCTAATATTACAATATGCCCAAATCACACATAGTATTAGATTTATTATAGCAACATTTGCACAAAAAGTAAAGACAATTTTTGTGTGAGATAAGCAGTCCTGTGAAAGAAACAAAAAAGATACCCGCCAAACTATGACTGCAAAGCCATAGCAGTACGGGTACCCTTTTCATCTGTTATTTATTTATGATTTTCCGCCAGATTGATCCTTACCAGTGATTTACGGAGAGCCAGCTCCGCTCTTGCCATATTGACGTTCGTATCCGTGCTCTTAAGCCGGCGCTCAGCACGGGTCCTCGCCTCAATGGCACGGCTGACATCAATCTCTTCCGGCCACTCGCAGGATTGGGCAAGGATCGTCACCTTGTCCGGCAGGATTTCCAAAAACCCTTCCAGAACTGCCGCCTCCCTGCTTCCGTCCGATTCCGAAGACTCCGTAATGGTAAGAACTCCGGGAGCCACGACCGAAGTGAGTGGAATGTGTTCCGCGTAAACACCGATATCACCTTCCGTCGTCGTCAGCTCAACCATCTCCACGTCACCGGCGTAAAATACCCGTTCCGGGGATATTACTTCCAAATGAAATTTTTTGAGTTCAGCCATAATTTCCTCATTTCTGCACGAAATTTCCATTCCGTGGCTTTTTTAAGCATATCTGATTACGCCTTTCGCGCGACAACGTCATCAATCGTCCCCGCATTCAAAAATGCGCTCTCTGGAATGTCATCGTGTCTCCCTTCCAGGATTTCCTTAAATCCGCGGATCGTTTCAGAAATCGGAACATATTTTCCTTCCATTCCGGTAAACTGCTCTGCCACGAAGAACGGCTGTGACAAATATCTCTGCACCTTCCTTGCACGGTTGACCAAAAGCTTCTCATCCTCCGAGAGCTCATCCATACCGAGGATGGCGATAATATCCTGAAGTTCTTTATAACGCTGTAAGATTTCCTGCACACCGCGCGCCACCTGATAGTGCTCTTCCCCAACGATACGGGGATCCAGTATACGCGATGTGGAACCGAGCGGATCCACCGCCGGATAAATACCAAGTTCCGAAATCGAACGATCAAGCACCGTCGTCGCGTCCAAATGGGCAAATGTCGTAGCCGGAGCCGGGTCTGTCAGGTCGTCGGCTGGTACATATACGGCCTGTACGGAAGTAATGGAACCGTTTTTCGTCGATGTGATCCTCTCCTGAAGGGCGCCCATCTCTGTCTGCAGCGTCGGCTGGTATCCAACCGCACTCGGCATACGTCCTAAAAGAGCAGAAACCTCGGACCCCGCCTGCGTGAAACGGAATATGTTATCAATGAAAAGGAGCACGTCCTTTCCTGCCCTATCACGGAAATATTCCGCCATCGTAAGACCGGCAAGTCCGACACGCATCCTCGCACCAGGCGGTTCATTCATCTGTCCGAATACCATCGTTGTCTTATCGATAACTCCGGATTCGATCATTTCATAATAAAGGTCATTTCCCTCTCTCGTTCTCTCTCCTACACCCGTAAATACGGAATAACCACCGTGCTCCGTAGCAATGTTCGTGATCAGCTCCTGGATCAGAACGGTCTTTCCTACGCCCGCGCCGCCAAACAGACCAATCTTACCGCCTTTTTGATACGGACACAAAAGGTCAACGACCTTGATACCGGTTTCCAGCATTTCTGCCTGGGTAGACTGCTCGGCAAATGCCGGAGCCTTTCTGTGGATCGGGTGATGCTCGGAAACTTTTGGAGGAGCCTTCTCATCAATCGGTTCTCCCAAAACATTGAACATCCTTCCGAGAGTTTCCTCTCCTACCGGCACCGTGATCGGCGCCCCGGTAGCCACTGCTTCCATTCCCCGTACAAGACCATCGGTCGGTCCCATAGCGATACAGCGCACCGTATCGTCACCAAGATGCTGCGCCACTTCCACCACGAGCTTTCCGCCCTCTTTTGTCGCTATTTCAATCGCATCATAGATTTCCGGAAGCGTACCTTCCTGAAAGCGGATGTCAAGTACGGCACCTATAATCTGAGTGATCACTCCGGGGCTGGTTCCAGCTTTCTTTTCTGCCATAGTGATATTCTCACTCCTTTCTTAAATCCTCATTCACAGGCAGCTTTAGCCGCCCATCTGTTATCCTCGGGTTTCCGTGGAGATCAACTCCCATCAAACGCAAACTCCCATCGGAAATTCCCATTCGGATACGTGCTCTTCCCGAGCTATTTTATTCGATCGCCGATGCTCCGGCGACAATTTCTGTCAATTCCTGCGTGATTGCCGACTGCCTTGCACGATTGTACTGCAGGCTGAGCGTGTCAATCATCTCTTCTGCATTACTGGTTGCAGAATCCATCGCCTGCATGCGGGCGCCGTTCTCACTTGCCACCGCCTCCACCAGCGCGCCAAAAATAAGGCTGTTCATATACATCGGTATAATGTAGCCGAGCGCCTCCGACTCATCCGGCTCATAATTCATCAGGGCGTGCGCGCTTCCCTTTTCCGCTGCCGCATCGCCTTCCCTCGTCATCTCCTGAATGTCTTCCTCCGAAAACGGAAGCATTTTGATCAGGGTCGGAATATGGGTCACCGTATTTTTAAACACGGTATATGCCAGATACACCTCATCGATCTCACCGCTCTCCATCGCGGATACAACAGTCTTCCCAATCGAAACCGCGTCGCCAAACAGCGGATTGTTCATCACCTCAGAATAATCACCCTGACACGTAAACCCAAAACGCTGTACCGCTTCCATCCCTTTTCGGCCAACCGGAAAGACAACCGTATGTTCCACAGGAAAATCACCCTGCGTCACAAGCTTAACAACATTGGAATTATAACCGCCTGCCAGTCCGCGGTTCGAACTGATCAGGATCACGCCTTTTTTCTTCGGGCCGTCCGTTTTTCGCTCCGTGAGAAGCGGATGGTCGACATTTTGTGACTTCGCAAGCATTCCGGAAACCGTTTCATACATCTTATCAAAATACGGCTTCGTCTCCTCCGCCCTTCCTTTGGCATGCTGCAGTTTCACAGTAGAAACAAGCTTCATCGCCTTCGTGATCTGTGATGTACTCTGTATACTCGCCTTACGTCTTTTTATATCTCTCATCGAGGCCATATAAAATCCTCCATTCTGCAGTGTGTCTTTCCCTCACACTGACGCATTCGCGGCCTACTTCATAAACTGCACCTTAAACTCCTTGATCGCCTGGATCAGTTTCTGCTCCGTCTGGCTGCTGATTTCCTTCTCATCGCGGATCGCCGCAGGAACTTCCGGATATTTCGTATCCATAAACTCGAAGAGTTCTTTTTCAAAGGAAAGAATATCTTCTACCGGAACATCCAGCAGATATTTATTTGTCGCCGCATAGATGATGATAACCTGATACCAGACCGGCAGCGGGGCATATTGTCCCTGTTTCAGTATCTCACGGATCCGTTCACCCTGATCGAGCTTTTCCTTCGTATCGGCATCCAGATCGGAACCAAACTGGGAAAACGCTGCCAGCTCTCGATACTGGGCCAGTTCGATACGGATCGGGCCGGCGATCTTCTTCATCGCCTTGATCTGCGCGGAACCGCCGACACGGGATACACTGAGGCCCGGATTGACAGCCGGACGGAATCCCGAGTTAAACATCTCTGTTTCCAGATAGATCTGACCATCCGTGATCGAGATCACGTTTGTCGGAATGTATGCGGACACGTCGCCCGCCTGTGTCTCTATGATCGGAAGCGCAGTAAGCGAGCCGCCTCCCAGCTTATCCGAAAGTTTTGCCGCGCGCTCCAAAAGTCTGGAATGCAGATAGAAGACATCGCCAGGATACGCCTCACGTCCCGGCGGACGGCGGAGAAGCAACGCCAGCGTACGGTATGCCGCCGCGTGTTTTGTCAGGTCGTCATATATGATAAGGACGTCCTTTCCTGCTTCCATCCACTCTTCACCGATCGCGCATCCGGCATACGGAGCGATATACTGCAGCGGCGCCAGTTCACTGGCGGTCGAAGCAACAACCGTCGTATAATCCATCGCGCCGTTATCTTCCAGCGTCTTTACAATGTTCGCAACCGTAGACGCCTTCTGTCCGATCGCTACATAGATACAAAGAACATCCTGATCCTTCTGGTTCAATATCGTATCGACTGCAATCGCCGTCTTACCTGTCTGCCTGTCACCGATGATCAGCTCACGCTGTCCACGTCCGATCGGCACCATCGAGTCGATCGCTTTGATTCCGGTCTGCAGCGGAGTATCTACGGATTTACGGGAAATAACACCGCTTGCCACACGCTCCACTGGACGAACTTTCGTCGTATTGATCGGGCCTTTACCATCAATCGGCTGTCCTAGTGCATTGACGACACGCCCAAGCATGGCATCTCCGACTGGTACGGTCGTGACACGCCCCGTCGTCTTCACGGTATCTCCTTCATTGATGTTAGAAGTGTCGCCGAGCAGAACAGCTCCTACATTATCCTCCTCGAGATTCAGCACCATGCCATATACTTCATTTGGAAACTCCAGCAATTCGCCCTGCATCGCCTTTTCGAGACCGTGGATGCGGGCAATACCGTCTGCAACCTGAATAACCGTTCCCACATCTGACACTTCGAACTCAGTACTGTATTTCTTTATCTCATCTTTAATAACTGAACTTATTTCCTCAGGTCTTAAATTCATGTTACACAAACACCTTCTTTCCTGGAAATTTATACCCTGACCTTACTTAAACTTCTCGTCATTTCCTCCAGCTTTGTCTGAATGCTGTTGTCCAAAACCCTGTCTCCTATACGGATCCGGATGCCCCCGAGAAGGCGTTTGTCGATCGTATAGTTCATCTCAAGGCTCTGATAACCAGAAGTCTGTATCAGTTTTTCTTCAATTCCGGACTTTTGCTTTCCGGTAAGCTCTGCCGGTGTCGTCACAAAGACAACGCCGATTCTCTTAAACTCCTTCGTTTCTTTCTCAAAATAATCCAATACTGACAGAACCTCGGAAAAGCGTCCCTTTCTCACTAGAACCTGAAGAAATCCCATCATAATGTCTGAAAGTTTACCGCCAAACGCTTCCTCCAGCAGGGCAAGGCCTTTTTCCTGCGTCATATCCGGATGCGTCATGATCCCGGTAAACTCTTTATTTTCCTTTAACGCCAGGGAAAGATTCCTGACTTCCTCCCATGTCTCATCCAGTCTGTCTTCCTCCTTTGCCAGGGAAAACAGCGCGTCACCATATACTTTAGAAACTAACTTTGCCATGTCTCATCACCCATTTCCTTCAATGTTTCATCAATGAGCTGTGCCTGTTTCTTCTCATCAATGGATGCCGCCACAAACCGGCCCGCCATAGCAGATGCGACCTGGACCATTTCCTGCTTCATCTCATCACGCACTCGGCTCTTCTCAAGCTCGGCTTCCTTCTCCGCGCGAACCTTGATCTGATGAGCCTCCTCGGACGCCTTATCCACGATCTCCTTTTCGCGGTCAAGCGCCTTGCGCCTTGCGTCCGCGAGCAGTTCCGCCGCTTCCGCATCCACCTGGGAAAGTTTACCGTCGTACTCGGATTTCATGTTCATCGCGTCAGACTGGGCTTTTGCAGCCTCGTCAAGCTGTGACTGGATAAAATCCTTCCTTTTCTGTATCAGCTTCCTCGCCGGATTGAAAAGAAGATAAGATAGAAGCGCAAACAATATCAGCATAGCAATCAGCGTGATGACCGTATCGGCTAATAACTGCGGATCAAGTCCAAAAATTCTATTATCCATATCTACCTCATTTCTTCCGCATATCAAATGCGGCTCAAATTATTTCCTGATCTCGGTGTATGGCTTACGGAATCAATGGGTTTGCAAACAGCAGGATCATCGCTACCGCAAGACCATAAAGACCTGTCGTCTCGGCAACGGCCTGCCCTAAAAGCATGGTAGACATAATATCTCCTTTTGCACCCGGATTACGTCCTACGGCATTTGCACCGTAACCGGCTGCGATACCCTGGCCTACACCAGGACCAATACCTGCGATAACTGCCAAACCTGCTCCAATCGCTGAAGCTGCACTAATTAAATCTGCTCCTGAAAAGTTCATAATAATGTCCTCCTTAAAAATAAATTCTTTCTATAACATTTCATACTATTTTAATTTGTGGAAAAACACTGTCTCCACGTTCTTCCAGCGCGAAGTAAGCAACGTGTCGTAAAAAACGCGCTGCGAGAAACTACGTGATGAGATCATTACGAAATTGTAGTTTTCTTCACACTTACCCCTGGGCTTCATCGCCTGCCGCGTTGGCAATAAATACCATCGTCAGCATCGCAAACACGTACGCCTGCAATACACCCGAAAATACATCCATGTAGGCATGCAGCGCTGCCGGCCATGCGATCGTCGCCACTCTCGGCAGCAAGCCGTAGATGAGTGCCATCATCATCGTTCCCGACAAAATGTTGGCGAACAGACGCAGTGACATGGATACCGGCGTAGCAAATTCACTGATGATATTCACTGGCAGGAACAAGAAGATCGGTTCAAACAAACCTTTGATCTTGCCCATCTTCTGCCATTTGAATCCCTGATACTGGATCATAAAAAACGTGATCAGAGCCAGCGGAAGCGTGACGCCATAATCTGCTGTCGGCGGCCGGAGCCCAAACAGACCGGAAAGATTGCACGTGATAATGAGCAAAAACAGCGTACTGACATAATTTCGGAATCCCGGCGCCAGCACTCTTCCCATGTTGTCCACGATCAGCTTATCCATCGTCTCCACGAGAAGTTCCAGCACATTCAAAAAACCGGTCGGGGTTTTCTGGTAATCCGCATTTTTGATCACTCGGTTTGCCACGATCGCAAACGCGATCAGCACGACCAAAACGATAGCCAAACATACGTGGCTCGTCGTGATCCAAAACGAAAAACCGCCGATCTGTACCTGTTTATAACCATGTACATAAAAATCTACTTCCAACGATTCTTTCTCCTTTCCAGAAACCAAAGAAAACCCGGTGGGCCTTCGGTATCTATTTTATTTATTCTCAGACAGACATTTCGTCCGAAATACAATAGGATATAACAACGCGGCCGCTTTTGTGGCAAACAACCCAGCAAATACCGAAACGGGCGAAAACCACTGCGGCATATAAAACGCGAGGAAAAGTGCCGCAAGCGCTGCTACGGCGCGCAGCGACGCCATGACCTTCGAGTGATTGACCGCACTCTTCCGGTTCATATCAAGTTCGACATCCAGCGTGGAATAACGGTGCATCATAAGAAGCATCGAAACCATACTTCCCAGTAACTCTCCGAGCAAAAACGGAAGAAGCGCAAAGGGAACAAAAATGAAAATGACACCCCCCGTCACGGCAACGGCTGCCGCCAGGATCCATATGAGAGCGATCACCCTAACGAGCGTCTTTTTTGCTTCCTGCATCGGACTCCCCCTTCATCTCTGATCCATATTCTGGTCTTCCATCTATTTCGTTGTGCGAACTGCCAGACGACTGGAATTTTCCAGTCAGGATAAACAGGCTCCGAAGGGACGCCAGTATGCCGATCAAAAGAAAGATCATGATCCAGCACTTCGTTCCGAGCAGCCGATCTAGGTAAAAACCAATGCCGAAACTCATCGCCATACATGTCATCATCGCAAGACCGATTTGCAAAAGCATAGCAAACGCATTGACAAGTTCCCGTCTCTCCCTCTTTTTATCCCGTTTTCTCATCTTGCAAACCTTTCTACCTCTATTTCCCATACTTTTGCACAGGCTTTTACAGCTTCCATTACGGCACTGTGGAATCCTTCCTTCATGCAGACCTTTCTACCTCTATTTCCCATACTTTTGCACAGGCTTTTACAGCTTCCATTACGGCACTGTGGAATCCTTCCTTCATGCAGACCTTTCTTACATCTCCCGTGCCTTCTTCGCACAGGCACCGACTGCTTCCATTACAGCGCTGCGAAATCCTTCTTTTTCCAGCACACGCACAGCCTCGATCGTCGTACCGGCCGGAGAACAAACCATATCTTTCAATTCCCCCGGATGCTTCCCTGTTTCCAGTACCATTTTTGCACTTCCGAGTACGGCCTGCGCCGCCAGTTCATATGCCTGCGCCCGCGGCATCCCTTCAGCCACGGCGGCATCGGCCATCGCCTCAATAAACAGGAACACGTATGCCGGAGAGCTTCCACTCACACCGATCACCGCATCCATCATCGACTCGCTCACCTCATGGGCGATCCCAAAGCTCGAAAAGATATCCATCGCAGTTTTTTTGTCTTCCCAGCTCACGGCATCGTTAAAACACACGCCTGCCGCTCCCTCTAGAACAAGAGCAGGTGTATTTGGCATACTTCTCACTAATCGGATATTCTTTCCAAAAAGGTGTTCTATATTCGCCATCGTCTGTCCTGCCGCAATCGAAATAATAAGCGTCTCCTCTTTGACAGCTTCCCGGATCTCACCGATCACCGCCTCAAACTGGAACGGCTTCACCGCCAGGATCAGCACATCTGCGTTCTGTGCAACCTCTTTATTATCTGTAGTCACGCAAACGGAAAACGTATTCTTGATCTGTGCCAGCGCCTCTTCATTCCTGCGGGAAACGATGATATCCTTATGATGATAACATTTTTTGTCTAAAATTCCTTTCAGCATCGCCTGTGCCATATTTCCACAACCGATAAATCCAAGCATAAAAATCCTCCATTCCGAAACACCCATACTTGTTTCGGTATCACTCCATCATTGATACCCGTCTAGCATGCCTCTCAGCTCCTGAAAACTCTGTATTCAGAAACGTATCCACGATCTTTACAGCAAGTCCTGGGCCGACGACACGCGCGCCAAACGCCACGATATTTGCATCATTGTGGAGTCTCGTGGCTTCCGCGCTGAAACAGTCGCTGCAAAGCGCCGCGCGGACTCCTTTGATTTTATTGGCAGCAATGGAAATCCCGATTCCTGTACCACAGATGAGGATCCCTTTTTCACACTCCCCGTCGGCCACAGCATTTCCCACGAGTTTTCCGTATACCGGGTAATCGACCGGATCCGCATTATAACTGCCATAATCCTTGTACTCCAGTCCCTTATCCTCCAAATATTTTATGATCTCCTGCTTTAACTCATATCCAGCCTGGTCACTTCCTAATGCAATCATGATATACCTCCTTATGTCCACTGCAATTTTTTCTTTATCTTATAAAGTAAATCTTTGATTTCTGCGTAACTTGCTTCATATGTACTCTCATCCCCGCCATGGAGCTCCAGGATCTCGCCCTCCTCACCGGCAAATTCGTGAAGCGTAAACACATGTTCCGAGATTCCAAAATCCTCTAATACTTTAACCTTTTCCACAAAGTTCATCGTCAGGATCAGCGTGTCCTCGGTCACTTCTTCCGCAGAAAATCCTGTAGAAACCTGCTCCTCACAAGGAACCGCATGGTTGATGAGGATATCCGTCACCTTCATATTCCGCGGTTCCGGAAACAGTACGACAAGTCCCCGGGACAGGATCTCTTTTTCTTTATTCATTAAAATGCTCTTAAAAATCCACTCAGCCATCGGGCTGAGAGTGATGTTCTCTTTACTTACAAATATGACTTTTCCATAATCCATAATATTCCGCCTTCCGCAACTCACTCAAACGTCTATCGTACGTTGTCCTGCAGCCTTCAGGAGCCGATTCATGATCGCCTCCTGTTGTTCCAGTTCATAAAAACTCTCTGACAGGATAATCTTTACATGAAGTTCGTCAAACTTACGAAGTGCGCCATATATCATTCTGCCAACCGTCCCCTTCTTTCGGGAACCCGCGGACACGACTTGTCCTTCCGGATAACTGCCCGCTGTTTCTTCGGCTGCCAAAATGCCAATCTCTTCTGTTTTATAACTTCCATCACAAACATAGGACCGAACCTGCTTCTGTATTCGGTCAGCAACCGCCGCTAAGCTTCCCTGAAACACGATCATCTCCGCATTTGGAGCATAATGGCGGTACTTCATACCCGGCGCTCTCGGCCGATCCCTGCCCACTGACATGAGCGCGGGATCCATGACCACTTCGCCGATCACATCCGATAGCATTTTTTTTGTGACCGCCCCCGGTCTCAAAATAACAGGAATCGTTTCTGTCATGTCCAATATCGTAGATTCGTAGCCGATGCCGACATCACCGCCATCAATAACCATATCAATGATCCCATGCAAATCTTCCCGGACATGCGCCGCCTTTGTCGGACTCGGCCTTCCCGATGTATTTGCGCTCGGCGCAGCCACCGGAACGCCTGCCTGCTTTAAAAATTCGAGCGCCCCTGTGTGATCCGGCATCCTGACCGCAATGGTATCCAAACCGCCCGTCGTCTCATAAGGAACACATGACGCTTTTTCAAAAATCATAGTCAGCGGCCCCGGCCAAAACGAATCGGCAAGTCTTTCTGATTTCTCTGATACCCCGCGCGCGATCCGGTCAAGCTGTTTCCGTTCCGCGATATGGAGAATAAGCGGGTTATCCGACGGCCTGCCCTTTGCCGCGTAAATCTTTTTCGACACCTCCGGGCGAAGTCCGTTTCCTCCCAGTCCGTATACGGTTTCCGTCGGAAACGCCACCAGACCGCCCTCCCGGATGACCCGTACAGCCTCCGAAAGTTCATCTGAATCAAAACCGTCCTCTGGCGTCCATCTAATATATTTTGTCGTCATCTCGCCTTCACCGTTTCCCATTCTAAAATCCCTATAGCATATTTTACCACAGTTTGATTTGAGATACAAGAAAAAATAACACCTTGCCCGCAGACACCGCAGCAAAGTGTTAAATTTCTATCTGTTTTCAACTGCCCCGCATCTCAATACGCGGCGCACCCGTTCCCTCGATATAATCCTTCGTAATCGTAACCTTGCCGATCATATCATCCTTCGGTATTTCATACATGATATCGAGCATCATTTTTTCAATGATCGAGCGAAGGGCACGTGCTCCCGTCTTCTTTTTCACCGCTTGGCTGGCGATCGCAAACAGCGCGTCCTCATCAAAATCCAATCTCACCTCATCCATGGATAACAGTTTTTGATACTGTTTGATGATGGCGTTTTTTGGCTCAGTCAAAACTTTGACAAGCAGGTTTTCATCCATCTCGCTCAAAGAGTAAATGATCGGGAGCCTTCCGATAAACTCTGGGATAAGACCGTAATTACGTATGTCTTCCGTCTCCACTCTCGAGAAGATGTCCTTTTCATCGTCATACCGATCTTTCAGATCCGCCCCAAAACCGATACCTCCGTGTTTGGTCAATCGCTTTTTCACTATCTTTTCCAATCCCGGAAAAGCGCCGCCGCAGATAAATAGAATGTGACTTGTATTCACCGTCGTCATCGGCACCATCGCATTTTTATTGCTGGCTCCGACAGGCACTTCCACATCAGCCCCCTCCAGCAGCTTTAATAGCGCCTGCTGAACTGATTCCCCGCTGACATCGCGATGGTTCGCATTTTCTTTTTTTGCCAGTTTATCAATCTCGTCGATATACACGATCCCGCTCTCTGCCCTCTCCACGTCATTATCCGCATTTGAAAGCAGCTTTGAAATAACGCTTTCCACGTCATCACCGATGTATCCCGCCTCTGTGAGTGCCGTCGCATCTGTAATGGCAAGCGGAACCTGAAGGAGTTTCGCCAGCGTCTTGACAAGATATGTCTTCCCGCTTCCGGTAGGACCAAGCATCAGCATATTGGATTTCTCTATCTCGACATCCATACCGGATAAATTCTGATCACCGCTCTCCTCGGCCTTTTCTCTTTCCCGGATCGACAACACCCGCTTGTAATGATTATAAACGCCGACAGAAATGACCTTTTTTGCCTCGTCCTGTCCCATCACAAAATCATCCAGTTTTCCCTTGATCACATGCGGAGCCGGAAGCTGCCGGATATCAAGCACAGGCGCCGCCTCTTTCTTTTTCTTCTTTTTCGGCTTGACCGAATGTCTCGCCTGCATTTCTTCTGACATTCCCCCGCCGAACATATTTGCCAGATTGATAAATTCAATCCCCGGTATGTTTGGCGTCCCTTTCTGATCCGATGACCCGCCAGTATGACCCACTGGGCCAAGATTCGGAATGTCCTGCATTTTTATTTGGTCTAATGCCTTCTGCATGCAGTCCGAACATACTGGGATGTTCGATATCGACATCATCTGCTGCACCTTGCTCTCCGGCCTTTGGCACAGATAGCAGGTCTTTTCATAACCGTCCCGTTCTCCCCCATCTTTCTTGTCCCCATGATCCGTCTTTGTAATTTCCTCGCTCAAAATCAATCCTCCAATCCGGAACTGCCAGATACAGCAGCCCTTAGCGCCCAAAAGGAACTGCTATCATTTCTGATAACAGTTCCCGTACAAATGTATCATTTCTTTCAGAAAATATCCCATTACCACGGCATGATCTGATATCCGTCGTCCTGCGATTCATCTTCGTATCCAAACGGGTTGCCCTGCTGCCCGTTATTCTGCCCATCGCTCTTTCCTCCGTTTTCCTGTTTTCCGTTATCCAGATTATTTATCGTCTCTGAGCTTCCGAGCGTCACCTTAACATCCTGTTCCTTGTATTCTCCATCCTGGCTCCTGGAGATCGTAACTGTGATCTCGGTGCCGGCTTCCAGGTTATTGACTTTCTCCTGTACCTGTTCGATACTTGTAATCTTCGAATCATTGATCTTTGTAATTATATCGCCCTGCTTGATGCCGGCCTGTTTCGCAGCGCCATTATCCGAAACAGCAGATACGAACACACCTACCGGGAGTCCATATGCCTGGCTCAGACTCTCGCCGACTGTCCGGCCCGAAATTCCGAGATACCCTTTTTCTTCGTCTTTCAGCACTTTGCGGTTCATCAGTTCATTGATGATCGGCACGGCGTCCGTCATCGGGATCGCATAGCCGATACCTTCCACTTTCGTATCCGCATATTTTACTGAATTGATACCTATAACGTTGCCATTAGCATCAAGAAGCGCACCGCCGCTGTTACCCGGATTGATCGCCGCGTCCGTCTGCAGAAGCGTCATCGTATTCGTGCTGTAGGAACTCTCGTCTCCCACTTGAACCTGTCTGTCTTTGGCGCTAATATATCCTACCGTCACAGACTGCCCATAACCAAGTGCATTGCCGATCGCGATCGCCATCTGTCCGACCTTGACATCATCGGAATGGCCCAGGCTGGCAACTTTGATCTTCTGTTTCGTCTCTTCTTTCAGATCGCTTATCTTCACCGAGATAACGGCCAGATCCGCTGCGGAATCCAACCCTTTTATGATACCGTTTGCCGTAGAATCGTCAATAAAGGTAACCGTAATGCTGTCGGCGCCCTCTACCACGTGATTATTTGTCACGATCAGCAGCTCATCATTATCTTCCTTTACAATAAATCCTGACCCGGCGCCTTCCGTCGAATAGGACTGGCCAAAATAAGAGGATACCGTACTCGTTTCCGTAATAGCGACGATCGAAGGCATCGCGCGGTCCACGATTCCTGACACATCAGAAAATCCTGCTGCCGAACCGGAAACTGCCATCACCTCATTACCTGCGGTCGTATCTACTGTCCCGATCATACCGCCGCCTTCGTTTTCTCCCGAAAAACGAAAACCGGAAATTTTCAAAACGACAAAGAAACACGCTGCTGCCACCACGCCAAATACGACAGCAGATACAAGGATCTTTACCACTCCGCCGGAATGTTTCCCCTTCTTCTCCGACCGCCCTTCATCTGGTTCCTTCTGTCCTGCATTTACATTTTGGAACCGGTACATATTATCATCAGAAGGCATTGGCTGCGGTCCCGCCTCATTACTTTGCTCCGTCTGTGCCTCCGCACCTGTATAAGTGTCCTGCTGCGCATTCACACTCGTCGGATCCAGTGAACCCGAAAAAGAATTTTCCTCATTATTCCAGTTATTCCAATTATCTTCACTCATAAGAATCTTCCTTTCTTATTTCCTTTATTACAAATTCATATGAAATTTGATGTATTTTACCCGTTCTCAAATTGCATTATACATATCAATTGTGTTTAGTTTGTGAAATCTTTATTTTATTATTGTGAAAACTGGTAAAATATCTTATACTGTATATAATGATGTTGGGGCCTAAAGGTATTTTTCCCTTAACATCGTGTAATAACACATAGGAAAGGATGATAACAATTGATCAAAGGAAATCAGAAGTTACTAAATGTCATTCGCTTTATAATAGATGTACTGATACTTATCGTCTCCTTTGTGCTGGCCTATCTTCTGCGTTTTGATGAAGAGTTCAGCTTCCTGATCCGGTATGGGATCATAGATGAACCAATCGGACTTTACGAAAAACTCGAGCAGTACATGCAGCTGCTTTTTCTTTTGATACCTTGCTATCTGCTCTCCTATTACCTTTTTCACCTCTATGACCCAAAACGTGTCACAAGCCGCAAATCTCAGATGTACAATATTTTCAAGGCCAACGTGATCGGTATCCTTTACTGCACTGCCGGCCTGTATTTTATAAAACGGAGCGGAAATTATGCCCGGCTTTTTATCATTATATTCGTGGTGATCAATTTTATTCTTGAACTTTTTTTCCGTTTACTGATCACGACGATCCTGCGCAGGTTCCGCAAAAAAGGACACAATCTCAAACACATCCTCCTCGTCGGTTACGGCCGATCAGCGGAAGGCTATATTGACCGCATCTGCGCGCACCCGGAATGGGGATATGTCGTCCACGGTATTTTAGACGACCGCAAACGGAACGGAAAATCTTATCGGGACGTACACGTCATCGGAGATATTGACGATCTCGAATCTATCATCGCCAATAATTCCTACGACGAGATCGCCATCACTCTCGGGATCGACCAGTACGGAAGACTGGAAGACATCGTATCCATTACGGAAAAATCCGGCGTACACACAAAATTTATCCCTGATTACAACAACATTATCCCGACCAAACCTTATACCGAAGATCTGGACGGGCTTCCGGTCATCCATGTGCGGAATGTTCCTCTGTCCAATTCTTTCAACAAATTTGTCAAACGATCAATTGATATCATCGGTTCCTTTGTCGGTATCGTCGTGTTTTCCATTCCGATGATCATTGTGGCGATCGTTGTAAAGGCGACCTCGGAAGGCCCGCTCATCTTTCAACAGGAACGCATCGGTCTCCACGGGAAACCATTTATGATGTATAAATTCCGCTCCATGACAGTGCAGAAAGCTTCCGAGGAGAAAAAAGCATGGACAACGCCTGACGATCCCCGTGTGACTCCGATCGGTAAATTCATACGAAAAACAAGCGTGGACGAGCTTCCCCAGCTTTTCAATGTTTTAAAAGGGGAGATGAGTCTCATCGGCCCGCGGCCGGAGCGCCCATTTTTCGTAGAGAAGTTTAAAGAAGAGATTCCCCGTTACATGATCAAACATCAGGTGCGTCCCGGCATCACAGGCTGGGCACAGGTCAATGGCTACCGCGGTGACACTTCGATCCGGCTGCGCATCGACTGTGATCTGTATTATATTGAAAACTGGTCTGTGATGCTGGACATCAAAATCCTGTTCCTCACGGTGATCAAAGGATTTATCAACCGGAATGCGTACTGACGGGGTGTCCGTTGCCGTTATTCATCCAGTTTTTTATGGATGAACTCATCCCATTTCGCGTCCTCTTCATCCATCTCTTCTTCTAACTCTTCCTCATCCAGCATCTCATCAAAGGCGTCGGCAAGTGCTTCCAGCACTTCCTCGTCTTCGATCTGGAGCAGCGTGATCTCCGGCTCCCCGCCCTTATCCTCAATTTCGATCCCAAAAAAGTAGATTTCTTCAATTGATTCATCCACGGGCGTCAGGACCGCATAGTCATCTCCATCCCACTCAAAGATGTATAATACCTCGCACGACAGCGTATTTCCATCCTCCAGTTCGAGATCTACCGACATCTCTTCGATGTCTTCTAAAGTAAAATCAGCCATTTTTCCCTCATTTCTGCGCCTTATTACGCGCCTAATTATGTTTTATTTTTTATTCTTACAGTAATATACAATATCATAATACATTTTCATCCTATTGTCCACAAAAATCCGTGCGGATTGCGCAACGTTTTTTCGCCTGTCCCATCCCCTTGACAACCAGCCCCTTTTTTATATACAATGTTATTGACCCGTGAAACTCGGATTTCAGACAACCCGTGCGGATCGGGATCCTTTTGGAAAGGAGGCAGGCAGATGAAATATTCATATCGTACAAAAGGTACCTGTTCCCAGCAGATCGACCTAGAGATCAATGATGACGTTATTACAAACGTAAAATTCTATGGCGGCTGTGACGGGAACCTGAAAGCGATTCCGATTTTAGTAGACGGACTGACCGTCGATCAGATCACCAAAAAGTGCGCCGGTATCCAGTGCGGATTTAAAAACACGTCCTGCGCGGACCAGCTCGCAAAAGCAGTTCTCGCGGCCAAAGAAGCTGTGGAACAAGGAGCAAATTAACACCCGTGTGTTCGAAACCATCCACACGTAAAACAAAACTAAGAAGATTACAATCATGAAAAACAAAAATATATTTACCATCAGTCAGGCAGCTATGATCGCTGCCCTCTATGTCGTACTCACTTATATCGCAAACGCGTTTGGATTAGCAAGCGGAAACCCTCAGGTTAGACTATCCGAAGCGCTTACCATCCTCCCCTACTTCACACCGGCAGCCATACCAGGATTGACGATTGGCTGCCTGCTCAGCAACTGGCTTACCGGCTGCGCTGTACTGGACATCATTTTCGGCACTGCCGCCACGCTTATTGGCGCTGTTCTCACCTACGCGCTCCGCCGCTTTCCGTGGCTCGCACCCATCCCGCCGATCGCTGCCAATACGATCATTGTCCCCTGGGTTCTCCGGTTTGCGTATGGCATGGAAGACGCCATCCCCTTCCTGATGCTGACTGTGGGGATCGGCGAGATCATCTCGTGCGGCGTTCTCGGTATGATTCTTTTGCTCTCGCTACAAAAATTTGGAAAAAATATATTTAAAGCCGATTGACTTTTTCCTTCATCTAAGGGTATAATGCTTGTTACGGACATTGTTTGTCCTATGCGAACAAAACTTTTATCATATGATATGCAGACGCGCAAATGGGAGAACTTATGAAAAGATATATCGTAACAGGCATTATACTATTGCTCATCATGTTCGGTGTGGTCATTCTGCACCCGTCCAAGCCTCAGTATGAATCCAGCAATAACACGGAGGATTCTTATGAATATTATTATAATGAAAATGTTGAGGATGAGGAGGACTCGCTCTTGCCCGAGGATCTGAATTCCATACTAGCCGATAATCCAACCGTTCCGCTTGATCTGATCCCAAGCAGTATAACAGTTTTGGTTAACCGACTATACCCACTGCCTTCCACCTACATTCCATCCAGCTTAGTTGTTCCGAATGTGAAATTCAATTTTTCATACCTATCAGATAAAAGAAAAATGCGCAAAGTAGCCGCAGACGCCCTTGAAAAACTATTTGAAGGCGGAAAGAAAAAGAATATCGAATTATATGGTGTTTCCGGTTATCGCTCTTATGCGCGCCAAAAAGAAATATATGACCGAAACATCGCTTCACGCGGTCAGTCTGCCACGGACGCCGTTTCTGCCAAACCGGGCAGCAGCGAGCACCAGACCGGTCTGACGATCGACGTTTCTGCTAAAAGTGTAAATTTCCGGTTAGATCAGAGTTTTGGAGATACAAAAGAAGGCAAATGGCTGGCGGAAAATGCGCACCTGTATGGGTTTATCATCCGATACCCTTATGGCAAATCATCCATTACCGGCTACAGCTACGAACCATGGCACATTCGATTTGTCGGGAAAACAGTCGCCACTTACCTATATGAGAACAATCTTACATTAGAGGAGTACTATGGTGTCGAAGCCGCAGCTGACGTACCCGATAATGCTGTCGATGTTGAAGACCCGGATACGGTCAAATACGCGACACCAAAACCGACCCGAAAGCCGACGCCAAAGCCTGAACCGACGAAAAAACCGGCTTCCACAAAAAAACCAAAGCATACGCAGAAGCCGAAACCCAAAAAGACCAAACCACCTGCGAAACCCACCGAAAAACCGGAACCCAAAACACCAAAACCGGTTCCCGCAGAAAAGCCTCCTGAGCCAACACCAGTTCCGCCGGCACCAACTGCGCCTCCGGCACCGACCCAGGTACCGGACGACCAAAAAAATAACAATGATACAGACACCGATGCCGGTAATGCTTCATAGAAAGGAAGAACACATATGAGAACAATACTTATGCTGGTTACTTATCTTCTTCTCTGCATCCTGAGCATACCCCTACTGCTCATGGAATGTGTCATCCGAAAGATCGATCAAAAAGCAGCGGCATCGTTTGCCCTCCGCGTTGTACGAATCGCCTTTCATTTTGGCATGTTCTTATCCGGGTGCAAAAAAGAAGTCCTAGGAATTGAGAACATTCCAGCGGATACTCCTGTTATGTTTGCCGCCAACCACAGAAGTTTTTATGACATCATTCTTGCCTACGCCGTCCTCGCTTCTGCTGGCGTGCAGGCAGCCTTCGTATCAAAAATCGAACTAAAACGGGTTCCGATGATCGCCCAGTGGATGTACTTTTTAAACTGCCTGTTCATGGACCGCGGTGACATGAAACAGAATATGGGAGTCATACTGAACGCCATCGCCCTGATCAAAGAAGGTTACTCTATTTATATCGCACCAGAAGGCACGAGAAACGCAACGGATACCCTCCTTCCCTTCAAGGAAGGCAGCATGAAAATTGCCACCAAAACAAATGCACCGATCGTCCCTGTCTGCATTAAGAATACGGAAAACATACTGGAAAACCATCTCCCGTGGATCCGGGGCGGACATATATCCATTGAGTTTGGAAAACCGGTCTATGTGGATACACTTGAAAAAGAGGAAAAGAAACATATAGGTTCCCATGTGCAACAGATGATTCAGGAAATGTATGACCAAAAAGAGATTGAATAATTTCCCTTTTCATTTTTAAAAAAACATGTTAAAATAAGTTCTGACGAACCTTTAGACAACATAAATCACGAAAAAGAAAGAGAGGTACGGATAACGTGAAAACCTTTTTGATCATCCTTTGTATCGTTCTTGCCGTATTATTAGTGGCATTTATCGTACTATCGATCATCGGCAAGAAGCTGCAGAAAAAACAGGAGGCTTCACAATCACAGATGGAAGCGGCCTCACAGGTGACATCTATTCTTGTCATTGATAAAAAGCGTATGAAATTAACGGAATCAGGGCTTCCCAAAGTTATCGTTGAGAATACGCCAAAATATTTAAGGCGTTCCAAAGTCCCCATTGTGAAAGCGAAGATCGGACCAAAGATCATGTCTCTCATGTGTGATGAAAAGATCTTCCCCCTGCTTCCAGTAAAAAAAGAATTGAAAGTCGTATTGAGCGGTATTTACATCATGGACGTAAAAGGCTCCCGGAATATGCTGTTAAGCCCACAGGAAAAACTCGGTTTTTTCCAAAGGGCAAAATTGAAGGCGCTGCAAAAAGTCGGCCGAAGCTAACTTGGAACCCACAACGAAAAAAGAAACTCCTCATCCTTTTTGGGATTTGGAGTTTCTTTTTTCATTTCTCAATCATTCCGATTTTCGATATAATGCTCGATCATCTTCACCGTTCCATCAAGCCCTAACCGGCTGCTGTTGATGCAGAGGTCGTACCCTCTGGAATCGCCCCACCGATATGGAGAATAGCTGTTATGATAATGTTTGCGGTACCGGTCGTGACGATTCATCTTTGATACGGCATCGCCGATGGATAAGTCAAATTTTTCACTTACCCGGTTCACTTTATCGTTTCGGTCAGCAAGAATAAAGACCGAAATCAAGTTTCCGTGATCCTTCAATACCGTTTCCGAACATCGGCCAACAACGACAAAGGACTCCCCTTTATCTGCTTTCTTTTTCAAATATTCAAACTGCAGCTCCGCCAGATGCTCTTCCATCGAATTGGAATGCCCCCGCACCTTTCTGGAAATCAGTGGAATTCTCGGTTTCTCGTCATATTCTTCGAAATGTTCTACCTTCATTCCCTTTTCCTTGGCAATTTCATCCAACATATTCCGATCATACATCGGGAGGTTCAAATCTTTAGCAATCTGTTCTGCTATCGCGTGTCCGCCGCTTCCGTACTCGCGATTGATTGAAATAATGATCTGTTTTTCCATCCGCATTCCCTCCTTTTATAAAAACCATTAACAGTAACGCGCAAAAATGATCAGCATGGATACGGTCACCACAATAATCGTCGCCGGTGCTGCAGTCTTACAGTATTTGCCCCAGCTGATCGGATGCCCATTTTTCAGCGCAACCGAAGTACCTACTACATTTGCCGACGCTCCGATCGGCGTCGCACTGCCACCGATGTCGGTTCCCATCGACAGCGCCCAGGAAAGTGTATTCAGATCCACGCCTGGCTGTGTCATTGCAAGACTGCGGACAACAGGGATCATCGTCGCCGCAAATGGAATATTATCCACAAACGCACTTGCGATCGCCGACAGCCAGATAATGATCGCTACCATCAGCATCAGATTTCCGCCGCTGATCTTTCCAATATAGCCTGCTATGATCTCTAATACACCAGTCTGTTCCAATCCACCTACTACCATAAATAGACCAATGAAGAAAAGGAGCGTCTTATAATCTACCTTTTTCAAAAGTTCTACCGCAAAACTTCCCGCCGTGATAAGCGTGACGATCGCAATCACCGCACCGATAAAAGCCACCGTCAGTCCCGTCTGGGCATGCGTCACAAGCATGACAACCGCACATCCGAAAATCACACAGCTCGTCGCAAATTCACGTTTGCTCGTGATCGCATCTTTCGGATCCGGAAGCACTGACGGATCAACCTTTTCATTTCCCTCGCACGTCAACTCTTTACGATATGCGAGATAGAAGTAAATAATTACAAGGATCAGGCTCACGCCGGCGATCACTCCCGTATTACTGAGGAAATCCCAAAATGAATACCCGAGCGATGTTCCGATGATGATGTTCGGCGGATCCCCGCACATCGTAGCCGAGCCGCCAAGATTTGCACAGAAGATTTCTGACAGGATCATCGGAACTGGATCGATCTTTAACAATTTTGCCAACTCCACCGTAACGGCCGCCAAAAACAAGATAACCGTAATACTGTCGATAAACATAGCTAGCACAGACGACATGAGCATAAATGCGATGAAAAGCGGTATCGGCTTGTAATGAACAAGTTTCGCCAGCCTCATACAGAGCCACTGGAAAAATCCTGCTTTTGCCATACCCTCGACCATGACCATCATACCCGCGATAAATATGATCGTTGACCAGTTGATTCCGCTGGATGATTCCACGGACTCCTCTGTCACGTACCAGAAATCTACGGTAAAAATACTTTGCAGATTCAAGGTATCAATGACTGCATCTACACTGCGCATCCCAAAACCGAATACCAAAAGCAGCGTCAAGATACCGCAGCCGATCGTAATGTTCTGCCTCTCAAAATGCTCCATTACGATCATAATAAACATAACAACAAAAATCACCAATGCCAAAATCTGTGCAATCGTCATTGCTATCAATCCTCCTATACTGAATACCGTCTCCTCTTTTTCCATTATGTAAAACGATATTGACTTTTTATCCGTACTTTATAATAGCACCCATGACCACAATTGCAACTGGCAATTTGCACATAATTTTCCGTTAATTTTCATTACTTTTGTATAAAAGGCTCTTTTCAAATTCATCCAAAATTTCCTGCGACGGCGCTTTCGTCACCAGACTAAATACGACGATGCACAGCAGACTGATGATAAAGCCGACAAGAAGCGAATAAATGCCTGTCGCCGCGTAGATCGTCTCACCGTTTACGAGCGGCAGGTAATCCCATATAATGACCGTTAATCCACCGGATACGATCCCTGCAACCGCGCCGGCAAAATTCGTCCTCTTCCAAAACAAGGAACAAACCACGATCGGCCCAAACGCGGACCCGAGACCAGCCCACGCATCCGACACGAGCGCCATGATACTGCTATCCGGATCCCATGCGATAAAGAACGCCAACAGCGCCACAACAATAACCGTGATACGGCTTACTTTCAGAACTGTCTGATCCGAGGATTTTGGTTTCAGTACATTTTTATAAATGTCTTTCGAGACAGAAGAAGCACAGACCAAAAGCTGGGAATCCGCTGTGGACATGATCGCCGCCAGTATGCCGCAGAGGAACAGTCCCCCGACAAACGGCAGCGCAAGGTTTTCATTAAACACCGTATTGATCAGTTTGATAAATACGCTCTCCGCATCCCCAGCTTCCAAAACGGGCGCCAGGAACGCACGGCCTACCACACCGATGACGCATGCCATCACAAGCGAAAGGAAAACCCATACGATCGCGATGATACTAGATTTTTTCAATTCTTTTTCATTTTTAATGGCCATAAACCTTACAAGGATATGGGGCATTCCGCAATACCCAAGTCCCCAAGCCAGCTGTGATAAAATGTCAACAAGCGAATACGGTTTTCCGCCATTTGAGAAAAGACTCATATAATCACTGTAATTGACACCGGTAGACGTAAGCCGTTCTACAAAATCCCCGCTGATCGTTCCATACGCTACCAGCGGCACGACCAGAAGTCCGACTAACATCAGCATTCCCTGGATAAAATCCGTCGTACATACGGCGAGAAACCCGCCCAAAAACGTGTAGACGAGAATAACTGCCGCACCGATTCCGAGCGCCAGATGATAATCTACACCAAAAACTGTATGAAATAGTTTTCCACCCGAGGCAAGTGCCGAAGCCGTATAAACGAGGAAAAAAATGACGATCACAATAGATGATATGAACAGGAGAACCCGTTTTTCATCATGATAACGGTTTTCCAAAAATTCCGGAAGCGTAAGGGAATTATTCGCTACGATCGTATACCGCCTGAGCCGTTTCGAGATCAAAAGCCAGTTTGCTACCGTGCCGAGAAACAAGCCAATGGCAATCCAAGCCTGTCCAGTCCCCAATGCGTATATTGAACCCGGCAGCCCCATCAAAAGCCAGCCGCTCATGTCGGATGCCTGTGCTGACAGGGCAGCCACCCATCCATTTAAACCACGTCCACCTAAAAAATAATCTTCCGTACTGTTCGTTTTCTTCATCGACAAGATACCGATCACAACCATTAAGATCAGATATGCAATAAACGCAGACAGTACGATCACTGAATCTGTTGACATAAAATCCTCCTACTTTCCTTATGTATTTTAAGAGTATTCTACCATATTTTCCGGTTTTATGCTATACTTAATTCAAGACGTTGGGGGCAAAAAGTATCTTGTTCCCAACAAATGCCTATTATGGCGCAGAAATGGGGGATTTTATGGAACGGTTCGTGGATTTGATCCATAAGAAAAAACTCGGCGGAGAGCTTTCCAACAATGAGATCGCTTATATGGTCGAGGGGTATTGTAATGATAGCATCCCAGACTACCAAATGTCAGCCATGCTTATGGCTATCTGTTTTACCGGACTGAATGACCGTGAACTCACGGCGCTGACACTGGCGATGCGGGATTCCGGTTCTGTCAACGACTTATCCCCAATCAGGGGGATCAAGGTTGACAAACACAGCACAGGCGGCGTAGGCGATAAAACGACACTGATCATCGGCCCTATTGCCGCGGCATGCGGGATACCTGTCGCGAAAATGAGCGGCCGCGGCCTCGGATTTACAGGCGGTACGATCGACAAACTAGAATCTATTCCCGGGTTCCGCACGGATCTGTCAGCGGCAGAATTTTTCCAAGCAGTACAGGCCGTCGGCATATGCGTGAACGGACAGACAAACGACCTCGCCCCCGCGGACAAACGGATCTACGCGCTGCGCGATGTGACCGCCACGGTCGAAAGCATTCCTCTCATCGCTGCATCGATCATGAGCAAAAAACTTGCGGCAGGAAGTGATAAGATCCTGTTAGATGTGACAACTGGAAATGGCGCTTTTATAAAAGATTATGAGCAGTCACTTGCTCTGGCAGAAAAAATGGCAGCGATCGGAACGAATGCCGGGAAACAGACCGTCGCGCAGCTGACCTCTATGGATGAACCTCTCGGTTTTGCGATCGGAAATAATCTAGAAGTAAAAGAAGCGATCGACGCCCTGCACGGAAACGGCCCAGACGATCTGATGCGTGTCTGCTATACGCTGGCGGCACATATGATCTCGCTCGGAAAAGAGATCCCCTTTGAACAGGCAGAAGATGAGGCAAAGAATGCGATCGAAAGCGGCAGGGCCTGGCAGGTGTTTCTTTCTATGGTTGAACAGCAGGGCGGCGATGTGTCTTATATGGAACATCCGGAGAAGCTGCCGACAGCACCAATTGCAGCTGAGTACCAGGCAAAAGAGAGCGGTTATATTACTTCAATGGATACCGAAGGATTTGGCGTGGCCGCCGGAATACTCGGAGCGGGCAGGAGTAGGAAGGAAGATCAGATCGATTTCAGCGCTGGCATCGTTCTCCGGCATAAGATCAATGATCTTGTACAAAAGGGGGATGTGCTCGCGACGCTTCATACGTCGAAAAAAGAGCTGGCCGGGAAAGCCGCCGAGCGGCTGGATGGCTGCTATGGGTTTTCAAATGTAAAAACGGAGCCTGTGAGGCTGATCGGGGATGTCGTCAGGTGACGGGATCCCCACTTCAATCTTTTTTTGATTCGTCAGCGATACCTTCACGTCAAATATGGAACTGATCGTTCATATCTTTAAATACAGTACCTGCCCCTAATCTAAGAGAGGCCGGGGTATCCCAGCCTCTGGCTCAACATTCCATCGGTTCCATTGTGTTCTATACATGAAATCACAAAAGAATCCACCCATGACACAAGTCTCACATGGACGGAGTTTGCCAGATAGCTAATTAACCCAGCTGTATAAACGACACTTGTAACCAATGTAACTCGGTACATGATAAAAAATTTTATAATATAGTAAAAGGGCGAACGAGACCGATGCTTTGTCCCATAGGCTAGAAACCTCTTTCACTTAGAAATCATCCTTCCCTCCTGATTTAGTTGCTTTTAGGATTCAAAACCCCTATATTCTTAAATAGATCACAACATAAAAAATTTGGTATCTTTTCATCCCTCTCAATCTCCGTTTTGTATTCTACTTATATCTCCTCCTGAATTTCATACACACCAATCCAACCGCATGTAACACAGCAGCTGCTACGAGCGTATTCCGGACACGCCCGCCGTTCCAGACTAGAAATTCGTCCGGACGAGGAAATATTGACATAAAGCCAAACAGATTTAACGTATCAAACATATTTATATATACACAATATCCAATAGATACGAGCAGACACCCCCCTGTATTCAGCAACAGGAATGCCAAAAAATAAACCATGGCTGCCACGCACATTGTCTCGGCAAGTAATTGCCCCAAAATGAAATATGGCATGTCTACCATACTTTCCACGACAGCGAAAACAGCCGTCTCCATCAAACCGTAAACAAGGAGTACGATCACGTACTGTTTCACCAAAGCTCTCTGGGAATAATAATAATAGAGCAGCTCATTTCCTTCCCAACTAAAAAAATCATGATACAAAAGGATGATCCACCAAGTAACCAGCATAGGGATACAGGTGTGCATAAGTATCAGTGCATTTTTTATGATCTCATCCGGCGTGTCTGTAAAATGTACACAGTAATACCAGCACATGAGCGGAACAAAAATACCGCTCCCAAGAACCGGTAACAAAACCAACAGCTTACGCTTTCTTATATTCGTGAGAAGCAGAACCATTACCCTTCCCTCCCGTCATCCTCGTGTATGGCACATAAAAATCCCTTCTCCAGGCTGCCTTCCTCACTCACCTCCTCAACCGATAGATTCTTTAGAACCCGTCCGCGATTCATGATAATGACGCGGTCGCACAGAGTCTCCACATCTTCCACGATATGTGTCGATATAATGACGATCTTTTTATCCATGATATGACGAATCAGCTTTTTGAAACGCGTCCGCTCTTCTGGGTCTAGTCCGGCAGTCGGTTCATCGAAAATAAGCACCGAAGGATCTCCCAAGACTGCCTGCGCGATACCGACGCGCCTCTGCATACCTCCCGAAAGACTGCTCATTTTGTCTTTCTTTCGGTCCGACAGATTTACCAGTTCCAGAACCCGGTCAATTTCCGCCTCCTGTTCCACCTTTGGAATCTTTTTCAGCACAGCGAAATAAAGAAGAATATCCCGCACCGTCAGTTCCTGAAAAGCCCCAAACTTCTGCGGCAGATATCCAATGTGGCCTGTTCCCTCAAACTGGATCGAACCTTTTTTTATCGAATATAACTCCAGTATCATACGGATCAGTGTCGTTTTTCCTGCCCCATTCGGCCCTAGCAACCCGTAGCAGCCTTCCTCCATATCCAGGCATATATCATCCAAAGCCCTCTTTTTCCCAAAATTTTTAGAAACATGTTCGATCTTGAGCATAATCATTTTACCTCATTTCCCATTGATTTTAAAAAAAACACCGGATCCGTATGGTCATTTCCATCCAAAAGGTAGCGCACGATCTGGCGGGATGCGTTTTGTACACCGATCTCCTTCATCCTCTCAACGCACAGATCATATACCTCTTCCACCTCCGTTCCGTAGCCGTCAAAACCGTCCATATCCGCATAACGCCACAATTCATCCGTTTCCGTTTTTTCATCTGGGCGTATACTGAAAAACGCCTCACGTAATGCCTGCTTTTCCGGTGCGGACTTTTTGGCGACATTTTGCTCCAGTACAAAATAGGCGTCACTGTTTGCATGTGACAAGACAGCGTGGTCTTCATATAGAAAAATCCCTTTTGCCAAACTCGTAAACGCCAAACTGGCTGGCATCATAATGACCTTTTTCGGCAGTTCAAAGTGAATGTCCGTTCCAGATATTTCGAGATATTCCTCCACTTTTTCCAACTCATCTGCCAGTCTTTCCGGATATTCCCGGCTTGCCTCATCTTCACTCTCCATAAGAGGATATGACAGGATCTGGAATTCGCCCTGCTGTGATACATGGTAAAAGCCGTCCACAAGCGTCAGCGTTTCCGCCTTTCCCCGGAAACCGGAACCGTCCTTCGAAACGTTGCTTGTCATACCGTCCCGGTCGACTTTTACCTCAAATAGTACTTCCGGCTCGTCATAGTCCCAGCTGCCGTCCCTGAAATCCTGCTGCCGGTATCCGGCTTTCGGATAATATGCAAAAAAACCTGGCAGGAAACAAGCCTTTTCATTTGCGTAATACAGCGAGCTGTGCCCCCTGTAACGAATGCCGATCTGGGTAAGTTTTTTACCTCCCGACAAAATACAGATGTAGTCTCCGTCACGAATATAGTCCAACGGGTTTCCGTCCTGGTCCGTCACACTCTCGACCCGGTAGGCATGGCTTAACGTAAACTGGTATTCATCCAAATACGACCCATCGTCAAAAAACATCCTTGCGTCCGCCCCCAATTCCTTTCCAAACGTCAGATCCAGCGCATATTTTGATACAGTGAATGCGGCCTCCTCGGACTTTCCCTCATGGGTATTATAATAACCTGCCATTTCCTCGATAGCCGCTTCCGGATGCCCCTGCATAAGGAGGACACTTCCTTTACACTCCGTTGCATAAATAAGCCCCCCCTGCCAGCAGGCACAGACAAACCGTAAACACATTCCGCAACCTCACCTGCTTTTTCGGCACATTCCATAACAGCATGGCAGAAGCAATGACTATCCATAAAAGCATACCGGCTATACGATAATTTTCCAACGGAAAACCATATAGTGAATCCGGATAACTCAACAGATCCGGTGGAATCAGATAGACAAGATCCCGTATAAGAAAAACGGGGATATGGTATTCGTTTTGCATTGTAACATAAAAACTAACGGCATTCGGCAGGATCAAAAACAGAACTGCGACGATGGCAGCATATCCGATGAACCTGTTTTTTACTCGGGAAAGAACAATTCCCATCGAAACGGCAGCCAAGGACAACAGAAAGACATTCACCACCAGAAGGCTGACAACCTCCCCAAGCAATTCATCCGCACATACAAGATTTTTCCATCCCCACACCGCATAAATAGAAATATTTGCAGCCGTGAGGACAACTGCCAGCGCTAAAACGAAAAACTGCCTTACATAAATCCCCATGCCAGATCTTCCATAAGCGGAAAGGATTTCTTCCATCTGTGACTCCCTAACCTTCCGCATATACTCATAGCTGATAAATAAAAAAAACAGGTAGATGACAAAGCAACCTACATTAATATCTCCGTAAAAAAACATGGCATCTGATAATGTTTCCGGATCCTTCGCCGCTGTGGCGAAAGAGTCTGTCAAGCGATAAAGCATGACATTAACAGCCAGCATCATAAGGATGTACGGTACGATCACGCTACCTGTTTTGCAAAATAATTTTAATGTTAAGGTAAATTTGTTCATTTTAGACAGCTCCCTCTAGACATTTTTTCACTCATTGTGTCATAGTTTCATGGGGGCAGCGCAAATCTGCCCCCGTTCAACTCAAACAGTCACTTTAATCCATCCATTAACGATACGCCCCCGCCAATAGGCTTTCTTCGATCCGTCACTAAAACTCCCTCTTCCAGATCTAGGATTTACATAAGTACCTTTATCACGATCATGCCACAAAAAGGGATCTTTAATCTGCGTAAGAAAACTTCCACCAGCTTTACCAGTGATGGCATATTCATAAGTTGATCTCGGTCCCGGACCAACTGCCATTGTATAGGAACCGGACTCTCCACCAGTTGCTTTATATGATGCTGCCTGTACACTTGAAGCAACAAGGCCTCCACATACCATTGTAAGTGCAAGCGCCTTAAAGATTGTTTTTTCATAGTTATCTATCCGTCCTTAGAAATTTCATTATACTTATCTTGACTTTTTTTATTACTTGATACATAATGATTTTGTTATGTACTTATGCGTTCTTTTCGGTATACCACTACCATATGAAAAGAACGCTTCTTTCAATGGACTCTCTGTAAACAGATGTCTTGTTCTGATACATTCTCTCACCTCCCTTAAAAGCCCAATTTTGCCATGAGCAAAACTCAACAAAACATGCAAATGGTATTATTTAGTTTTCAAGATCCATTCTCCGAAAGGAACTGATTGTTTCTATCATCATATGATTTTGAAAGATTCTTTAAAAAACTTTAAGGATACAGACTGTCGCTGCCGCACAAAACTTTTATAATCAATATGTTAATTATATCACATTCTTTGTCACTTTTTTTCTGTTTTTTTATGTTTTTGTTTGACTTTTTTACGCAATTTTATCTGTAAATAATATGTAATTTTTATCTTTTGTACCTATAGTTCAACAAGCGGAATTATAGGTTTTTCCTGTCTTCTAATACAATCAAAACACCCTTCTATTTTTCTCAAATTCATTTCTTTTTCATAGTCGTACTTTTATTTTACTTAACTTTCCATTTTATGTCTACGAAAACAATTATCCATGGTTTTATGATACTTTAGTACGAAAAGTTTTTAGTCTTCACCAATGCAGATCAAAACCGCTCCTCCATCCTGTCATAGTACTCATACAACTGCTGCACCCCGTTCTCCAATATGTAATAGTGGCGGATATACGGTATCAGCAGCAAAAAAAACAGCAAACAGAGCGCCAATACCGCCAATTCCTGGATAAACAGGTTCACCAGGATCGACATGACCGCCAGCAGCGCAAACAAAACCGTGACGATCAGGTGGATCAGCCTCTCGTGCTGGAAAAACTGGATCTGCACGAGCATCTCCGCCCGAAATTTCTCCCATCCGCCCTCTGCCGTCTCCTCCCCCTCGACGATCCGCCTGTAATATTCTAAATAATGTTTCAATCTCTTCTCCATCTTCATCCTCCATTCTTTTTATTGCCCAGACCCTACATGGCATACATGATCATGCCTGGCACCACGCAAACACAGATTTTCTCGATGTCATATTGTGATCAGCCGCCGCTTATACTCGTCTGGCAGCCGTTTCCCACTCTCCGCCATCACCGTGCCCCGGTAAACATCTGACGCACGTATATCCTGCTCCAGCTTTCGCCATCCCTCCGCATCCAGCTGCTCTTTGTCTCTCGAAACCCTGGCGACCACGACTGTCTCCCCCGCTTCCCTCACCCGTTTCAGACACCCAGCCGCCCCGTTTCGCATACCGAGCAGCCGGATATACGGAAGCCGTCTCTCGCGCTCCGCCGATTTCTCCACGCCGAGCAGCACCTGGAACACGCATCGGCAGATGCGCGTCATCGTAATATGCTTCGCCTTGCAACGAGCCACAAAATCCGCAAACGAAACCGACTCGTACAGGCACGTCCGGAACCGGCTGGCGATCTCCGCCGAGACGTCCTTAAACCGTTCCAATTCTTCCCAATGGCTGCGGATTGCGTACGAACACGCCGCCCAAAACGGCTCCGGATCCAAAAAACACCCATACGCGGCGGCGTATTCAGCAAAAACTCCACGCCCCCCCTCTGGTATCCCCGAAAGATCACCGCCTAACATATTTTCCCGGATCGCCGTCGCCGACAGAAAACCATCACCACCCGCTCCCCGTTCATGATACCCCATTCCCGCGCGCCGGATTGCCACCGGCTGCATACAGGAATGTAAAAGTTCGGCCGCCTTGATATACTCCATGCCTAATAGATTATTAGGGGCAAATAAATCCGACCGCACCGCTATATCCACCGATCCCAGCTCACTGCGCAAAGACTGTGGCCGGCTGCCCGGCCGCACCGCCTTCCAAAACGCCGTTTCCCGCGCGGCCGGGTACGACATGCCTGATCTTACGAGCCGTGAAAGCTCCGCTTCAAACGGTTCGAGATCCCCAGCACTCCCAGCAAAAAAGCGGCCCGCCTCTTCTAGAACCGTCACATCCCCGCACTCGCTGCCAAAACAAAAGAAATCCACAAACGAAAGCGACTCCAACGCCAGGATCCCCCCATACGCAAAATCTGGCGCGCTCGAAATCCCAAATCTGACCGGAAGTTCAAACACCAGATCCGCGCCTTCCATAAGCGCCATATGCGCGCGGGTGTACTTATCCACGACGGCCGGCGCCCCCCGCTGGACGAAATCTCCGTTCATCACCGCAACGATCGTATCGGCACCCGTCTTCTCCGTTACCTTCTGGATCATATACTTATGCCCCTCATGAAAGGGATTATATTCGCAAATAATACCCGCCACTGACATAACATGTGTCCTTCCTTTCTACTAAATTCTTCGCCCAACGTTTCAAACATGAGAAATCCTCTGTTCTACTGCGTAAATCACTCTTTACAAATTATTGATTTTATGATACCATTTATACACCAAATAGGCAACCGTCTCTCCCGATGGGAGGGATTATCATGAAGCATAGATTACGCGCTTTTTTTCACTTATATCTGGTACTTCTTATCGTTCTGAGCAGTCTCTGTTCATTCAGCCGCCCAGCACAGGGCGCAGCGAGAAAAACACCAGTATTTATCATCTTAACAAAGTACAGCAAAACATTAGACATCGGAAGGGAATTCTATCTGGGGGCTATCGTATCCAATGGCACATCCCCCAAATGGAGGAGCAGTAATTCCAAAGTCGCGTCCGTAAACACGTATGGTCTGGTCACCGCGAAGAAAAATGGAAAAGCAAAGATCACGGCAAAAGTGTCCGGCGCGGAAGCAAGCTGTACCGTAACCGTAAATAAAACGAGGATCCAGCTAAGCCAGTCCTCGCTAAGTTTAGAACACGGGGAAACCACGCGTCTAAAAGCGACGGCGTCCAACGGTTCTCAAATTCAGTTTACATCCAAAAAATCAAGTGTGGCCACCGTATCCGAAAACGGAACGGTCTGTGGTGAAAAGCCGGGAAGCACATACATCACCGTAACGGCAGACAACACAAAAGCGACCTGCCGTGTAAAGGTAAAAAAACCGACGATCACACTCAGCCACACAAAAATCACGTTATCCCCCGATACCGAATTTACCCTGCAGGCTAAAATCTCTTCGGGACTCAGTCCACAATGGAGATCGAGCAGATCCAGCGTGGCCTCGGTAGATGACAACGGACGGATCTACGCCAATAAAGCCGGAACCGCCCGCATCAGCGTAAAACTGGATGGGGTAACGAAATACTGTACCGTAAAAGTCACAAAATAAACGAAACGTAGCTGGGGGAGTACGGCTGCCTATTTGATCATACTTTTTGTGTCACAAAATGCTTACCCGTATCGTACACTTCCCCGTCATAGCGGATCCATAATTTGTACTTACCAGTTGGCAGCGTTTCCACCGTTGCCGCGATATAATAAACCTTACTCGCAAACACTTCCGTTTTTTGAACAGTATCCGTAAAATCACTCTCCCACAGATCTTCCCCTTTAAAATATACCTTTTCCACTTTGTGATCCCTTGCCCGGATACAGATCAGATCGTCCATACAGCAAAAATCCATCTCTTTGCGCATTTCTAAACTAAGGTGTTTTACAACACCTCGGCGTTTAACAACACCTTGATGTTTCGCATCGCTTCCGCGTTTTGCTAAAACCTCCCCTTCTGGCACTTTCACCGGTGGTTCCAGATGTCCTTTCCGGTATGGCTGGCCGATCGGCATATACTCTTCCATGCCTCCTCCGCTCACATCAAATGGATAAGCTTTGAAAAATCCGTCCCTCGTCAGATACCGGTTGATCTCCTCCCCAGTTTCAAAATCCCACTCGTAAATGAGCGCCTTATCTCCCTGGCCGGCCGAACACGCAGCGCCCGCCATACCGAATACTCTTCGTCGATCCTTATCGAACCAGACATTGGAACGGGTTGGCGACAGCGCGCACGGAATCACCTTGACGGTCTCGACCGTAAAGTCCAACTCATCTATTTTATAAAAACAAGCATATGACTCCGTTTTCCCATCAAACCAGGAAACCTTCCGTTTCGTATTGCAGTGATTATCAAACAGCATCATTTCGATCACATGATCCTGCCCTCCTTCTGCCAGGCCGGTATCGACGATCTCGACCGCATGCTGCTGAAGGAAATAGTGGAAATCATCACCTAACGGACGAAGTACCCGGTCTGCCAGTTCCGTACCCGCATAAACTTCCGGGTGAGTTAAAAGCCAAATTATCTTTTCTTCTTTTAGATCAAATTTCACAACCGTAGAAACATTGCGCAGGGATAGGATGAGATACCGTTCATCCTGGCAGTAGATACGGTTTAAATGCGCCCAGTCATATTTCTTTTGAAGTTCTTTCGGAAAATAGTCGCCTAGATTATACATGTGAACCGTCTCCCCTGTGCGGCGGTCATAGGCGAGCATCGTCCCCTCCATCAGTTTCTTTTCCAAAGAACTCGTCGCGCCCAATATGATATTTCCCTCTGTACCGTCCTGCGCCACCGCCCAGTGGTGAACGCCCTCCTTCACATAATACGTTTCTCTTACGCGTCCGAGAAAATCCATATCATACATGACAAGCGCGTGCGGATTATTATACGTAGGCCGGTTAATATTGCGGTCGGAAAATAAAAACCGTCCGTCAGGCAGAGGATACACGCCATATTGGCGCGGCGTCCTTGATAATAAAAATCGAACGTCGCCATTCACGTCAAACGCATACGTACTACTGCTATACCCGCCTGTCACAAACACAAACGGCATGGCCGTATCTTCATTTTTCTGAACGGACTCCACCAGCGTATCCAGATTTTTCGAAATCGTTCCGACCGGAATGACCAGTTCCTTCTTCGCCGCCACCTTTCCATTCTCATCCAGCAGTTCCAAAAGAACCACATTTTTATAGGACGCATATAATCCAAAAACCGGAACCTGATGCCGGCATGTTTTGTGTTGCAACGTATGGGTAAAAGAACTGCCTGGCGTTTTTCCCCTGACCGTGTACCGCACACGGTACGGTTCTGCCGTCTCAAACAAAACAAGGCAGCACAACGGCGAAAGTCCAAATGGATTGCGAATGGCAAGCACCGAATCAAAGGAAAAATGAAAACGATCCATAAGGGATTCGATCTCTTGTTCCCTGCGCCACGTATCCACCGGCCTGATCCACCACTTGTTCAAATTGGAATGTGCGATCCGCTCCGGAAACGCCTGCTTAAGACCCGCATCTCCCTGAACCCGGTATCGCAGCCATCTCCCATCACGCAGTACATCCTGCTTCTTTCTCTGCTCAGAGCGGACGCGCAAGCCAACTGGCTCAAGCCGCGCCTTCACTCCATACACAAAATCAGTCGCCTGATGTTTCATTTTTGATAAAAAGACTTTCATACATTACCTCTTTCTGCCCAGCCAGGTCATATTCTTCCTTTCCCCGCATACAATGAAAAGAACATCAGGAAAGGGGAAAGAAGATGAAACAAAATAAAATTTATTCTTATCCGGAAATGGAAAAAAAGCTTGTTAAATGGAAAGACCTGTATACTTCCGACCGTTTCCACGTCGAATCCCTCGGACTTACCTATGGCAAACGCCACATCTATGCCTGTCATGTCGGAGCAGCAGACGCCAAATACCAATTTGTCCTGACAGCATCCATCCACGGCAGGGAATATATCAATACCACTCTTCTCCTGCACATGATCTCGTACTATCTGAAACACCCGTGGAAAAATATCCGTGTATCGTTCATTCCGATGGCAAACCCCGACGGTGTATCCATTTCCATGAATACCGATGCCCGCAAGTGGAAAGAAAATGGCAACGGCGTAGATCTAAACCGCAATTTCCCGTGCGGCTTCGGACTTTCGCCCGATCTCAAAAAACGAAATCCCGGCTCCTCACCGGCAGATCAGCTAGAGACGCAGTACCTCATGGAATTCATTCACTCACTGACGAACCCGCTCGGTGTCATCCACTACCACTCCCGCGGCAATGTGATCTTTTATGATTACAACGTCAACGGCACGCTGCGCAACCAAATCGTCGGACTCGCTGACTCCGCTCATAAAACGACCGGATATAAATTGATCCGCGGTACAAAAGACACAAAACCAGCCGGCGGTTTCGGAGACTGGTGTGTTTACGAAAAAAAGATACCATCCATCACCATTGAAACGGGATTTCTCAAAACTCCCGTGCCAAAATGGCAGCTAAATGGCATCTGCGACAAAAACTTATTTCTGCTTCGTGATCTTTTTGCCCGTATCCTGTAATTCATCGCCCAGCCATACATATAAGTCATAGGTGTCTGCCGGAAGAACGTCAAGCCATATCGCCATACCGACCCCTGTCTCATCCAAAGCTTTCGCCGGCCGGTATGTATCCTCCGATCTTACGTCCCAGCAACCCAACTTCCCACGGAAGCATACCCTCGTTACGACCGGATGGGACTCATAGAGATATAAAATATCTTCCTGTATACCGTATTGAACTTCCGTCCCCATCGCAGGAACCGCATGCTGAAAGTCCGGTTCCTCCTCCAAAGACACCGGGCGGCACAGATCCCCAACGATATAATTGCTATTTTTCACGAGTGCTTTTGATAGCGATGTCAGATCAAAACAACATTCATAAGCGCGAAAAACCCCGGAAACACCTTGCAATTCCACATTCACACAGTCCTGTTCATCTTCACCAAACAGGCTGATACTCCTCGACTCCTGTATCTTTTCACCTGTTTCCCTGTCTATTTCCATTATACAGCCTTCCGCACTGGTGTCGGAAGGCGTTCCATCGGAACTATTTCCTGTCAGAAGCAGATTGCCGCCCTGTGCCTTTTCGATCGCATAGCGGACACCTTCTTTCACCAGATACGTCCGGCCTACTCTACCCAGAAAATCCATGTCATACATTTGGACTGCATTCGGGACTTGATCGTCTATACATAAAAATCTTCCCTTTGAGAGCGGAAAAATTCCACATCCTTTCAATTTTCTCGCCAGATAGTAGCGTACATCCCCCTCCTTATCAAACACAAATGGCCAAAAACTGCTGCCGCCGGCAATCAAGGTACTAGAAAACTTTTGCGGCTCATTTCTCTTTTTTATCCCGATCACTTTTTCCAATTCCGCTGGAAGAGGTTTTGTGTTCAGTGAAAACTGACGGCGGTCACAGGAATCGCCGTTCTCGTCTAGAAGTTCAATGAACACCTCCGTTTTTCTGCCCGGATAAAGACCAAGGATCGGAATCCGATGCCGTTTCTCCGCTGGGTACTCAAACACGAAACTGGTCTGTTCCGAATCTCCCACTACCGTAACCCTCACCCGGTAATCCATAATCGTAGTAAACAGCGCAAGCGCCGTCAAAGGCGCCTCTCCAAACGGGTCTTCAACGACGAGCATTTTATTGAACTTGTATTTGTCACTCCGAAGCTGCAATTCCAAAAACCAGTCTTTTGCCTGTGATGTCATGGAATACATTTTTTTACCTTCGATGTTCGTACGAATAGAGTCCGTCTGTTCACGTTTGAAAACGCTCTCAAATTCCAATGACCCCTTCTCCACCCATTCAGAAGGGCGGATCGTGATCACTCCCCCGTTATCATGGAGTACTTCCTTTTTTCCGGCTCCCATATCCATACCGAACTTTCTCAACAAATTAATCATAGTTTACCTCATAACACAATACACTTTATCCTGCAAATCTCATCGTAAACCTGTTTTGCACATTCAACCGCTGTATTTTTCACTGTATCCAAAATAATTTCCGGATCCAGCGGCTCCTCATAAGCGGAATCTTTCCCTGTAAAATGAGAAATCTTCTTTTTATATAATCCTTTGGGATCGCGTCCCATGCAGGTTTCAAGATCCGTATTTACATACACTTCCAGAAAGTTCCCTTCCCCTGCCTTTTCTCTCGCAAACTGCCTCATCTTCCGAAACGGAGAGATAAAAGACACAAGCGTGATCATACCTGCATCCTGAAACAACGCCGCAATCTCACTGATCCTGCGGATATTTTCATTTCGGTCCTCGTCGGTAAACCCGAGGTCAGAATTGATCCCGCAGCGGATATTATCTCCATCCAGCCGGTAAACGGCTTTTCCAGCCTCATTCAGCATTTTCTCAAGTTCCACTGCGATGGTTGATTTTCCGGATCCGGAAAGTCCGGTGAACCACACGACCAACCCTTTCTGTTTCAGCACAGCACAGCGGTCCTCATATGAAACCCTGCCGCTGTGCCACACAACATTTTCATTTTTCGCGTCTGAAGACAAACCCCAAAACCTCCTTCCGCTGGTCTTAACGAGTGATCCTTAACTAAAGATCACTCCTTTATCCTTCAAAATCCCCTTGATCCGGCGAATATTTTTATCATAATCAAACTGGCTGTCCTGAAGTTGGTCATCCGCTTTAATATCTGTCGTCACGGAATCGCCGACCCAGAAAATATCCATCTCTCCCTGAATGACAGTTTTCATGATCTTCCGGTCAGCCTCAGTCAGGCAGGTAGCCGTAACGATCAGTATCATCCCCGCATCAAGCATCAGATTTGCCACTTCCGCAAAACGGCGGATCTGCTCTTTGTGGTTTTCATCACCACTCGACTTCGTATCGGCGCCTACCCCGTAAAGATAGGAACCAATCCCCATATAATACACGTATCTGCCACGGTTTAGCAAGTCTTTCTCCAACGCTTTGGCAAGGTCTTTTTTCCCAGTATTTTTCTCGCCCGTCAGCACGATCAGTTCCGGCCGCTGTGCATACCGCTCCATACGGTCTTCGATCGCAATGTTACCTGTCTCCCATTTATAATTCCGCAGCATCGTACCCGAACGGATCGCGCTCTCCTCATCCTCCAACGCCTCGGTGATGATCCCGCCGCCTGCAATCTCATACTGATCGACAATGACGAACCGGCTCGTACCCGCACGCTCCGAAACGATGTCAAACGCAATCGGCTTGTCGGTTTTCAAAATAACCTCTGCCACCTCATGCCGCTCGACGGCCTGCTTCGTATCCGTAGAAGACAGATTCGACGAATTGATGACGCCCTTCACGCGCTCAACCTCAACCTTTACCTTATCCGATCCGATTTTTAGATAGTAGATCTTTCCCGGCACAAAGTCTTTCTTCCCGAGCCAGAACACATTCGCCGCGATACGCGAAGCCGTTTTCGGCTTTGGCCCACCGGCCACTACCATCAGCTCACCGCGCGTAATGTAGATCTGTTCCTGCATCGTGAAACCGACTGCCATACCCGGCTTCCCTTCCTCGATCGGATCCGTATGAAACGACTCGATCCGTTTCACATGGCTCTTTTTCCCGGACGGATAAAAGATAACCTCCTGGCCGGCACGGATCGTACCCGTCTCGATCGTACCCGCGACGATCCGGCGGTCATCTCCATTTCTCGTAAATTTATAAACATCCTGAACCGGCATCCGGAACGGCTGGCGGTCCTGTTCTTCCTCGCATTTGAATTCATCAAGCACCTGAAGGATGCACATGCCGTCATACCACGGCATCTTATCGCTCGCCCTCACGATATTCTCACCCTGAAACGCGCTGGCTGGCAAAACAAAAGCCGGCTCAATATTGATCTGCTTCAAAAAAGCCAGATATTCTTTTTTCACCTTCTCATATACTTCCTCGCTGTAATCCACCAGATCCATTTTATTGATCACAACCGCGATCTGACGGATCCCAAGCATAGAGAGCATATACGCATGCCGCCTCGAATTCTCCTGGACACCTTCTTTGGCATCAATCATCAGAAGCGCCGCCTGCGCACGAGAAGCGCCTGTTATCATATTTTTCAGGAATTCGATATGTCCAGGTGCGTCCAAAATGATATAATCCCGTTTTTCCGTTTTGAAAAAACACCGCGCCGTATCGATCGTAATTCCCTGAGACTGCTCGTCCTTCAGGGCATCGAGCAAAAACGCGTATTCAAACGGTTTGGAATTCCGCCGGCAAGTCTCCTTGACCTGCTCGAGCTTTCCTTCTGGAAGAGAGTCGGTATCTGCCAGCAAACGACCCATCAATGTACTTTTGCCGTGGTCTACATGTCCGACAATCACAATGTTCATATCCTCTTTTTTCATTACATGTAGCCCTCCTTCCTCAGTTCTTCCAGTCCACCGCCGCCTTCTTTGTCCTGCGCCCTTCCAGAACGCTCCGCGATATTAGCAAATTTTCCTGTCTTTAATTCTTCGATGATCTCATGTACATTTTTCGCCGTAGAATCCACTGTACCTGTGCAGGGAGCGCAGCCGAGCGAACGGTATCGCTTGCCGTTCCCCTGGTCAAAATAGAGCGGAACGACCGGAATGTCTTCTCTCTCAATGTATTCCCAAATATCCAGTTCCGTCCAGTCAAGAAGCGGATGCACACGCACATGCGTCCCCGGAGCAAAATCAGTCTTATACTGGTTCCAAAATTCCGGCGGCTGATCGCCGACATCCCAGTCATTGTTCTTATCCCTGGGAGAAAAGTAGCGCTCTTTGGAACGGCTTCCCTCTTCGTCCGCGCGCACACCGACGATCACCCCGGTATACGGCTCTATATTTACATCTTTCTCATATTTACCCTTGCTATGATTGAAGCGGTAACGCGGCCACGAAGCATTAAGCGTATTCGTAAGCGCCTCGGTCTTTAACGACCGGCAGCATTCCAAATGCGTGGCATTTCCATCCGGAAACGTCTGCTTTTTCTCGATTGCCTCTGAATTTTCACCGTAAATCATATCCAGGTTCCACTCTGCTGCCAAGCGGTCACGGTACTCGATCATTTCCTTGATTTTAAAGTGAGTATCGACATGCACGAGTGGAATCGGCACATGTCCAAAAAAGGCCTTTCGAGCAAGCCATAACAGCACGGTGCTGTCCTTCCCGATCGACCAAAGCATACATAGATTTCCCAGTTCACTATAAGCTTCCCGCAAAATATGCACACTTTTGTACTCCAGCATATCCAAATGGTCCATAAAATATTTCCTCCATATTTTAATATTTTACAAAATTATGACAAATCTGTCAAATCATACACATTTCCACTTTCCCGTTCATGATAAACTACAAAAATAACGCCGTCACTCATCTCAACCTTTCCTTGGTATTCAAGATCTTCCATGCTGTAATAAACGGAAATCTTGCTGATCGGGTAATTCTCGCTTTCGTACTTCTGTACATAGCGGTTTATGTCGAACCGCGCCTTGAATGGGTACAGTGGATTTCCAAACATGGCCACACTTCCTCCAAACGTCAGAAAGACTCCCAGTACACAGCAGATGATCCCCACAACGTTCGGACGATTTCCATTGCATAACACCCGGATCAGAAATCCACCGGCAATGCCAGCCAGCATAAATAGTAGTATAATGGGAAGAATGTTCAAAATTATGGCAATTTTGGAATTTTGTCCCTTTTCTACCATCTGATACACGATAGAAACCGCTGTCGTAGCAAGGACAACCAAAAAACAGTACTTTCGAAACAAAATGGCTGCAGCCGCGCCAACGACCGGCATAATAACGATCACCTGCGGAAGGTCGAAATATAAAAACATCTGCATATATTCCCACAGTCCTATGGTTGCCAGTATTATAATCCCCAACCCAGTTAATATTATTTTCAAACGTTCGTTCATCTTTTTGTCATATTCCTTTCTTTTTCTCCATTTTTCACTCGATACAGGCACAGAGTTCTTTCCCATTATATAAAATTTAACAAGGCAGCGCAATAGTTTGGAAAATTTTGAATAATTTACTTTACGAATCCTTCATTTTCCTTTATTATATACATAGGAGACGATTTTTGCATAATATTGGTTTTTGCATGATCGTCAGGAAAGAAAACAGAAAAGGGGCGATACTCATGAAAAGCAAGAAAAAGATCGGACTTATCGGCGGCATTGCTGCTATTGCAGTAATACTGTGCATCGCCGCAGTCATGATTGTTACGCGTAATGGGGAGAAAGAGGATTACCGGGATATCTCCGTATTTGATCTAAGTGCTTCGGCCACGGTAACGAGGGACGGCACGACTTTGGATGCCTATTCCGGAATGAAATTGATGAGTGGCGATGACGTCAAAGTAGGGGACGACGGTTACATATGCCTTCTTTTGGACGGCGATAAATATGTAACACTGGAGACCGGAACGGAAATACGACTGAACGCTTCCGGGAACAAAGAAAACAGCAAAACAACGATTGAACTCGTTCAGGGCGCTGTCCTCAATGAACTTGACAGCAAACTGAATAACGACTCTTCCTATGAACTCAGCACTCCTGTATCCGTCATGGCCGTGCGCGGTACGGTATTCCGGGTAGCACTGAAATCAGAGGGCGAGGCAAACACAGCGGATGTGATGGTATTTGATGGAAAGGTAGCCGCTGCTGCCGTTCTGGCAGACGGAACCGTTTCTTCCGAAGAAAATATGGTCGCTGCCGGCAAAGCTGCTAATTTCCATAAAGCAGACGCGAACTCCGATCCTGAATATACGCCAGCAGAAATTTCCTATGAAGACCTGCCAGCGGATACGTTAGCGGCAATCCTGAAGATCTGCGAGTCAGGCCGCATACCGAACCTCTCCGTATCAAAGGAAGACCTTCAACAGCTTATCAAAGACAAAGAATCCGGTGACAGCGACGACCAACAGGCAAACAGCGCTGACGATCCGGCATCCAGCGATCCGGCATCAGATCCTTCCGCCGCGGATACTACAGAACCAGACGAAGATGCGGATTCCGCCGATGACGATGGGAACACAAATTCATCAGAAGAAGACGATGACTACTCGGATTCCGATTCGGACAGCGATGATGGCACAGTGACGAATCAGGGAACACCGTCCGACAGCAAGGCCGATACGAAAACCGATAAAAAATCGGGCAAAAAATCCGATTCCAAATCGGATAAAAAGTCCGACAAGAAATCTACGAAGAAGCCAGATAACAAGAAAAAACCGAACACAACCAGCGTGCCAAAACCGGTACCACAGTCGACCTCCGATCCGGCGAACCAGACACCTTCTACTTCCTCGCCGAACTCTGGAAACACAACGTATACCGTTACGTTTGTCGACCCGCTCGGACGTGTTTTCGGCACGCAGTCGATCGCGTCGGGTTCCCAGGCTCAGAAACCAGCCCTTTCACCAGCCGGAGGTACTAACTGGTGTGATGCTGAGGGCAATGTGTTTAACTTTAACACAGCGATCACATCTGACCTGACATTATACTACCGCTAGTGGAGGAAACAGACTTTATGAAGAAAAAGAACTATTTACAGGCATTGCTCGTTTTAGCAGCAGGATTTCTCATCAGTTATTACGGCATTTTAGGCGCCGTTGACCGATGGGGGATGGATGCGCTTTATCAAACGCCCTCGGGCACAGATAATAAAATCCGCATCATTGCTGTCGATGAAAAAACACTGAGTGAATATGGTACGTTTTCATCCTGGTCAAGGGAAAAATCTGCCAATCTCATCTCACTCTTAAACGGCTCGGAAGAAAGCAAGCCCGCCGCCATCGGCTTCGATATTATGTTTATTGGCGATGGCGACTCAGGCACAGACGCCGTTTTAGCCAATGCCTGTGAAGGTTCTGATAATATTGTAACTGCCGTCAACATCGTCAACGAAACGGTGTTGGAATCAAATGGGGACAACGAACTTCAGGAAAACAAAATGCACATAGCGGATGTGGAGCTGCCGTTTGAGGCTCTGCGCAAAAACACGCATATTGGATTTGCCAACACGGCGCCAGACAGTGACAGTTACATACGCCGCGCCATTTTATATCGTTCATACGAAGGCGAGCGCATCGACAGTTTTTCTTCAGCCGTATACCAGCTATACTGCGCAAACCAGGGAATCACCGCCGGACAACCGAAACTGGGAACTTATAATGAATTTTTATTTTCCTACTCCGGCCGTCCTGGAAGTTACGAAACAGTTTCATTATCCGATGTTCTGAACGGTACTGTAGACCCCCGCACGTTCCGGGACTGCATCGTTCTAGTCGGCGGTTACGCCCCCGGTATGCAGGACGCTTATAATACGCCAGTCGATCGTTCCCAGCAAATGTACGGAGTCGAGATCCATGCCAATATCATACAGGCCCTTCTCGAAGGCAACACGTTGGAAGAGGCGGGAACACTAGTGACAGCGCTTTTGATCGCCTGTCTTGCTGCCGCTTTTTTCATCGTTCTGAAAAAAACGAAACTTCTCGCCGGTTCATTGACTGGACTTGTTCTCATTGCGGTTTGGATAGCAGCCGGTAAATTTTTATATGGCAAAGGAATCGAACTTTCTTTATTTACATTTCCGATCCTTTTGATCGCCATCTACCTGATCCAGTTGATCGGCAGCTATATCGAAGAACGTCTCCGGCGTAACCGGATGGTTTCCGCCTTTAAAAAATACGTCGCGCCTCAAGTGGTCGATGAATTAGTAAAACATGATAAATTTGAAATTACACTGGGCGGAGAAAATAGGGATGTCGCTGTGATGTTTGTTGATATCAGAGGTTTTACCTCCATGTCAGAAGCCTTGTCGCCAGAACAGGTAGTGGATATATTAAATGAATACCTGACGCTCACGACAAGCGCGATATTCGACCACGGCGGGACACTGGATAAATTTATTGGAGATGCAACAATGGGCATTTTTAATGCGCCCTTTGACTTAGACGATTATGTATTCAAAGCGATACTGACCGCTCTTGACATCGTGAATGGCACGCAGGAACTAAACGACCGGTTACTGGAACGTTTTGGAAAGACTGTCCGCTTCGGCATCGGCATCCACTGCGGCCCAGCAGTCGTAGGTAACGTGGGCTGCGGTTTCCGTATGGATTACACCGCGATCGGCGATACCGTCAATACTGCCTCCCGATTGGAAGGCAGCGCTGCCGGCGGTCAGATTTTGATCAGCACGGATGTCTACGAACGATTGAAAGACCGGATACATGCGAACAAGATCGGCAATCTGCGTCTAAAAGGAAAGGAAAACGAACTCACGGTTTACGAAGTGATTGATGTATATAATCACCAAACATAGAAACTAGTTTCTTATCTAACTTTCCTTCTTCTGCCATAGAAGTCAGGATACCAAGCGCCTTATCGATCGACATCGGTTTCTTGTACGGTCTGTCGACAGCAACCAATGCCTCAAAAATATCTGCTAACGATAAAATGCGCACCTCGACGGGAAGATCTTTCTCTGTCAGGTGGTTCGGATAACCAGAACCATCCAAAAATTCATGGTGCGCTCCCGCCCATTTGGGCACCTTGTCGTAATGTGTACTAAAGTTGATCTTAGAGAGGATATTATGGGTAACAACTACATGGTTCTCCATGATCTTCCTCTCTGCTAAAGTCAACGTCCCCCTTTTGATCAACAGGCACTCTGCCTCTTCTTCATTCAAATAAGCTACTTCTTCTCCATCCACGCCATGATACACGCATTCTGCCAATTCTCTTATTTTCGGCTCCAATTCCTCCGGTAAGGCAGGCGCTGCATTTACTTCTTCCACAAGGTTCTGCGCTTCCGACAAATAGGCAGCCTTTTCCTCATATTCTTCATGCGAGATACGCTTTTCATAATAATCAATCTTATAATAACAACCGAGCAGTTTATAGCGGTCAATGATTCCCTGCAGCAAAGTACCAAGTTTCGTACTCTTATTCATAATGCTCAATGGAATGCTCATTTTCCCTATATCATGAAGGCTGGCCGCCAGCATTAGCTGCTCCCGTCTGTTCTCATCAAAAAATCCCTCATACAAACCCGCTTCATGCAGTTCATTGAGATAATCCACGAAATCAACCGTGTAATGCGTCACATTCTTCGTATGATTCCCATTGTAAGGCGTCCGCTCATCAATGATCGTTGCCATCGTCTCCGCATAGGAATACATCATGTCTTTCACTTCACCGAGATACCTTAAATTCGATATGGAAATAGAAGCCTGCGACGCCAGCGACATAACGACCTTTTCATACCCGGGATCAAACGGCACGATCTCCCCGTTTTCGATCGCATTGATCAACTGGAGCACACCGATCAGTTCACCTTCGTGATTCCGCAGCGGGATCACGAGCATGGACTTCGTATGATACCCCGTCAGCGCATCATATTTACGCGGGCCTGAAAAATCAAATTTATCACTATTATATACATCCGCAATGTTCACGACTTCCTCGTGGATCGCGGAATACGCGCATACATTTTCTTCTCTCAGCGGTACAGGCGGCATATGCGTTTCCTCTCCGTCCCCACCCTTACTGATCCCGAGCGACTCGGTTCTCATGATCTTAAAGTGGAGTTCATGATTTTCATACAAATATAATGTGCCGCCGTCACAGTTCGTGATCGCCATCGCATTTTCCATAATAAGTTCAAACAGGCAATCATGATTTTTTTCTATGGTAAGGAGAATCCCCATCTCCAATACCTCTTCAAATTGTCTTTCCGTGAGTTTCATAATAAAATCTGCACCCGCCTTCCAAAAACGATAGATGTTTCTTGCAAAAATGATAAAAATCCTTTATTATAATACATGATAGTATTTATGTACAAACGGAGGTAACTATGTCCATCATCGAAATTATACCAAAAAAAGAAGAAATAAGCAAGAGTTTGGAACTTTCTGCCAAATACAATGCCGCTTTTGAATATAATGACTTTTTTATACCGGCTGTATTGGACAGTCCATCCCAAATAGACTCACTCATCTCCTTTTATAGCGATCTACCTCGCGACAGAAGCAATGATACGCTGCACGGGGCTTTCCTTGATATTGCCATCCATAGTTCCGACGCCCGGATCCGGCAAATATCCGACCAGCGGATGTGCCAATCCATGAACATCGCAAAAGATCTGGGCATACGCGGTGTGATCTTCCACACGAACCTGATAGCCAATTTTTACGACAAAATATATCGTCAAAACTGGCTCGAGAAAAATCTAGAGTACTTTTCTGCCTTGGCAGCAGAATACCCTGACATTGAAATTTTTATAGAAAATATGTTTGATCTGGAACCAGATATGTTTGCTGCATTTGGAGAAGCGGCGAAAAACTGCCCCACCCTTCACCTATGTCTCGATGTGGCTCATGCCAATCTCTCCCACTCCTCGCTCAAAGAGTGGATGGAACTGGCGCACCCGTACATACGGCACATCCACATCAATGATAATGACGGTCATTTCGACCTGCACCAGGCAGTGGGACAGGGAAATATCAACTGGCAGGAATTCGACCAATTGATGCGCCAATATCAGATCCGCTCCTCTCTGCTGATCGAGAACAATTCGGTTACTCAACAGCAGGAGTCACTTTCCTATCTTGAAATGAATCATTTTTATCCGTTTTGTTTAGAAGCAGAAATTGGCAGGTGACGAATTCACCTGCCAATTTCTACTTCTAATATTTCTAACATCTCCCGCGGAGTTACAATAAATGTTTCTTTGGGAGTAAGTAGAATTCCGTTTCCTTTTCTCCATCACCATTTCATAAAAAAACTACATCTTTAGCATCCGCCAAAACTATGTCCAGTTTCTTTGCAGTCACAAATATTCCCTGCTCCTGCAGACTTTCTAACACTGTTTCAACTTCTTCTTCCGGAAAATGAAATTTCTTTCTAAGAAGCACCTCAGGGTACTCATTGATAATTTCCTCATTAAATACAGGAATCAATTCTCCCTCAAATACATACTTTAAAATCACTTCAACATTGCCGACACAAGAACATTTGTATCAATCACGGCAAATCTTTTTATAAATAATTTATCCATCCAGCACCCCTTTCTATCTGTTTTGTCGGACAGCCTGGATCTCCTCGTTTATATTTGTAGTCACTCTTTAGCCTAATGATCAAACTCCCCTTCCACGCAGTGGGACAGGCGGTTGTTGACCTTGCCATGACAAAGATTGGCTGCCGGTACAGTCAGGACAAGCGATATCAGGAGGGGTATTACGACTGTAGTTCCCTTGTGCAGAGACTGTATAAGGAGTCAGGCATTACCCTCCCGGCGACAGCGGCAGCGCAGGGAGAATACTGTTATAAAAATGCCATGATTATCAACAAGAAACAACTAAAGCCCGGGGATTTGATATTTTATTCCTATGAGGAAAACGGGGAGTTCCGCAATATCACCCATGTGGCAATCTATGTGGGAGATGGGAAGATGGTCCATGCGGCAAACCCGTCAAGGGGCGTGGTGCTTGATCCGTTATGGACAAACAGTATTGTATTTTATGCCAGACCGTATTAAAATTCTATTGACACCGTATATGACACCATTTATAATAATGGCAGGGAGGTATTTTGATGTCAAAGTGGGATAAACTATTAGAAAAGATATGTTCTTTGTCAAAGGATATGCGTTTTAATGAACTGCGTAAAGTGCTGGAAAGATACGGTTATAAAATGCACCAGCCGAAAGGAGGCAGCAGCCATTGTACCTTTCGGAAAGAGGGATGCAGGCCGGTTACGATTCCGAAGCACGAACCAATTAAAAAAGTATATGTGGAAATGGTTAAAGAAGTAATAGAAAGTGAGGTGGATACCGATGACGCTGAATGAATATATGGAACTGCCTTACCGTATGGAGGTTGTGCCTGATAAAGAAGAAGGGGGATATGCTGTGACATTCCCTGAACTGCCGGGGTGCATAACCTGTGGGGCAACTCTAGAATCGGCATTAAGCAATGCAGAGGACGCAAAAAAGGAATGGCTGCTGGCTGCACTGGAAGAAAGGCAGGAGATTCCAGCACCGGACGGTCTGAATGATTATTCCGGGCAGTTTAAGTTACGGATTCCTAAAAGCCTGCACCGTCAGCTTTCCGAACAATCCAAACGCGAAGGGATCAGCATGAACCAGTATTGCTTATATCTTTTATCAAGAAATGACGCAATACATTCGCAGGGTTAGGAAGATTACAGTAAAATAACAGAGTGATGGGAGAAAGCATCTAAGCCTTATATGATATGGTTTGGGTGCTTTTTTCGTTGAAAAGGAAATAAATCGAATTTCATTCGATTGGCAGGTTTGTGTCGCAGTACAGACACAAACCTTGCGTAATGAAAAGAAAGCCATCAGCATAAATGCTGATGCAGATAAGAGGCAGATTATGAAAATGCAGGATATGATACTTGTCATACAAAATATTAAAGGCAGCGAAACAAATATGCTTATGACGGTAAAAGAATACAAAGAGGCGTATCTTTTTGTATCGTCTTTATCAAGGGATGAGTCAGCGGAGTTACTGAAAGGGCTGTTTGATACAAAGTTTTCGGAGGCGGGGAAAGGATGGGCAGAATGTTATATTACGGCAAACAAGAGTTACTATGCCAAATTTTGCAGCGGCAGTGATGAGCTGTAGTGTTTTCTTCTCAAAAAAAAATGACGACAAGAATTTTCAGTTTGATAAGGAAGAAAGTAGCGTGGCCTTTTTCGGAAGGTCGCCACCACCGTTTGCCATGATTTTCTGAATATCATACTCGTCCACCTCTGCGTTTAACTGTCTGACACACTCTTTGTTAATCTGCTGGATGCAGGTAATTATCCCATGCGGCTGTGTCACGCACACCGATTCATCCGGCAGATGGTTTATAATCGGCATAATATCCACCGTCCATGAACCAATATCCACCACAAGCTGTTTCTCCGGGAACTTGTCAATCCGGTCAATCGCTGCCGCATAACATTGGGGATAGACACATACATTGTCGATGAAAATATGGTATTTCTCTTTTTTCAAAGAAATAGACGACTTCCTTTCTCCTTGACAGATAAGAAACAAAATCTTTCTTTTCATCCCCGAACCTTGTCAGCGTAAACCCTACCGCTAGAAGGACATGGGCTGTTTTCTTCCCCCTGATTTTTAATTCCTTTGCTACTGCTGCCAGTGTCAGCATATAGTAGTTTTCATCCGATACCTTTGTGTCCTTAACCTCCAGACGCTTACTGCCAATCTTGTAATACTTCCCGCCATACTCCAGCAGGTTTTCCGTAAATGTCGGCTCTGTGCTGATTTCCCTGCAGCCCGATGTAAATACCTCATGCACCGTTTTCATCCCGGACCAGCCGTGGTCGATTCCGATCACTATTGTGCTTTTATCCATACTTCATTGCCTCCCTTTCCATTCATTTACTTATCCTTGCGATTCTGCTCCAGATGCTGAAAAAACAATATATTTGGTTCCAACAGTGCTGCCTTATTCCAAAATCTCATTTACGAGTAATTAAAAATAAGGACTAAATCAGTAGCAAACTCTTGATTTTACTGGGTTTCTTCTAACTTGTCGTTTCCATTTTCTTCTGTAAGTACTCCCCATGAAATCAAACTACTCTTTGTAATATCCTTTATTTTTGCTTTTTCACTGTCCTGCCATGTATTCTTTTGGGCAATTTCTTTCATATTTTTACAATTTCTTCATCCGTCACAGACAACCCATTATAAGGTCTACAGTCATAATATTTATTCTGCCCTTCTAAAATCAGCTCTTTTAACATATTTCCTTCTACTGGTCTAGTTGTGCCGGAAATCCTCACATATGTCCCATCCAACATGCCTTTTGACTTGATATAATAGGGCGAAGCGCGCCTAGTAAGATTTCCACGACAATAATCGTCTTATCTTCTATCGTCTGCAATGTGACTTCCGGCCTCACGCATGGTTCACAAGCGTCCGAAATAGCATTTGTAATAGCGTCCATCGTTTTAAAAATGTTCTCTGATTCCATACCAACAACTTTCAGCGTTTAATCATCTATACCAAAAATAATCTTACCACCACTGCCATTAGCAAACGCCACTACTGTTTTCATATACTTCTCACGTTTATATAGGAACGGCTACTTTGTATTCAACATTCTTTGATTCACCGATAAAGAGCGCTTCTTTGGGCATCGTATTCCCTCCTCACATTATATTTGTAATCATACAGAAAAAAGACCATCGGCACAGGCAATTTTTATCGCAAGTGCCGACAGTCCTTTCTTAGTATTCCACAATTCAAATCAATAAAACCGAAACAATCCCCCTGCTTCAACTGTAAACTCGATCGGGTTTGCATAATGCGTAATGTCCCCTTCCACACGGGAAACGCCTCCCTGCAGCGAGTATTTGATCATCGGTTTCAACTGATAAACGCCCGCGCTTTTAATCACGGTACTGTCAATGTCTTCTCCCGGTACGTCTGGTGTCTGCGTTGGCTCCGGTGTACTCGTTGGCTCTGCCGATGCTGCCGGCGTCTGTGTCGGCTCTTGCGTCACAACAGGTGTCGGTGCTGGTTTTTCAGTCACGTCCGGTGCTGCCGTCTGTGTCGGCTCTTCGGTTACAACCGGCGTCGGCTCTATCGTCGATGTTGGCTCTTCCGTCACGATCGGCGTCGGCTCCTCGGTTACAACCGGTGTCGGTTCTATCGTCGGTGTCGGCTCTTCCGTCACAATCGGTGTCGGCGTATCGGTCGGCTCCTCTGTCGCAGCCGGCGTCGGTTTGACCGTAGGTTTCGGAGTATTTTCACTTGATGAAATTGGTGAAAGGATACGCATCAATTTCCAGCTATTACCTCCTATGTCATCAGGTTTTCCATCCACTCTCCAGCCTGCAAATTTATATCCGTCTGGAATCGGGGCGAACAAGGTAGCAGTATACGATGGTATCGTGTAGTTCTGTCCCTTATCTACCGTCACATTTTTCAGGCTCTCTCCCTCCGCCGTGAAGAAATAGATGTGCATTCCATCTGTTTCCCACGCAGTAGGCACCATTAATACATCCCCTGTATCTACTACCGTTTCGGATATCACTACTTGTTCTACCCCATACGATTTCGCATAAACGTTCACATGATCAGGCTTGAAAAAAAGTCCAGCAACAGCAATCGTACATACGGCAGCTACAATCATTCTCACTTTTCTTTTCATATATGCTCCTCCATTCTCGCACACATTATGCAAATAATATAGTCTGAGTTCCCCCCAAAAACCCTGTAATATTTATATCGTCATATTTTCATAATACCACATACTTCCTGTTTCATCAAGTAAATTTTCCTGATTCTGTAAAAAACCGGTTAATCCTGTATCGGACAGGGAATGGCAACGATGGAATGATATCGTCCATCTTCTAAGTAGTGGGTATAAGTTCCCAGATATTTTGCAACTACAACTTCAATATTCTTCATCCCGAACCCATGAGCCAGGTGCTGGGAACTTTCAGACTCCCTCATATGAGGGGCCGGTACGGTATTTGAGATATGAACGACCAGTTCCATATTTGTGGTAAATATCTCCACGGCGATCTGCCAGGGAGCGGGTGTAAGTATCTTCCTGCACGCATGCAGGGAATTGTCCAGAAGGTTTCCCAAAATGACGGAAAAGTCATAATCTGCAATTACGACATTTTCATTGTTGATCTGTATGTCGGTAAGAAATTCAATATTTTCCTGTTCCGCGATAGACTGGTGGTTGCTTACAAAAGCATCAATCACCAGGTTTCCCGTGTTGATGCGGTTGTGCGTATTCTCAATATCTTTCACCGCTTCCTGCAGATAGGGGATGACTGAATCATAATTTTTCTCTATCATGCAGTTCTGGATGAAAAAAAAGTGCTTCTTGGCATCATGGATGAAACGGCGGGAATCACGGTAAACCGTCGAGATCTGCTGGTACTTATCTGTCTCATATTCAAACTGCTTATCCATCTGGATCTTCTGCTGTTCCAGTTCCTTTACCTTCATTAAATTATCCAGCAGAAAATAATTGAGGACATTGGCAACCAGGATCCCAGTCATGCCCGCCAGATGGAGTATATCATATACCGTGCCCGTCGTCCATGTGAGCTGGTGTGCCATTGTTAAAAGCAGAAGGAAGGAGAGGAAAGGCATTATCATGATCAGGATAGAATACTGCAGGGAGTAGTGCTGTTTTTTTCTGTTCCACAATAAGATCGTAATGTTAAGTAAGATGAACAGCACGATCTTAGACATCAGAAGACCGTAGTTATCATTGGAAAAAAGAATCTCCGCCATGGAAGCCGGGAGAAGGGAGCAGATGCTGTACACGATAAGCTCTGACATGGCAGCATATACGTGGAACGAGATGGAAACAAACAACCGGTGCCTTAGATTGCTTTTTATAGAGAATAGTCAGGAAAAAAGTAGTGGTAAAACTGGCTATATTTGAAAGAAACACTCTGAAACTAGTATGCTGTCCACCGAAATATCGCATAAGAAAAATAAGAAAGATCTCCACCAGGCAAAGGCATCCGACATAGAGGGCGGCGGAGACGGACTCCTTTCTTTTACCCAGTATTTTATGCAAATAAATCGTGAGAATGACGGCATCAAAAATCATGCATATCATATCAAATATCATAAGGCAAACTCCTTTGCTAATCTGTAGTTTCTATCGATTCATAGACAGGACCAGTAAGTTTCTGTTAAATAGTTCAAGAATACGCTTTTTCTTCCGGCAGCTCAACGGAATCACCGACTTGTCACGCATGATCGCAGAGTCCCCTGAAAGTAGTGGAGGTATTGGAAGGTCTGTACATTGAAACTGTCCTTCATGTACTGTGGATAACTGCTGACAAATACGATCCGTACATCGCGGTCAGGAAGGCGCCGGATCCGTTGTGCCGCAGCGATCCCGTTTGGCTCCGGCATTTCTACATCCAGAAAGAGGATATGGAACGTTCTCGGCCGTACATAGTCAGACAGCAGCAGCCTGCTGTCATGGTATGTGGTAATCTCGAAATCAATATCGAGACCCGCGCCGATTTTTTGCAGATGGTTTTTCAAAAGAAAGATGTCGTTCTTTTCATCATCACAGATGGCAACTTTAAAAATCAATGGAATATCCTCCCTTCCTCCAGGTGACCCGTACAGCAGTCAGCAGATTTACTAACACAATAGTAACACATATCGTTAGAAGATGGAAATAGAATTTTAGGTTCAGTAAATATACGCACACGCCTTTTGTACATAAAGAACTGAAACTTCCTGAGTGAAAAATTTATTTTTCTCTTTTTATATAACACCACTTTACAACTTTACAAGTGAATTCCCTGCCGCCTAACCAACTGC
>CAJUTR010000009.1:27499-88210 GCA_910589665.1 uncultured Eubacterium sp. | reverse complement strand
ATACGCTTTTCTTTGTGCCACAAAAAGTCGGAATTTCCTATAAAGTAAAAAAATCGGTATCGTATACGAACCGATCAACGAAAAAGGTGTTCTCGGTGTACAGCTTCCTGGAAAAAAATATGGATCAATCACAAGAGAGTGAAGCTTCATGTGGCAGCTGAGAAGTTATATCCTGCCGATTATGATTTTTCGATTCTTTTCGAAACAGTTGAAAACAGAAAGATCCGTCACGACATGGAACGTAAATACACGGAGAAGACGATCCAGTATGACTAAGAAACCGATTGCAGTAAAAAAGATGGGATCGGACCGTTCCAAACAAAACAAAAACCTGCTGTATTTCACACCATACAGCAGGTTGACATTTTAGATGTCATTCACCCATTTATTTCGCATAATCTACCACTCTGGATTCACGGACCACGTTCACTTTGATCTGACCCGGATACTGCAGCTCGGATTCAATCTGTTTCGATATATCCCTAGCTAACAGAACCATATCATCATCGCTAACCTGATCTGGAACTACAATGACTCGAACTTCTCTACCTGCCTGAATGGCAAAAGATTTGTCAACGCCCTTAAAGGCATTTGAAATATCCTCCAACTGTTTCAATCGATTCGTGTAGGTTTCTAGCGTTTCTCTTCTGGCACCCGGACGTGCTGCCGATATAGCATCCGATGCCTGCACGATACAAGCGATCATGCTTTCCGGTTCCACATCCCCATGATGGGCCTCAACCGCATTGATCACTAGTGAAGATTCTTTGTACTTGCGGCACAGTTCGACTCCCAACTGTATGTGGGAACCTTCCATATCATGGTCAACCGACTTTCCGATATCATGCAGCAAGCCGGCTCGTTTCGCCATGCGGACATCCGCTCCAAACTCTCCCGCAAGTAGTCCAGACAGATGTGCTACTTCAATCGAATGTTTTAACGCATTTTGACCATAACTTGTACGAAACCTCATTTTACCTAGAAGGCGGATCAGCTCGGGATGAATCCCGTGTACACCAACTTCGAGCGCCGCTGCGTCTCCTTCTTCACGAATCAGTGTTTCAACTTCTTTTTTTGCTTTTTCAACCATTTCCTCGATTCTTGCAGGATGGATCCTGCCATCGACAATCAATTTTTCCAAAGCAATTCTGGCTATTTCTCGACGAATCGGATCAAAACCGGATAATATAACTGCTTCCGGCGTATCGTCTATGATGAGGTCAATGCCTGTCAGATTCTCGAGAGTACGTATATTTCTTCCCTCTCGGCCAATGATCCTGCCCTTCATCTCATCACCCGGCAACGGAACGACTGAAATCGTAGCTTCCGAAACATGATCTGCTGCGCACTTCTGGATCGCATTGATAATGTATTCTTTTGCCTTTTTGTCCGCGTCGTCCTTTGCCTGACGTTCCAATTCCTTTACTAAAACTGCGGTTTCATGTTTGACATCTTCTTCCACAGTTCTCAATAAATAATCCTTCGCCTGCTCGGAGGTGAGACCAGAAATCTTCTCCAACTCACTTAAATGGCTTTGGCGGAGTTCTTCCACCTTTTCTTTCTCTTTTTCAAGATCCGCCATCTTGGATGAAAGTTTCGATTCCCGTTTCTCGAGTGCATCCAGTTTCTTGTCCAAAGTTTCTTCTTTCGCCAGCACTCTTTTTTCATAGCGCTGGATCTCCGCCCTTCGCTCTTTCGTCTCTCGGTCAAGATCATTTTTGGCCTTCAGGTTTTCCTCTTTGGCCTCTAAAAGAGCCTCGCGTTTTTTGGTTTCTGCCGTTTTCAATGCATCATCTATAATCTCTCTTGCCTTCTCTTCTGCACTTCCAACCTTCGCTTCTCCGACTTTGATCCGGTAAGCGATCGCACTTTTCCATACAATCAGTGCTGTAATTGCAATAAGAGCAAGGATTACGACAACCGCACCAACGATGAATCCAATACTCAACTCTGGCACAGGAGCACCTCCTTTATTTGGTTATCATTGCACGTAAATACAACACTTCAATTTTACACTTTTTTCTCCTCGTTGTCAAGTTGAGAAAACACTTTCTTGATCGTGTGGAATTCATAGCCTTTCCGCCCCAGGTATGCCATCATCTTCTGACGCTCTTCATACGACGTCTCATCGAAGCGCCTCCCTTTCAGTTTCTTTTTGAGAAGCGTGCGGATCGCCTCCTGCTCACCGTCATACTCACACTCTTCCAATACTTCAGAGATGATCTCTCCCTCTATACCACGTTCCGTCAGTCGGTACACCATCTCTCGCCGGCTCTTTTTCCTGCTTTGGAACATAACATAATTTTCCACGTACCGCCGGTCGTTGATGTATCCAAACTGTTCCACGTAATCTATGGCTTCTATCGTTGACGTTTCCGAAAAGCCGGCGCGGTACAGACGTGTCACCAGTTCCTGCCTCGTACGGTCTTTGAATAAAAGGAGCGCCATCGCCTTCTCCGCGGCTTTTTTTGACTCCTCGCAGGAAAAAGGCTCCTTTCCCGCATTTTCTGCCTTCGCCTCATTCGATGCTCCCCGCTTTGACACATTCATAATACAGACACCTGCTTAACTTTCTTTGGCAGGAGCTTTTTTCTTCACCGGCCTTTTCTCTGCGGCAGCATCTTCTTTGCTTCCCTCCGCGTCCGGTCCTGCGCTGCCCCCCGCTTTCGCCTCTTCTTCCGCCTTTTTCTCTAAATATCTGCACCGGACAAGCCTCTCCGCCTCGTCAAACACAGCTGGATTATCTGCCAGGTATGCTTTCGCGTTTTCACGCCCCTGTCCGATCTTTTCACCGTTATAGGAATACCATGCGCCGCTTTTCATAATAATATCGTTTTTCACCGCAAGGTCGAGCACATCTCCTTCTCGTGAGATCCCCTTACCAAACATAATATCAAACTCCGCCTCCTGAAAGGGCGGCGCCACTTTATTTTTTACGACCTTTACCCGGACGTGGTTTCCGATCATCTCCCCGCCCTGCTTCAGCGTCTCAATCCTTCTCACGTCCAACCGCACGGATGCGTAAAACTTCAATGCGCGTCCCCCTGTCGTCGTCTCCGGATTTCCAAACATAACCCCCACCTTTTCACGAAGCTGGTTGATGAAAATGACAATACAATTTGATTTGTTGATCACGCCTGTCAGCTTTCTGAGTGCCTGGCTCATCAGCCTTGCCTGAAGGCCGACATGACTGTCACCCATATCGCCGTCAATCTCCGCTTTCGGTACGAGCGCCGCCACAGAGTCCACGATCACGATATCGACCGCTCCCGAACGCACCATCGTTTCCGTGATCTCCAGTGCCTGTTCCCCGCAGTCCGGCTGGGATATGTAAAGTTCATCAATATCAACACCGATATTCCGCGCATACATCGGATCCAGTGCGTGCTCCGCATCGATAAATCCGGCAATCCCCCCTCTTTTCTGAACTTCCGCTACCATATGCAGCGCCACCGTCGTCTTACCGCTCGACTCCGGCCCGTAAATCTCTATGACCCTCCCTTTCGGGATCCCGCCTACTCCCAGCGCGATATCAAGACTCAGCGCGCCAGTCGGAACAGCCTCCACCTCCATCCTGGATGCGGTATCACCAAGTTTCATAACAGAACCTTTTCCGTACTGCTTCTCGATCTGCGCGATCGCAGACTCCAACGCTTTTACTTTATTTTGATCTTTCTCCATCTCTGAATATCCTCCAAATCTTCAAATAAAACGAACCTTAATTCGGAACACACGTTCTCTATAACGGTATATTACACCACATTTCCGAATTTGTCAACCTGTTTTTGTGAATGGGAAAATAAATTTGGACGTTTCTTATATGCCTTTACTGATTTGTATGTTACAAATGACTTGATCTAAGAAATAAAAGACACAGTACAAGTGTACCATGCCTTTTACTATTTGTAAAGTTAATTTCGTCAAAGAGAAAACTTTCCTACCAGCTTCTCCAGTTCTGCGATGTTTTTCACGCTCTGACTCACCATCTCTCCAGCCCGTACCGTAGAATCCACCAATTCATTGGTCTTCCCGGATACATCCGAAACGCCCGACGCCGACTCATTCACAGCCTTATTGATCACATCGAGCGAACTTACGATCTCGTTCATCGATGCGGAAAGTTTCGTTACCGAATCATGGATCTCACCCATAAATTTTTCAAACATATCCGCGTCATCATTATACGCATTCCCCACTTTACTAAATTGCTGATAATCTGTCAGTACCGTATTTTCCAAAAATTCTGTGGACGTCCCGATGCAGGATTCCATATTTTTCACAGCCCGCTCAACTTCATTTACCATCCGTTTTATATCATCAGCCGAGATCTGCGTCTGGCTGGCAAGCGCCCCGATCTCCGTCGCCACAACTGCGAACCCCTTTCCTGCCTCGCCGGCCCTCGCCGCCTCGATTGAAGCGTTCAGCGCCAAAAGATTTGTCTGGGAAGATATATCACTGATCGTCTGCACCAGCTCATGGATTTTAGATACCGCTCCTGCCTGATGGAGCGCAAGATCCGATTTTTCACGGATCTCCCCATAAATCTCCCGGGTGCGGCTGTCCGCTGTCTCGGTATGCTTTTTCAACTCTACCGCACGTTTTTTCACTTCTTCGGAAATTTCTTTTCCCCGTTCCGACACATCATTGATCATATGTACATTTTCACTCACCTGTTCCACATTTTTCTGGATCAGATCGGTGGTAGAGGCAGACGCTTCCATACCGGCAGCCATCTCCTCCATCGTAGCAGAATTATCCTGACAAAGATTTTCCGTGCTATTCATCACATCTTCAAGAGAAGCAACCCCCCGGTTCACCTCCGTACATGACAGGCTGATCTGATTCGCCATTTCTTTCAGCTCCCGGCTCATAAGCTCGACCTCTCCGGACATCTTTCCGATCTCATCCTTTCGTTTTGCCATCTTCGCCACCCTGGCATCACGCTGAAGATCCAGACGGGCAATCTTCCCTATGATTTCGGTTATGCTCTTCATCGGTCTGGAAATCCTGCCGCTGATGATCCAGCCCGCCGCACAGGAAATCGCCAGCCCGCACAGTAAAAATATGATCATCAGCCGGAGAAGGGCATTGGACTTCGCATGTACATCCGCGTTTGTGGCCGTTAACACATACGTCATTCCATTTTTCAGTTTTTGATAGGAAAGCAATTTTTTTGTTCCCTGAGCCATATAGGAAACCACCTGGTTCTCTTTCCCCTCATCCGAAATAATGCTCGCTGCCTCCGGGGCGGATTCGTTCAGGTCATCCCCCAGTTCGTGATCTTTATGTACGACAAAACACTGGCTGGAATCCAGCAAACACGAATATCCATTTTGATAGATCGTCGCTTCGGAAATGAGCGATTCGATCGTAGAAAGACTGATATCCATTCCGATGATCCCGACGGATTCATTTTCTATGTATACCGGGATAACATAAGAAATCATCGTCACTCCAATGTTCTGATTCTGATAAGGATCCATCCAAGTCGGCTTCTTATTTTCCACCGGGATATAATACCATCCCACATGCTCGAGATCATCTTTATCAAAACTGCTGAAATCCGTAGGTTCTATACTCTTAAATTCTTCCTCTGTCGAATTCCGCGTAAGAAACAGACCGGATGTCGGCTCTGTGAACTCAGGATTATAGCGCACATATGCGGTAAGCGCTCCGCCCGTATTCTCCGCAAAGCTTCGGAGCACATCCTCAATGTCTCTTGTATATTGCTCCACATACGCCCGATCGGATTTAAAGGATGTAAAATCAGTAAGCCTGCTGACACAAATTTCCGTCAGCGTATCCACGGACTGCTGGATATTCGTTAAGATCCCATCCAGCTCCGTTTTCTTCTCCTGTGCGGTCGCCAGCATAAACTCTTTGGAATCATCATTTGCCACATCGCTGGAGTACATATAACTCAATGTTCCCAGACTGATTCCCATGATCAGCGAGCAAACAACCGCAATTGCTGTAATTCTTGTTCGTATTGTGTTCAAGATCATATCCTCCTTTGGTCATTTCAAAATAGAATTTCGTTTCCCTCCTATTCATTTACCATTATGCCAGCTACATATAATTTTGAAAAACCTGCTCCAGATCCTTGATCGTCTCGATCTCATTGACACACCGACGAAGGGCAGCTGAGTGAGGGTATCCCGACGTATACCATGCAATATGACTGCGCATTTCCCGCATGCCATAGCGCTCCCCTTTCCACTCTGTCTGCATTTTGGCATGCCGCACGATCATAGCAAACACTTCCCTCATTTCAGGTTTTGGCAGTTCCACGCCCTCTTTTAGATAGTGCTTGATCTGTGTAAAGATCCACGGATTACCTCTCGCCGCACGCCCTATCATAACCGCGTCACAACCCGTTTCCTCAAACATCCTCCGGGCATCCTGCCCGCTGAAAATATCACCATTACCGATGACCGGTATAGACACGGCTTCCTTTACCTTTCGTATGATATCCCAATCCGCTTTTCCGCTGTAGTATTGTTCTCTCGTCCGTCCATGAACAGCTACTGCCGACGCACCGGCAGCCTCGACCGCCTGCGCCATCTCGACCGCCTGCTCTTCGCCATCGCAAAACCCCTTCCGGAATTTTACCGTAACCGGTTTGCGGATAGCCTCTACTGTCTTGCGAACGATTTTGGCGGCCAGCGGAATATCATTTAATAGCGCGGAACCCTCGCCGTTATTCACCACTTTCGGCACCGGACATCCCATATTAAGATCCAGTATGTCGAAATTCCTTTCTTCGATCCGTCCCGCCATACTGCTTATGATATCTGGATCCGATCCAAACAACTGCAGGGCGGCAGGCCGCTCCTCCTCTCGGATCTCCATGAGCGCTCCGGTATTTTTGCTGTTATAATACAGACCCTTTGCACTTACCATTTCCGTATAGATCAGATCAGCTCCCTTTTCTTTGCAAAGGAGGCGAAAAGGCAGATCCGTCACGCCCGCCATCGGCGCCAGCAGGATCCGTCCGGGGATTTTTACCCCTCCGATCGACCACTCATCCCTCTGTTCCGGTTCACCCATTTTGACTCCTCTTTCCTTTCCTCTCAGCCGCTTTCGTCTGCTCGTATATGAGACGCGTACCCTGAAGGGTCAGATTTGGGTCGTAAATGTCAATGGTCTCCGTCGCATCGGAAATACTACGTCCCAGTCCTCCGGTAGCAACGACCTTGATATGCTTGATGCCGGACTCCTCTTTTAATTTCCGCACAATGTACTCCGTCTGCCCGATCGTGCCATACATAAGTCCAGCCTGCATACTCGTAATCGTATTTTTTGCCAGGATCGACTCCGGCGTCTTAATTTCGATTTCAGGAAGCTGCGCCGCATTTGACCAAAGCGCCTTAGCGCTGATCTTAATGCCCGGGCAAGTCACACGCGCAGCAAATACGCCATCTTCTGTCACAAGGTCATACGTCGTAGCCGTTCCATAGTCAATGATGATGACGGGGCCTCCATACAGCACGTAAGCCCCCACAGCATCCACGATACGGTCAGCGCCGATCTCGCCCGGATTCGCCGCTGCTATATGGATTCCTGACTTCGTATCATTTCCCACGACATACGGCGTACAGTGAAAATACTTTTTGATCCCGCTCACTAAAGAATACATTACTTTCGGCACGACTGACGCTATAATGACATCATGGATCCCCGTCGCCTCAATCCCATGGCGTTTGATCGCCTCAACGATGGCTTCTCCAAATTCATTGGACGTCCGCGGCAGATTCGTCGTCAGACGAAACGTAAACAACAGCCGATCTTCGTCAAATACGCCAACATTCAGATTCGTATTTCCAATATCTATTGCAAGTAACATCTCTTCCTCATTCCTGCGCCAGTCTCATGCGCTCGATCTCGTTTGTACCATTGCTAATCCATATAAAAGGTGCGGTAATACTGTTCCAGTCCTTCGAATAATTCTTCCTTCTCCTGCTGGAGCTGCTTGATCTTTAAATAACTGCCGATCTCATCATAAGTAAGATCATTTTCCTTTGCCGTTGTGGAAAGTAACAGCGTTCCATCCTCCTCAAACGCCATCGTAAAAACCCCGCCCACATCCGCGGTTAGCATCACGCTTATCATTTTCAGCTCTTCCTGCACCGCATCCGGCAGGGAAGAATATACGGGGTTCAGATAAAATTTCTGTTCATATGCGCTGCAAGCACAAAGAACCTGCCTCTCATCCATCCGTCTTATTTCCTTTCATTCATCGGTATGTATGCCTTGTGAGGGCAGACTGCCTTGTAAGCCGGACGTATGATCTTTCCTGCATTGACAAGTTCTTCCAAACGATGCGCGCTCCACCCGGCAATACGTCCGATCGCAAAGAGCGGCGTATAAAGTTCCGTCGGCAGGCCGAGCATACTATAAACCAATCCGCTGTAAAAGTCGATATTTGCACTGACTCCTTTATAAATATGGCGTTCACCTGCGATCACTTCCGGAGCCAGCCGCTCCACCTTTTCATACAGCGCATAATCCGCCATCATATTTTTTTCTTCCGACAATTTTCGCACAAACTTCCGGAATGTTTTGGCACGCGGGTCGGAAATAGAGTATACGGCGTGGCCCATTCCATAAATAAGTCCCGATTGATCAAATGCCTGTCGATTGAGAAGCGCCGTCAGATACATACGGATCTCATCTTCATCCTCCCAGTCATGCAGAACCTTTTTCATATCTTCAAACATAAGCGATACTTTTTTATTTGCCCCGCCATGCCGCGGCCCTTTCAGTGAACCGAGCGCTGCCGAGATCGCGGCATACGTATCCGTCCCGGAAGAAGTTACGACATGATCCGTAAAGGTAGAGTTATTTCCTCCCCCGTGCTCGGCGTGGAGAACGAGGGCAATATCCAGTATTTTTGCTTCCAACGGCGTAAACTGGCTGTCCGCACGGAGCATATGCAGAATATTTTCAGCGGTTGAATATTCCGATTTCGGCGGATGTAAAAAGAAGCTGTTCCCCTCATGGAAATAGTTTGCCGCCTGATAACCATATACGGCAAACATCGGTAACAATGCCACGAGTTCCAAACACTGCCGCAGTACATTTTCCGTTGAAGTATCGTCCGCTTTTTCATCGTATGAATAGAGCGTGAGTACGCTCCGTCCCAACGTATTCATGAGGTCCGAACTCGGCGCTTTCATGATAATGTCGCGCACAAAACCTGTCGGCAGGCTCTTACGGTATTCTGCGAGAATATCCTTCAGATCCTCCAGCTGGCCCTCCGTGGGCAGTTCCCCAAACAAAAGAAGATAAACAACCTCCTCATAACCAAAACGTTTCTCATGAAGAAATCCATCCACAATATCTTCAATATCGATTCCCTGATAAAACAATTTTCCTTCACACGGCACCAGATCATGGTCAACCACGGTATAGGAACGGATTTCAGATACCTCTGTCAATCCGGTCAAGACGCCCTGTCCATTCAGATCCCTCAGTCCGCGCTTTACCTCATATTTATCGAACAACGTCGAATCAATCGTGCTGCTGGCCTCACATACCCCTGCCATCTTCTGTATCCAGTCATGTCGATATTCCAAATTCAAGTTACTACCCATATTGGCCCTCCTTTCCAGCTTCCTGTCATAATGTCGCCGCCATCACTGCCTTAATCGTGTGCATACGGTTTTCTGCTTCTTCAAATACGATGTCCGCATACTTCTCAAACACCTCATCCGTCACTTCCATTTCTGTCAACCCGTACTTTTCATAAATATCCTGCCCGATCTTTGTTTTCAGATCATGGAACGCCGGAAGGCAGTGCATAAATACCGCCGTATCTTTTGCATAGTCCATCACCTTTTTATTTACCTGATATGGCGAAAGCACACGGATCCGTTCCTCCCAAACCTCATCCGGCTCTCCCATCGAAACCCAGACATCGGTGTAGATAACGTCAGCTTCCTGCGTACCCGCCATGACATCTTCCGTCAGCGTAATGGACGCCCCGCTCTCCTTCGCGTATTCCTCACATTGCTCCACCAGTTCTGCTGCCGGGAAATAGTCCGCTGGTGCACAGGCCACAAAATCCATCCCCATTTTCGCACAGGTGATCATCAGCGAATTCCCCATATTATAACGGGCATCTCCCATATAGACAAGTTTGATCCCTTTCAGCGTACCAAAGTGTTCACGAATGGTGAGCAGATCTGCGAGCATCTGTGTAGGATGATACTCATTTGTCAATCCATTCCACACGGGAACTCCTGCATTCTCAGCCAGTTCCTCTACGATTACCTGTCCAAATCCGCGATACTCGATACCATCAAACATTCTGCCAAGAACCCTCGCCGTGTCCGCGATGCTTTCTTTTTTTCCGATCTGGGATCCTTTCGGATCAAGGTATGTCACCCCCATCCCAAGATCATGCGCCGCCACTTCAAACGAGCACCTCGTACGGGTACTGGTCTTCTCGAATATGAGCGCCACGTTTTTTCCTTCCAAATCTCTGTGAGCGATGCCATTTCTCTTCTTTTCTTTCAAATCGGCAGCTAGATCTAAAAAATATGTAATTTCTTCCGAAGTAAAATCCTTTAACGTCAAAAAATTTCTTCCTTTTAAGTCCATCTCATTCCCTCTTTTCTATTCTTTTTCTGTCGCTTTTGAATACTAAGAAAAGAAGATTCCCCAAATCCTCCCGTACCAGAAAGCAAATTTGGGGAATGCCTCGTTTTCTATACGCCCGAATCCCAACAGGATCAATCTTTTACGCTCTCAGCAATCGCTTTCGCAAGTCCCGCTACACCCTGGATTTCAGACGGTATGATGATCTTCGTCGCTTTTCCGTCAGCTGCCTTTTCAAAAGCCTCCAGACTCTTGATCGTAAGCACCTGGCTCGACGGCGCCGCCTCGTTCAGATAACGGATTCCCTCGGCCGTTGCCCTCTGCACGGCCTCTATTGCCTGCGCGCGGCCTTCTGCCTCGCGGATCGTCGCTTCTTTCTTTGCCTCAGCACGGAGGATCGCTGCTTCTTTCTCAGCCTCCGCTTCCAAAATCGCCGATTCCTTTTTACCTTCGGCTACTAATACCGTAGATTTCTTCTCTCCCTCAGCACGGAGGATCGACTCACGTCTTTCACGCTCCGCCTTCATCTGTTTTTCCATCGAATCCTGGATCTCTCGCGGTGGAATGATGTTTTTTAATTCTACCCGGTTTACCTTGATCCCCCACGGATCCGTGGCAATATCCAGGCTTGACCTCATATGCGTATTGATTGTTTCACGCGAAGTGAGCGTCTGGTCCAATTCGAGATCACCGATGATATTTCGAAGCGTCGTAGCCGTCAGGTTCTCGATCGCCATGATCGGATTCTCTACGCCATACGTATATAGTTTGGGATCCGTGATCTGAAAAAATACAACTGTGTCGATCTGCATCGTAACATTATCTTTCGTGATCACAGGCTGCGGTGCAAAATCCATCACCTGCTCCTTCAAATTTACCTTCCTTGCCACGCGGTCAAGAAACGGCAGTTTAAAATGCACGCCGACGGACCATGTGCCCAAATACCCGCCAAGCCGCTCGACGATATACGCATGCGCCTGCGGTACAATGTTGATGCAGGAAGCAAAAATGATCAGCACGATGACCACGAGAATGATCGCTACCACGACGCCGCCACTTATGCCCACACTGTTTAAATCATCCATTTCCGTTTACCTTTCCTTTCTTCCCGGCATCTAAGCCAGTCTTCACATTATTTATGTCTCTAACCCTGTTACAAAAACTACCATCACGCGTCCGCCGTCCTTTATTTTACTATCAATTTAACGCCTTCCACGGATACCACGGTCACTCTCTCCTGTTCGGGGATCACGCGGCCGCTCTCACTTCTGGCCGTCCAGCTCATCCCATTTAACTGCACCTCTCCGACCGCCATCTCGTTGTCGATCTGTTTCGTAACAACGACCGTTTTACCTACTACCTCATCAATATTTGTTTTTTCCTTGTCCCGATTCAAATACTTAACAGCAAGCGGACGGAACAATGCCATAGATACAAGGGAAAGTACCGCAAACACCAAAAGCTGCAGCCAGAATCCATAACCCATCCATGCCACGATAGCCGCTCCGATGGCGCCTATGCCAAACCATATCGTAGTCAACCCGAGTGAAACGATCTCCATCACGATCATGACGGCAAGAATCACAAGCCAAATCACACTGCTCACTGGAAACCTCCTTTCTCAAGCCTGCCAAGCAAATACAAATGTAACGTCTATTTTAGTATACCATAAAAAGCCGTATTATGCAAATTTTTATCAAACGCCTTTGGCTTCCATCTATATATTGTACGGAAAATTTTATGAATTTATGTATTTTTTTACTTTGATCACCACTCCTTCCCCCCCCCGTGTTCCTACCGTAAAAATGGATCTAAAACGCATCAAATCCCAGCCATCTGCCTATATGCCGATGGCTGGGATGCTGGGAGCTGGTTTTATGTTTCCGCTCTCTTTATTTCCTCTGGATCGGGAAATATACCTCCGTTTCCCATTCCTCCGGAGAGAGCGAATCAAAGTGCGTTTTGATATAGAGATCAAACGGCGCTCCCGCGATCTCATATCCATGTTCCGAAATCCATGTCACCACGGCACCATACGCCTCCGAGAGCGTGGAATATCCTCCGTGATGTACCGTCATCGCACACTCCAAGGAATCCATAACCACATCCGCTTTCTCTTTCTCCCGGATCCCGATAAAGACTTCGATATCGGAAGATTCCCTGTCAAATTCCTTATCGTAATACCTCGCTCCATTCAATCCGGTAGGCGTAACACGCTCTTTTGGCACGCGCTCAAAAAGCGTGCTGTAATAATTGCCAAATTCATCCACTCCCATCCTGCCGCGTTTCGCCAAAAGATTCATTGCCGGCGAATCCTTGATCTCGATCGTGTAACCCTTCTGATAAGTCATAATGTCACCTGTCCTTTCGAATACAGAAATATGTGTCTGAAGTTCGTTCAGGATCATTTCCATTTCCTGCTTTTTCCGCTTCAGCTGTTCCTTCTGCTGCCGCAGCGCATGTACGAGCTCTTTCTTATCGGAAACAGTAATCAGGTGCTGGATTTCATCCAACGCAAAACCATAGCGTTTCAGGCGCTGTATGTAATTCATGTCGTCGATCTGCCCTGCCCTATAATAGCGATACCCCGTAAAGCGGTCCACCTCTGCCGGAGTCAGCAAGCCGATCTTATCATAATGATGGAGCGTCTTTACACTTACCTGGCACACTTTGGAAAATTCCCCGATCTGCAGCATCCTTTTTACCTCCTTCGCGATGTTTGATCCGAATCTGATACCAGTTTACATCCTGACCCAGGAGGAGAGTCAACACTTTTTTATAAATTCTTTTACGCCGTCACTTTTTGCCTTTAATATCACGCTGTTTTCCGGAAAGACTTGTCCTAACATGCGATGTTCCAGCTTCCTTCTCTGTTCCAGATGCCAGATCAGTCCTTCAATCCCTTCCAGCGCATACGTCTTTCCACAAGGAGAATTTTGCAAATACTCTACCATCATCTGAAACCACAATTCATTTCCCTGCTCATCCACACGCTCTTTGCGGATCACATCAACTGCCTCGGGAATATCCTCGACATCCAGGTAGATGATCTGAAACGGCTGGTCTGATAAAACATCCTTTAACGCCATATAAAAGTCAATGATCTCATCTTCCGACATCATGAAATATAACATTTGATTTACGATGATATTTTGAAAGATCGAACATTCGAAAATCTGTTTCTCTCCCTCCCATTTTTGAAAACGGCTTAAGATCACTTGCTCAAATGATTCTTTCTCCCAATTTCCGTTATATATTTCATATTTCTCCAAGTCCTTATGAAACCCAGGAATATCTGTTAAAATTTGTGAATAACAGATGATTTTATGGGTTCCTTCTGTCAAGGTCTTCTCCGCTATTTCCGTACGGAGTGATGGATATTTTGCCAGTACATCCTGATACTGTTGTTCTGTAACATACGCGCACCACGCCAGTTCTACAGGAGAATAATCCCCTTCCCGAAATACTTTAAAATCACTTAGCTGTTCAGAAAGATTGTTTACAAATGCCGTCTTTCCAGCTCCCTGTAATCCTTCTACAAAAATACGATTCTGTTTCATACGGTTTCCCTTCCTTTCTAAACGCATGGAGCGATCCATCATTATTCTAGATTTTGGAATCAAAAAATCAGGATACACAGGCCAACGCCCATGTACCCTGAAAATAAACGTGATCGCTAATTCTCAAACCTTTCAGGACTTATCCAAAATACCTCTTCAGCAAGCCCTCAAATGCCTTACCATGTCTAGCCTCGTCACGAGCCATCTCATGCACCGTATCATGGATCGCATCCAGATTCTGTGCCTTCGCCCGTTTTGCCAAATCAAATTTTCCTGCTGTCGCACCGTTTTCTGCTGCCACGCGCATTTCAAGATTCTTCTTTGTCGAGTCCGTTACGACCTCACCGAGGAGTTCCGCAAACTTAGCAGCATGTTCAGCCTCTTCCCATGCAGCCTTTTCCCAATAAAGACCGATCTCTGGATAACCTTCTCTATGAGCCACACGGGACATGGCAAGATACATCCCGACTTCCGAACACTCACCCTCAAAGTTTGCGCGGAGATCCGCTACGATGTCCTCACTAACTCCTTTTGCCACTCCTACTACATGTTCTGCTGCCCATGTCATAGAATCAGCGCCCTGCTCTTTGAACTTCTCCGGTCCTACTCCACACTGCGGGCACTTCTCCGGTGCCGAATCTCCCTCGTGAACATATCCACAAACAGTACATACAAACTTTTTCATGATTATTCTCTCCTTTTTTAATATAATATTTTTAGTTCTCCCGATAAACTCTCGCAAGAACCATACTTACAAACATTTTTTACATAATCCGTAAAAAAATACCTGATGGCTATGAATTTCACCGTCAAAATTTTCTATTTCACTCAAACACTTATCATCCATGAGCGAAATCCGCGGCATATCCAAATCCATCACCCGCCCGCAGCCCTTACAAACAAAGTGGCTGTGCGGCGTTGTCGTAGCATCAAAATGGTCTGTCCCATCTCCACAGCTCAGCCTCTGGATCTCACCACTTACTGCTAAAAGATTCAGATTTCGATAGACGGTTCCAAGACTAAGTTTCGGGTTTTCCTGCTTTAGACAGGTGTATACCGTCTCAGCTGTCGGATGCTCTTTTGTCGAATGCAGATAGGCAAGTATCGCCTCTCTCTGCCTACTGTATTTCATACCAGCCAATCATTTCACCTCATTTAACATGATAATGATTCTTATTACTTTTTTATAATAACCTACAATTTATTTTTTGTCAACACTTTTTTTTATTTTTTCTTCCTACTTTTTACTTCCTACCTACTCACCTTTTCACCGATGACGAATTTTGTCATACGTTATACTAAAAAGACTAAAAGGAGTTTTGTCATGAACAACCAATATTTAAATTCATGCGGCTGCAAACAGCCGGGCATGTCTCCTGCGCCGATGCCTCACAAGGATCACAAAAGTCTTGCCATGGCATATGTTCCGTGGCAGACATGGCAGAACGTTATGGATGGCTGCAACGGTTTAAAACATGGTACCATCTTTGAGGACCTTGTTCTTCCGTTTGAAGGTACTCGTGCTGCCTGTTCCCCTTTCGCACGCAATGATAAGAATCATAACAATCATTATAACAACTATAATAGGAGGGGTATGCGATGAATCAATCAGACAAAGCACAAATGCTCCGTTATATTCAGGAGCTCGGGTTCGCCATTGACGACGTTGTCCTCTATCTGGATACCCATCCAACAGATGAAGAAGCTTTAAAATACTATGAAAAGTATAAAAAGATGAATCGAGAAGCGGTAAAAGAATACACAAAGTACTATGGGCCGCTGACGAACGAAAATGTCAATGTCGAAAACTGCTGGTCGTGGGTGGAAGGACCCTGGCCTTGGGAAGGAGGTTGTTAAGCAATGTGGAATTATGAAAAAAGATTACAGTATCCCGTAAATATCTCAAGGCCAAATGCTGAGATTGCGAAAGTAGTAATCAGTCAATTTGGAGGGCCGTATTGCAGATAGGGATACACTAAGTCTGATTTCCTTTGAAGTGACATAAAGTTCATTGTTTTTTTATTAAATCAGTAATATCATATTGTAATCCCAATATTCATATGCTATAATATGCCCGAAGGCAAAAAGCAATAAAGAGTCCATTCGGACAAAGAATGAAATCCCCTGACTGTGGGGCAACACGGTCAGGGGATTCTTCTTTTCTTTTATAGTGGCAAAGCACCCACTAGGCTATATGTTGTCCTTCTGATCACTGTCAAGCCATTTGATGATGTAGTGACAGGCCACACCAGCCGCAACAGCGACTAAAAAAGCAATAAAGACTTCCATCCGAACACCTCCCCCTGTTGTCTGGTTTCGGTTGGACAACAAAATTATTATAACATAGCCTGATACAATATGCTACTTCTTGATCAGAACTCCTGTATAGACCTCAATACCAAATTCAATTTCCCTCTTGACAGTGTAACGTGATACATATATAATAATTGTAACGTGATACATAAAGGAGGGATTGACATCACGCAGAAAAGCCGAGCCGGTTACATGAAAAAAAGACGTGAGGGGAAAAAGAATTTTAGTGCTTTGATAGACGCTTATAAGGTAGACGCAATGGAAAAAAGGCTGAAAGAAAAGAATAAGACTAAAACCTCATGGCTTGAAGAAAAGATTGATGAAGAAATCGGCGAACAAAAATAGAGGTTGCTCCCCAACCAAAGTTTGCAACCTCTAGACACATCACTTCCGAAAGGGAAATGATAAATCTATCATATCATTCTCTTTCTGAAAATTCAAGTAGAAAGGAATGGTTATATGCAGATGATAGAGCAGACTTTAGACAGCCGAGAAGTATCAGGAATGGTTAGGAAAGACCACAGCAAATTATTAAGAGATATACGGACATACATTGAACATTTAACTGAAGCCAAAATTGGATTCAGTGATTTCTTTAAGGATTCAGAGTATAAAGATTGTACTGGAAGAACCCTCCCTTGCTACCGTATTACAAAGAAAGGCTGTGAATTTATCGCCCATAAAATGACTGGACAGAAAGGAACAGAGTTTACAGCAAGATACATTAACCGCTTTCACGAAATGCAGGATATTCATTCCGAGCAGGAAGCAGAAACGGAGCTGCCATGGTTTATCCGCAGATTCAGAGGAAAATATATCATGTTGTTTCGTGACTTCAAATCGCTAACCGGAGTAGAAATTTGCGGAAACTATACCGCATGGAAAAGACCAGACAAATTGCAAGGCGGTCTTGATTATAACGGTTGGGCATGGCATACAACGGTCAAAATAGAAGAATTTAAGAAAGAATATGGATTCGACTATGGCGACGATAAGTGCATGATGTATCTCTATCCGCATGGGATTAAAAGAGCGTTGGAGATATATAGACGGGAAAGCGGCAAAAAGCTAAACCAAGAAGCCTATGATATGATCAAAGACGGATTAAAGGCTATCGAACCACCCAAGAAAGAGATAGCAGTAAATCAACATTATGGTTTGCCTGTTCGTATCAATATAGTTTTGGGGGAGGAATCAATGCAGATAGAAAATAATATAGAAATACAAAATATTTAATTTGAGAAAAATATCTGAATTTTACAATAAGCGAACACAGATAAGAATTAAGAATAACAGACAACGATAAATACTTTGAAAGTGGCAGTTCTGCGGAAAAATGGAACTGCCACTTTCTATATATTAGGGTAGGCTAGAAATTTATTAAATTACATTTTTTGATTTAAAATATTCAATTTTTTTAGCTAGGAAGACAATTTCCGAAATACCTTAACTTAACAGAGAATTATTTTAGCTTAATGACATTGATCCGAACACCTCCCCCTGCTGTCTGGTTTTGATTTGACAACAAAATTATTAAATATAGCTTGATACAATATGCTACTTCTTGATCAGAATTCCTGTATTGACCTCAATACCACATTCCGCGCCACCCCTGTATGATTGTTCTGCCCATTTACCAGCTTATCATCATAAACATTAAATGATTTCAAACACTGTAATATGTCCGCATTTTCCCCAGCATATACCAGCGGAAATGTCATATTCTCCCCATTCCATTTAACATTTTTGTATGAAGCCTTTGGTATGGTAACAGTCTGGACATCCTCGTCTTTTGCTTCGTTTTTTGTCGTGTCATATCCTGAAAACGTTAGGATCCATCCATGCTGGCACTCTGATAGTGGTTTTAATGGTACGATTTCTTCGCCCTGCATTTGGATCGTTCCCGTTTCGCTCTGATACAAAAGAGACGGGATGCTCCCGGATCCGTCCACCGATTTCAAAACCTCGAACGAAATGTCGGTATGGCGGTCTACGCTCTTTGTCAGCTTGATATAACTGTTTGAATTGATTTTATATTCTGTATCGGGGACCAGCTTTATTCCATTTATATATACATGCAGTATATCGAGTTCTTTATTATATTGTGGTATATGGATAGGTATGACATCCATTTCCAGGTTTCCCGTGTTATACTTGCTCTCGTATGATCGTACTGGGATCGCCGTTTTGAACGTTTCTTTTACCACGGAAAACCATTCATGGAACGCTGAATCATATTGCAAAAACAACTGTGCTGCGTCCGGTTGATCAACAAGCACCGAAACAAAACCACATACAACACTGTCAGCTCTGGCATCCTGAATATCGGACTGTAAGATATACGTAGCTTTTGGCGCTACCGTGATGTATGCGAGGCAGTATTCTTCCTTGTTATTACTCCTTTCGATTTTCGGCTTCACCGGTGATGGTGATGGGATTCCCTTTTTTATGTAGATTTTCCCCGTTCTCTCTTCCCTGCTGCTGTCTATGCACGCAATTACGGCATCTATCCTTGGCTGCGCCACATCCGCCCGGTTAACTGTTAATACATGTTTCGAATCATTCTTTAGCCACCGTCCCCTGCTGTCCGTTAATTTTCCAGTATCCACATATATCTGCATGTTTCCGTTTTTGTGGACGCACAGTCCCCCTCCGATCCGTTGGAAAACCCCTTTGCCAACCAAACCTTCAAAAAAACTGTTTATTTCGTCTGCATAATATTTTCTGTCCCCGTCTACCGAATTAAAAAAACCGCTCGTTATCATTATTTGCTTACCTCCATTGTGCTAAAAGTTGGGATCACGGAATATCCGCTCTCGTCTTCACTTTCAATTACTTCGATCACCCGCGGACTTGCCTGTATGCCGCATTCATTTTGTACTTGTACTATGTCGCCGAGAAAATAATCCTCATTTATCTTGTACATCATTTTCGTTTCGATTTCTCCGGAAAACGACCGGACAATAGCATTCCCGCTCATGGATTCCATTCCCCTGCTTGCCAGCATGCTTCTGTATTCCTCTTCCGTGTATTCCCCTTCATTGCTGCTTAGATCTCTCGCATCCACGTATATTTCATACCGTTCCAGGCCTCCGGCACGTCCATTCCCCCCTATGGCCACGCTCGTTTTTCTCTCGATGCCTTCCCCTTCGCCGGCCACCAGTGCCACATTTTTATAATTTTGATAGTCTTCCGTGTATTCACTTTCAAGTATGTTGTCAAATTCACTCGAAAAAATAACATACGGGTTTTCCGTCTGACTGAATGAACGGTCGGTGCCTGTAAAAAGGAAAAACAGCAGTTTACCATCATCGTACTCAATGTCGTAGCCGTATCCGTACGTTGTACAGATCTTTTCTATTGTGTCTCCCAGATTATCACCTGTAACCTGCAATGTCATTTCCTCTGTTAATCCGGCCGGCTCGGAGAGGACCAGTTCCGGTATCTTCCGTTCCTCGTCCTGCGGGGATACCGCATTTTCCGTAATAAGCCTTCGTATTCCCATTTCGGCCGTACCCGCCAGGTTTGACTGCTGCCAGATAATCCGTCTTTTTAAAATGCTTTTCAGCGACCTTCCCGAAACGATCAAATACATTCCCTTTTCCGCTGCCGTGGTGAGTTCTATCTTTTCAATGATCATGACATTTTTGTACCTGGTACTGTACTCCGTCTTTATAATGTCTTTCTCCCGGCATAAGTAACGGTTTGCCCGTAGCAGATCCATGGTTTTTTTGTCGGCCGGCAGATATAGCTCAAAATCTCCGCTCGTGTAATATCTCGTCGTCCATATCATGCTGGAATACGTGTCGATGAGATCGATCACATCCCAATTTTTCGAAAAAACATAAACATTCATGGTCAAACCCCCTCGAACTTGTCCTTTACTGTAATGTCAAAGTGCAGATATTCGTATCCGCCAGAGGCCTCATAAGTAAAAACGTTTTGTCCCTGCCGCAGTACGAGCCACCTGCTCTCTAAATCCATGTAATTCATGAGGTTGTCCATTTTCCCGGATCTGTTTTGTCCCTTTACCGACTTTTCTCCTGGATTTGTGTTGATAAAGACCGAATCTCCATTGTACATGGAAATGTTAAGGGCGAAAAATTCTCCCGTACTCCTGTTGTAAATGACCGGATCGGATACGTCCCCCGTTGCGTGCATTTCAATAAATACACCTGTTTCGGTATCTCCTTTGTTTTCTACGATGATCTCTTTATCCTTCATGATCCGTGAAAACTCTTTTGGTACATCATGCTCGGTAGAAAACTCAAATTCAAAAAGAGGTTCCACCGACGAGGCTATGGTCCTGTTTTCCGTCGTTTCCCTGAAAAAAGGCTGTGGGCAGATGATACTGATCTGCGCCGCCTGCCTGTTACTAAACAGGTCGCACTCGTGAGTTTCCACGTAACCGTCAATGTATACGTTTCGCCTTTCATTCTCAAAGTAAACCCGTACCGGATATTTCGGTTGTGCGTATCGATACAGATTCAGCCGGTTTGCTTCGATGTCTCTTTCCGGCAGGACGGTCATAACGATATTCCTGCTGTTTTTTCTCGAGTTATTATATACGGCCCCGTCCATTGTGGCCAATGCGGAGCTATTTACCACCGCACTTGACGGGTTTAACCCTGTTATGTTTGTGACCGTGTAATTTTTGTTACGCGTCAGTTCGATGACTTCTCCGTATTGATTTTCTAATTTCACTCTGTACATACTCAAACACCTCTCGCAAATGCTAACTGGTTTTTCGTCTGTCTGTAAATATCGAGCCGCGAAAGTGCTTTCGGACTGTTATTCGTCTGATAAAAATTGTAAGTATTGTGCAGGCTCTGGGATTCTGCCACACCGCCCAGCTTTCCATTTCTGGCTGCATCCGGCAAAACAGACAGCAGCGAACCTTTCAGACTTTCCATGTTTTCCCTAAAGCCGTTGAAATACCCCTGCGAAGAGTACATTCCGATCTCCGCAAATACGCGGGATGGACTTTTAATCTTAAGTTCCTTCTTGATACTTTTTACAAGCCGCTTTGCAAAGGATTTCATTTCCTTGCTTACTTTGTCATTTTTTGAATTAAAGCCTTTTAGAAATCCGCTCACGGCATCCTGTCCGATTTTTTCCAGATTCTGTTTCATCGACGATAGTTCCTCCGCCACTTTGCCCGTGAACTCATTTTTAATAGCCTTTAACTCTTTTGCAAAAAAACTTTTCGAAATACTGTTTTGTGCATTTAGCTTATCCGTATAGGCATCGTTATACTGTTTCAGATCCGCATCATCCAAGCCGAGAAGCTTCTTTGTAAATTCCGCGCCCTCCTCCACGCTCATCGTTATGATTTCATTCATCAATTCGTTCGAGATCTTACTTTTTAACTTTGCCAGGTTCGAACCATACTGCTTTATGTACTCCGTATCTTTGCTTATATCGGCAAGTTCAACGTTTCCTGCTTCATCCTTCGTGAATAAGCTCCCGTACTCGGCTAGTGTGCTTTGGAAGGCATCCCGTTTTTCAATGACTGCATCGTATTTCTTTTGTGCCGTCTCCGCAATTTTTTCGATCGTTTCCGTCGTTTTTGAGATCACCTTTTTTGCCTGCGCATTGTAGGCTTTCTCGAATGAATCCAGTAGATTTTTACCCATCGTGCTAAATTGCTTTTTTGCACCCTTGTTCTTTTTCTGCATGGTTTTGACAGCTTTATCAATCAGAGAGGACACACTTTTTGTAATACTTTTTGTTTTTGATTCCACGCCCTTTTTAAATGATTCCGTAACTATTTTTCCGACGCTCTCAAAATTTCCTTTTTTCGCGGCTGCTTTAAAATTTGAAAATGCCGTCTGTGTCAGTTTCCGGATGCTGACGTTAAGGGAGGAAATGTTCTTGTCCATTCCTTCCGCGATTCCCAACACGATATTTTTTCCTATCTGGTCCCTCATCAACGTCGACGGGGAATGGATACCGAAGAAATCCTTGATCCCGCCCAGTACGCTCTCGCCGAACCCTTTGATCTTACCGATTACCCAGCTCGTCATGTCCGATATTCCGTTCCATAACCCCTGTACGATGTTTTTTCCGATTTCCCTGATTTTGCCGGGGATACTTTTCACCGCATCAATTACGTCATTCGCCCATCCTGCAATGCGGGGGATTGCTTGCGCCAAGGCCTCTTTTATTTTTTCCGGTATCTGGGATACAAGTCTGAAAATGGTAGCAAGCAGCGTCCCCAGTGCCCCGACCAGTGCCCCCGTGATCTGCGGTATGGCCTGGACGATCGACATAAACAATCGGACTGCCGATTTAAGCAAAAGTGGTATATTTTCTATCAGCACTTTAATAATTGTAATGACAATATTGGGAATCTGCGGTACCAATGCCTGTATGAGTACAGGAATCGCCTTCGTGATCCCCATAAGGAGCTGTATCGCACCCTGCACGAGCGCATTACTCCAGCTGACTAATCCAGTAACAAGTGAATTTATTATCTTTGGCAGATTTGCGGTTAATACGGGAATGATTATGGGAATTGCATCGATCAACGCCATTAGCAACTGGATCGCTCCGTCAACCACCATCGGTATCCCCTGTACAAACGTGTCCACCATGATTTGTATGATTTGCGGCAGGCTTGCAGCCAGAACGGGGATGATTACGGGGATTGCATTGATCAACCCCATTAGTAACTGGACAGCTCCATCCAGGATAACCGGCATCCCTTGTAATAGTATGTCCGCTACTGACTGTACAATTTCGGGAAGGGCAGCTGTCAATGCTGCGATAACTTCGGGTATTGCCTTTATTATCGTCATCAAAAACTGTATTGCGCCGTTTAACAATAATGGTACCCCTTCCCGTAATGCACTGACTATTTGAGGAGTCATTTCTATAAACTGTACAGCCAATATCTGTATAAGTTCCGTCGCGGCCGTCGAATACGCCGCCATCACTTCGGGTATTGCCTTGACAACCGCCAAAAAAAACTGTACCGCACCATCCAATAGAAGCGGGATCCCTTCCTGTAATGCGTTGATTATTTTGGGGATGATTTCCGTAACCTGCGTGATGATCTGCGGAATCATCGCGGCAATTCCGGATAAAAAGCTTTGCATCAGCTCTATTCCTATGGTTATCAGATTTGGCGACATTGCATGTAAAGACTGCGATATTTGAGGGACTATATCGATGACTGCATCCATGACGTACGGAAGCATATTTAAAATTCCCTGCAATAATGACATAATCAGCTTAACGCCTATATTTAGTATTGTCGGCACGCCTTTATTTAGTTTTTGCAACAACGTGTTAAGTATAACTGTAATCCCGCTCGTCAACATTTCTGCGGAACCTTTTGTCCCCTTTACCAGTCCGGCCATGCCCTGCCCGATCTGCTCAAACCCAGGCAGCATCGTCATGAGCAGTGACGCTACTCCTTTTTTTAACGCCGTAGTGATCGGCATGGAGATTTTGCCCGTTTCCGCCAATGCGGCGTTCAGGTCTGACGTTGCCGTTCTGTTTTCTATTAGATCGGCATTTACTTTTTTATATTTCTCGGATGCTTTTTCATACGTTTTGCTTAGCGTTTCCGTGATCAACGTGGATCTCTCTTTTTCGGAGTTGCATTTTTCAAGTTTTTTATTAAACTTGTCTTCCGATATGCCGGCCCAGTTCAGCGCATCAGCAAGAGGACCTGTTACTTTTCCCACTTTGGCCGTTTCATTAGCCGCTTCCGTTAATCCCTCGATCGGCAGAGAGTCGCCGAATGTGCCATATATCCCGGCCGCTATATCGGTCCATTTTGCCAGTTCCTTCTGGTCGTTTGTGAGTCTTGCAAGATGATTGACCGCCTCGACTGACTGGTCCGTCTCTCCTAAGATCCCGACCATATCCCGGTATGATTTCTGCGCTGTTTTGGCAGTATGCCCGGCTGCGGCAAACCCAGCTTCCAGTTTTCCCATGTCTTCCGTAAATTCCTGTGACGCCTCGCCCGCTGCCAAAAAACCAGTCACCAGTGCTACCGTTCCCGTTGCCACTCCTTTTAGTCCTTTGACAACCCCGCCAGCAATGTTTTTAACGAAACCTTTAAATTTTCCTTCTGATTCTTTCGCAGAATCCCCTGCGTCTCTTATGGATTTACCTGCATCTTCGGCAGCTTCTCCCGCTTCATCCAGCGAATGGTCAAACTGCTCGGCTTCTTTTTCCGCATCGGATAATTTTCGTTTGTTGTTCTTTAGTTCCGAAGACAAGGATTCTATCTTTTTTGCTAACTCCCTCGCTTCTTTTGAGTTCTGTCCCTGTTCCAACGTAACGCCGGCATACGATTCCTTTAATTTTGCAAGCCTTCGTTCCTGATCCGAGATGGTCCGTTTCAAATTCGCACCCGCGTTCGCAAACTGTTGTGTTCCGTCCGCCAGATCATCACTGCTTCTTTTTGCTTCCTCTAGTTTTTCGGAATAACTATTTAGCTGTCGTTCTGTTTTTCCGATGGCCGCCTTTTGATTGTTGATCCGAATGAGTAGCTCCTGTGCTCCTTTTGAGTTCTCTCCCTGCTCCTTTGCCGTCAGCTCATATTGCTTCTCCAAAATCTCCAGTTTTTTGTTTTCCGCTTCCAGTACACTGTTTAACTGTCTGACTTTCGCACTCAAGCCATCCGCCGAACTGCTCCAGTTTTCCATTCCTCCCGTCGCTGCCTCAAACTCGGAATTGGCAAGGCGTACCTGCCTTGTCAATTCCGCGCCCGCGTTCGCAAACTGTTGTGTTCCGTCCGCCAGGTCATCACTGCTTCGTTTTGCTTCCTCTAGTTTTTCGGAATAACTGTTCAACTGTCTTTCTGTTTTTCCGATGGCCGCCTTTTGATTGTTGATCCGGATGAGTAGTTCCTGTGCTCCTTTGGAGTTCTCTCCCTGCTCCCTTGCCGTCAGTTCGTATTGCTGCTCCAGGATCTCCAGTTTTTTGTTTTCCGCTTCCAGCACGCTGTTTAACTGCCTGACTTTCGCACTTAAGCCATCCGCCGAACTGCTCCAGTTTTCCATTCCTCCCGTCGCTGCTTTAAACTCGGAATTGGCAAGTCGTACCTGCCTTGTCGCCTCCTGCATGGATGCCCTTAATTCCGATATGTCAACCTTGAATTTCGTCGTTGTTTCATTTCTTTCCGCCATTCTTCCACTTCCCCGCTAAAACCAATCATCACCCGCTTGTTTCCGCACCTTTCCGCCTTTTGTCCCTCCAGTCCTATCCGCTTTTTTGTTTACCCTTTTAATGAGCAAAAAAACCTCATGTGCTGGGTATCTGCGTATGATCATGGGATTTAATCCATTAAACAACTGGCACATCGACATCTGCAGATCAAACAACACATCGTAAACAGGGAGGCTTGCGCCCCCCTCCGTTACTTTTTTCCCGTATTCAGACCGCCGATTTCTGATAGTGAGTACTTAAACACTTCGATCAGGACCGGGATGATCTCCTTCACCCGCGTCCTTCTCAATTCTTCATCCGTAAGTCCCTCAAAAATATCCTTTAGAAACGGTTTTATCGTATCAAGCGATCCTGTTACGATCCGGAACAGGTTTTCGTAATCCTTATTCGTTGACATGTCAAGGTTTATATCATCCAAAAGTCCTATGATGTCCTCTACCGTTCCGAACATGAGGTCGTAAGTGTCTGTCCGGTATGTCTTTTCAATTTCTCTTCCCTTATAAACGTTCAGTGCTAATTCCATCGTCGCATCCTCCTTGGCTTCATTGTTTACCCCTTCGCTTCTACGGCTGGTGTCTTTGCTTCCAGCATGTCTATCGTTGTCACCTGATCAAAAAACGTGCTGGCATCCACCAGTCCCTTTTCCATGTCTACATTGATTGCCTTTGCGCGTTTTCCCGTTTTTTGGAACCTGTACGTTGTCGAAATGCCCGTATATGTGATTTCCTGGCCGTTTGCTTCTGTTCCGGCATCCTCCGTCTTATGTTTGGATTCCGGGATTGCGAATGTTCCCTTATACCTCCATACCAATACTTCTTCGTCGTTTGTTTTTTTCGTCCTGTAACCAAGGGCATAATAGTTTGTTTCCCTCTCGCCTTCCACGAGTGTGCCGGTGTCCTTGTCGTAAGCCTGTCCAGTAATGTCCGCCAGAACCTCAAGCGGAATTGCCGAAACCGTACACGTTACCTCATCCGGTCCGGTTGAAGTAACAGTGATAGCCGCCACATTATCATAGTAATGTGCCTCGCTTGATGTTTCCGTCGTTTTCCCGATCTCGGCCACTCCGGCAATCGGCTTGACCTCTCCCGTTTCGTAACCCTCATTATCATCTTTTATTACTTTTGCATAGACCAGGTCTTCTACGCCCCGGTACTCAAAAAGTTCATTCATGTCTCCTTACCTCCTGTCAATCCTGTTCATTTTCCAGATAAAAAATATTGATTCCCCTGCCCGTGTGCGTAGGTTCATCGCTTGGCACATCATGACCTTTGCCGTCAACGACAAATCCCGCTCTTTTTAACAGCTGTTTTGCTTCCAGTAATTTTGTATAAGTGAGGGATGGGTCCGTACTATAAAAATTCAGATCGTAATCCCATATGTACTGTGTTTCCCTGTTGTCGTAAAACCCTCTTCCATAACAGTCGTTGTTCCAAAATGTAAAAAAAGATTCTGGGTATTTTTCTTCGTCTGTCATGGATCCCTGCCGGATGATGTCGTACCCCATCTTTTCCAGGGTTTGTATCAGCAGATCTTCCATCCCTATCCCCCCATTCTCCTTCTGATTTCGCTCGCAAAGACTTTTTCCTGCAATCTGGCAATTTCCTTCCTCGTTTTGCTGCCGTAGATGTCGTTATACAATTTTGTGTCTTTCGGCATCCTCGGTGTGCCATACATAAGGAAAATAGATGGCAGGCCGCCATTCCTAATGCTAAACCCTACCCCGATGCTTGCTTCCATTCCCTGCCATTCTACTTTTGCGTGATCATCAATGGACTTTTCTGTCTGCCCCGTTCTATGATGCCGCTTCATATCGTTGTGCAGCTTCGGAGTCATAAAACTGTGTGTATCCTGCAAGGCCCTTTCTGTCACCGCTTTCAGGTCCCCGCCAAGCCGTTCCAGTTTTTCCGCGTATTCATCAAATCCTTTAAACTGCAAGCCGATCCTGTTCTTTTTCATCACGCACCGCCTTTGACCCGTCTTACCTTAAATTTCAACACCTGATTCCTCATGTCTATGTTCTCCGGTTCTCCGATAACTTCATAGACAGCGCCGTCACACGCCCTCATGATAGCGCAATCGCTTTTAATATCAGGCCTGTACCACGTTTCAACGATTGCCGTATCTATTACGGTGTACGCACTGTTTGTCGTGCTTTCTGTTCCACCGAATGTTTTAAAAGACGCAAAAAAGATCATATCTTTCGCTGGCTCTTGGTATACCTTCTTTTTCACGCCTTTCACAGACTGGTGTTCCGGTACCAGCAGATATAGCGCAGTCGTGTAGGGTGATTTCTGCCTGTATGCCTGCATGGATCATCCCCCCGTTCCGCCCTTGTAGCAAAGTTGTGTTACTCTCTGCATAAAATACTTGCTTAATTCCGTATTTCCTGCCCCGTAATTCCAAAGATCGGCCACGCCGCGGGAAACGACGCCGGCAGCTTCCCCGCTGTTAGCGACTTCCGGACTTACTCCTGCATCGACCATAAATGCTTTTACCTCTTCTATGTACCCTGTCACCGTCCCGTCCTGATAGTCTCCTGTGATCCCAAGGCTCTTTTTGACCTCTTCTAACATGTCAAAATCCTCTGCCAATGTCATTCCCCCTTTTATTTTCAGTCGGTCTTCCCGGTACCGCTTTGTTCTGTGCTGCTTGACCCGCTTCCGGCAGACTCCGCTTTTTTGATCAGGTAGCACCCCGAAACATCGAGGATTTTCCCATCCACGATCGTAAGTCCTTTATTGATCCACTCATTTGTGTTGTCATCAAACCAGCGTTTCATGCCAAACTGTAGGTTTGTATTGATCACGTAGTCACTCGGCACCCAGAATATTCCTACTACATCTCCCGGCGCTGCCGTATCGAAATCCTGTATCACGTCCGGTTCTACAAGGTCTGTTGTCCGGCCAAAAAACGAGCCGGCTGTGTTTCCGATATTTGAGTCCGTCGCTTCTTTGAAGAGCGGACGGTCGTTTTTGTCCTTCATTGTCATTAAATACGACTCAACTGTTGAGGACGGAAACAGAAATTCTCCCTTTCCCCGTTTTGATAAAGGCACTTTGGCAAATAATTTTTTCCTCCAGGATGTCCAGTCGGCAAACTCTTCCGCAGTCATTCTAATAATGTTGCTGGTGTTTTTTGTTACACGCGGATCTTTCGTGATTCCGAGGAGCTGACCGGATCCGGTTCCAGTAATGATACCCTTATCCATTTCTTCCACGTATGCTTCGACCATGATCCTTGTAATTTCGGCTTCAAACAGCTCCAGCGACACAACCTGGGCGAGCAGTGTTTCCGCTACTCTGATCTCCCCGATGTTGTAATTAAACTCGACAAATTCTTTGATGTCCCCCGCTTTTTGTTTGCCGGATATCGTCGTTTCCGTGATCCACTTAAACGTAGCTTTTAGTTTCGAAATCGGGAACTTGACGCCGCCCCTCACGTTCATCTTCCTTACCTTGCTATAGATCTGGCCGTATACTTTGGATACTTCCTTGATGAATTCGTTCATGATCGTCTGCGGTATGATCGCCCCGATGTCATCTGCCACCGTCGTTCCGGGATCTCCACCCGCTCGCGCCATGACTTCGTCCGGAATCTTCGTTCCCCTCTGCACAAAAGCCTTAAACGCTGTCCGGTATTCCAGGCTCGCAAACCCGCTTTCATCTTCTCTTTTACTGCCCGGTACATTGTTTCCCATACCGAAAGAGGCTAATGGATTGCCACCCCTCTGCTCTGCCTGTTCCGGTACATCTTCCCGCTCCTGCTCCTGCTCTCCGCCTTCTTTTTTCTCTTCCTCGGACAGCATGTCCCGCGCCTCCTTCAGTTCGTCCAGAATTTTCTGCAGTGTATCACCCAGCGCCCTCACTTCGTCCGCTGTTTTGGCATCCTTCATTTTCTGCCGTGTTTCCTGTTCCTGTTCTTCCTTTTTCTTGATCAAATTTCTAAGGTATAAAATAATTGTCATATCTCTCCTCCTACATTCCATATAAATAGTGCGCCTTCAGTTTCTCAAGTTCCAGTTCATCGGTCTCCACCGATCGCCGGGATTGCCGTGCAGTCTCCACCGCCTGCCGGACATTGTCCAACGCCCCCTTATCCCTGGCATCTATTTCCGTTGCTTCGTAAGCCGGAAATGTCACCGCGCTTACTTCAACGACTGTGCTTATTTTATTGATGTGGCGCGTCGGATGTTCTGAATCCAGGTTCTCCCATTCCTCTGCGTCTATCCCAAACATAAACGACATTCCGGAAATATCCCCCCGTTTGACTGCTGAATACAGATTGCGTGCCTCTGTGTTATTCTCCGTGTCCAGTGTCACCCGTATATTCATCCCGTCTTTGTCTACAGTAAACTGCATTGTGCTGTTTTCTGTATTCTTCCGGCTCCTTGCAAGAGGAATCTTGGAAATATCGTGATTCACGAGGAAACGGACATCCGTCAGGTCCGCCTTGTCAAGTGCCCCTCGGTGGATCACTTCGTCAAAATAGCCGAGATCCGTTTTCTTCTCATATACAATCGGCCTGCCGGTGATTATGCTTCCTGTTTCGCTTTCTTCTGCCCGGATTTCAAATTTGTACTGCCTGTGTTCCAGCGGTTTTCTACTTTTTGTCACTTTTTACGCCCTCCATTCTGTTGTCTTCGGCTGGTTTCGTCTGATATTCTTTTGCAAACTCGACATTTACATAATTCAGCGACTGCATACGGATCCCTTCCAGGTTCGGGTCCGGCTTTAACCCAAGCGCCGTGCGCTTCTCATTCTCGTATAAGGCCCCCGAATCTCCGAGCAGGCGTATCATTTCCAGTGTTTGATCCACGCTCATAAAGATCAGGTCTTTCGGATAAAACTTGATCTTGTTTCCAAATGACTGCTCCCGTTCCGTGAACAACGTCTTTGTAAACGCCTGTCCGAGTGAGATAATGAATGGCTCGAGAACTTTTTGATAAAATGCTTCATACTGCGTTTTTGTATAATCCCCGGTCAGTATCGGAGTAGAGATCCCCCATGTGCGCAGGATCTTTTCGTCAATAAACTTAAGTGTCTCCGGATCCACAAGCTTAAGTTCTTTTTTTATTGGTATAAATTCTGATTTTAAGTCCAATGGCAGGAATCCGCTTTCGCTTGCTTTTATTTTCTTTTCGAGGATCTTTAACGCCGCCTCGGTTTTTCCGTCATCCATCAAGGTGTTGTATTTTACTACCGCGTTAATGGCAAAACTTGATTTCATTGCCGATGCAACTCCCTGTAGCAATGTTCCATTCATTTCAAGCGTTTTTAACAGTGCATCGTTGTCCGGCTGTCCTCTTTCGTTTCCGCCCATAAATTCGTTGATGGAAAATTTATGCCGGATATGTATGACTTCTGCGTATGGCAGCGTCGTTTCGTACTGGTTTGAAAATCTCATTTTTATGTATAGCACGCCGTCTTCGTCCTGGATGAAATCCACCTGTACCGGCTGCACCGGATAGAGGCCGGTATAAACCCGTCGTTCTGTCTGTGTGTCCGGATCCGTCCAGCGTTTGTAAACAGGTATGACAAAAGCATTATAATTAAACAGCAGCGTCCACATGATCTTCTCTATGAACTCACTCTTCGTCATGAGTTCGTTCGGGTGGTCCAGTACGTTCTGCAGGCTCCGGTTTCCTGTGACGGGGTTTTCGTCCATGCCCGAAATCCTAACGTGCATCGGATTTAATTTTTTCATTTCCTGCACGATGCACATAAGGGCCTGCTGCACGACGTCGCTCGCGTATATGTCGTGGCCAAACTGGGAAAAGATAGGCGTAAACCCATTCAGCATATCCGCGAACACACTATTCTTTTTTTGCTTCCGCCATGGTAATTTATCCAGCCATCCCATTTTATGACTTCCCTCCAATCAGTTTCCTAAATTCAGATCGGTATCTCCTGTACATTTCGTACAGTATGATGAGTGCCACGGCGCCGTCGATTCGTTTCGATGCCTCCGGCTTTACGCATAAGCACTTTCCAAACTTATCCACTTTGATCGACGCATTTTTCAAACACCAGCGATCCACTTTGTTTTCGTTGTAATTGATCAAACGTTTCTGCAGTTCCGCTTCGACTAGCTTTGTTGCGTCGCTTAACGTCTGGGCGTTCTGCAGTATCATGATCAGGTCCTCATCTTCTCGCGTCCAGTTATATTCCCTCATTCTGTTGAGCCATTCATTTGCAAATTTCTGGTCATAACCCGCTTTCCAGAGCATGATTTCATATTCTTTTTTTAGTTTGTAAAACCAGTCCGCCACTACGGAAAGGTCTATGTCATTTCCCTCCGTGATCGTCATAAGTCCCTCTTTGGCCCATGCTCTGTAGTCTGCCCCCGCGTTCGTGTCGTCTGCGCGCTCCAATTTGTTTTCCGGTATAAAGTACATGGTATGGATATATTTTATGGGGTCCTCCGGTTTCATTAACAGGATCTTTGCGCAGCACAGGTCCGTTGTTTCCGATAAATCTACGGCACCGATACATTTGCTTCCCCGGAATTCTTCCAGGTCGTAAACAGCTCCATATGTATAGTCCCTCGAATCCAGCCAGCACTCCACGCCGTTTTGTTTAAAATTAAAATCCTTTGACAGGATAAAGATCCTGTCTGATTTATGTGACTTAGCTGTATCTACCTGTTCTTCCAGGTATTCCCACTTTTTGATTACACCGAGCGTCGGATTGCTTTTCATCCACAAGCGGTTTTTCCGGTTTCCCTGCCATACTTCCTGCTCGGAGTCCTGCGTGTACAGCCACGGCAGGAGCCTTTCCGCCGCGACCCCGTCATCTTCGCCGGAGATCACGTCCCTGGCTTTTCTCAGTTCCTGGTCGAGGTATCCATCTTCCTCAAATCCTTCGGTTGTTATGTTGATAAATTTCGGATTGTCTTTCAACGACTGCGACTGTTCAATGGATTTTCCGATCACGTTGTTTTTCATTTCGTGAGTCTCGTCCACAATGGCAAAGTCTATATTCCGCCCTTCTTTGTTTCGGGTCCGGTCGGACAGTTTGAAAATTTTCGAGCCATTGGCCTTGTTTAAAATAAACCGTTGGTTTCTTTTCGTGTCCAGGTCATCCGGATCAATTAGCTGCCGCATTGTGTCAATGGCATCGTATACGATTGACGCCTGCATATCGTCATTGCTGCTGCATACGATGTCCGCGCCATCATTTCCGACGACCAATTCTCCCAATCCAAGCGCGGAGCACGTTTCAGATTTCGCGTTCTTTCTCGCTATGAGGAGGATTATTTTTTTAAACCTGTCAAGCTTGTTTTCTGTCATTTTGAACGAATATACCGCCTCAATGAATGCTTTTTGCCAGAGCATTAAAACCATTGGCTTGTTATAAAACGGGGACTTTGTGAGCCTGACACAGTTTTCCATGAAATCCATGCGCAGTCTGGCATCTTCTGTGTCGTATATGTATCTGTCGTTTCGAAAATCTTCTTTCAGGTTGTTTAATTCCTGCCATAATTCCTGCCCGGCGACGATTTCACCCGTTTCTATCCTGCTATGGTATTCGAGAAGGAATGAGTTATCCGGTGTCCATATTGTTTTGTTTTGTATCAACATGCTTTTTTACCCATTTTCTCAACGGCGATTCTTCTCCTTGATCCTGTTCGCCACACGCCCTGCTTAAAATTTTGATGCAGTTTGTATACTGCTGTAATAACTCTTTATACTGTCTGCTTGCCGGCGTCACTTTTTGCAGTTCCTCATTTGCCGGATGGGTTTTTATAAAAGGCATCTTTTTCAACTTTGCAAGATGGTCCTCCAGGAATATTACTTCATCGACGAGAGGGACCAGTTCTTTTCTCTCTTTTATTGCATTTAGCAGCTCTTCTTTTCTGTTCATCCATCCCCTCCATCCGCTCGTACCGCTAACGCTTTTGCACAGCTTCCCATAGTGACCTGTAAATAATAGCTATGATTTTTTACATATAGCAGGCCCGGCACCCATCCATTCGGGTATCTCTCAAGGGCGTTTCCTGCGAGAAGTGCTGATACTGGGGCATGCTTGGCTGGATAAACAACATAAAAGATATTACTGTAGTATCTCCCGAACACGAGTCTTTCTACTAACGCAATATTGGGATCCGACGTATAGAGTGGACAGCCGATCGAACTCGTCTCAATCCTGCCCCCGTTTTCTGTTATTGCCGAAATTGCTCCCGAAGTATATGGCGCGGAGAATATGACAGCGTTATGTTTTAATCGCGTAACAACATTTTCCAAGGTGCAGACAAATGTTGTCGGTGCTAAATACGTGTTGTCTACTATCTGGCTATTACTTAAACCGGACCATCCTATCGTATAAAATGACTCTCCCCCAGAAAACATTTCGTTAATCATAAATAGGACCCGGCTTCCAGCGAAGTTAAATGACCCGTGTGTATTGTTCGCGCTAGAACCGCGTTCGTAAATGTAGTATCCGCTATCACCTGCGGAATAACTTTCTCTTGTGCTTACTCCTATTTTAAATGTACCGGATATTTTGGATATTAACGTGCTTCTATCCGCTTCGATTATGATAAGCGCAAAGATTTCCGTTCCGATCGTACCGTCCGCCCACGGGATTTTTACGGCCGGGTAAATCCTGTTACCATTTATTATTTCTGTGTATTCGGCAGTACCTAACTTCCCTGCTAACTGGCCAGCTAAATACTCCATAAAATCTTTTACCGTTGCAGCTTCCGGTGTTTCCAGGCCGGCATACCATTCCGGCGTATTTACCAAAATTTTCCCCGAGGTTATCGCACCCATCTTCCGCCTCCTATCCAGCCCAAATGTCTTCATTCCATTCTTTTACCACTCCGTATATTTTAATCCTGTCACCGACATCCGCTCCCATATCCGCTTTACTCTTTGTGCGGAGTTCATATGTTTCATTTGTAATCTGTTTAATGATCATGTCTCCTTGAATTCGTTTCACCTTTTTCACGCGGAACTTTTTTTTCTCGTTATTCGAAATCATGAAGCTGAATTCATCCGTGCCGGTATATAAAACCTCTGGTATCTCATACAAAAATTCCTGATTCGTGATGGCAACTTCCGTTTTTTCTACCACGAGCTTTTTCCCGTTTCCTGATTTTATCTTTAAAATCAGTCGGTTTGTACCGTCATAAATACTGCTGACAAGCTCACATAAACAATTCTTTGCTGCATCAATCTCTATTATATTTTTCACGTACTCCCCTTTTTTAGACTCTGACCAGAGTTATCCTGACGGCATGATACCCCTCTTCAACGGGACACTCTGTGCTTTCCCATGCTGCCCAGTAATTCAGTGCTATCTTGTCTTCCAGCAATCTAATTTCTAGTGATTCATGTCCAGCCGCCACATCTAACCCGCTTCTTAATAATATTGGCACGGTCCTCCATATCGAATTTCCGTCCTCGCCATGAACTTCCATAAGGATCTGCGCCAAAATGATGTTTTCGTTTGTAAACCCCTGTGGATATTCAAACTGCATACTTCCATTTGCCATGTTTGACATCAACTGTACATTGATGAGTCCGTTCATGTGGAAGATGTTTCCGATCGGCATTGCATCTTCTTTCGGAAGAACCTCTTTCAGACACTTATTTTCACAGATGCCAAAAACCTTTTCGTTTTCTTCCATTATTTTGCCTTCCTTCCTCTTTGATTGGTTTTTCCCGATTTCAAAAATCTCATTTTCCGCTTTTCTGCGGAAGATCAGAACCCTGTCACAGTCCCCTTATGATCGATAATTTTAACAACCCGGGGGGACTGCCGGAGAAAATTTTTCCCACCAGTCCGAAATGTATTGTTCCCACTGGCCTTTATTCCGGTCGTCGCTCTCCTGCAATCTCTTCAGACACTCTTTCTTTTCCGTGTCTATGAAGATCTCGTAAGCATCCAGCATCCCCGTAATTCTTTCCCGCTCTGCCGTTAATGGATAGCCGCCTATCACATACGCGTTAATCCATTTCCCTCGGCGCATCCGTACCATGTCGAGCAGTTCATTTTTGATCCCGAAAACGACCGCGTTCAGCCTTTTCGGCTTTACATATCTATCCAGTCCAGATACACATTGCCACACGGAATCAATATCCACCACCAAATCCCCGACGTTCATGTTTTCTCTGACCCACGATGATTTGCCGCTAAGCGGAGAACCCCAGACCAGATACACGCGGCGCTCTGCGTTCCCCAGCTTGTTGTGTATCCTGTTGTGGCATCCATGATGTACAAGCGCGATGTTATCAGGATTCAGCGATACCGATACGTCGTTTACATTTTCTTCTGTCAGCTCCGTTATATGATGCGCAATGCAATCATAGGATCTGATGATCGGTTTCCCACAATGTTTACAGATAATGTATCCCTGTTCATTCATCCTTACCTGCTTGATGACCCGGATCAGCTTTTCCCACTGGTTCGATCTGTAAAAATTTAATAATGTATACATACTGTCACCACTCGCTTTTAAACTGCCCCTGTGCTTTTGCCAGTAACTCGGAGGCGCGGAGCCTGTCGCTTGTCTTGCATTTTTTGTCCTTGATCACTTTGCTCCAAAATCCCTGGACTTCCTGCGCCGACATAATATCGACGATCTTGCTGTTTTTTTCGCGCAGCCAGGCAAGGTATCTCTGTACATCGCTCCGTGCCAACAATTTGTAGGATTGCGCCCTTGCGTAGTTTTCCGAGTAACCGGCCTTGATGGCCGACTTTTCAGCATTTCCGCAGCATTCTCCGATATAATTTATGGCAAACAATTTTAACGAAGCTTTTAGTTTAGGCTCATCCATACGCCCACCTCATTGTCCCTTATACCTTCTTTGTGTGTTTCAACGCAATCCACCCCGCCCCGCTCTTAAGTTTACCCCATCCTCCTTTTTCTTCCGTGATGGTATATGTCCCTTTGTCACGGATAACTCCGGCGATACTGTAATTCGTTCCCGGCCCCTTCCGTATGTTCAGCGCCGACACAGTTACCTTGACCAGGTATCCGTGCCCCTTCTTCGGTGTTTCTTTTTCCTCTTTTACGTCCAAGGTTTTTAGTATCCCCTTTGCATAAGCGATGCCGAACTCTTTGCATTCAGCGTCTGTATCCGCCTGTTTTGCGTCGGCCTTGTTATCCACAAAGACCCCTTCGCATATGACAGCCGGACACTTTGTCGATCGGATGAAACAAAAATAGTCGCTTCCGTTTCCATTCTTTTTGGTCTTGATCCCTCTGCTGTTCTGCCCTATTTTTTTAACTTCTGATTCTATGTTTTTGGCCAGCGTCTTCCCGACTCCTCCATTGACGGAATAAAACGCTTCGAATCCATTTCCGCCACCAGAATTGTTGTGGATGTCCACAGCTACATCTGGGTCAAACTCATTGCATTCCCTGACCTCTTCGCTTACCGGATCGTTTTCGTCCTTTGTCCGGCTCATCTTTACTTCTACTCCTGCAGCCTTTAAATGATCACGGCATGCTTTCGCCATTTTCAAGTTGACATCCTTTTCCACTAAATATTTTACGGCTCCCGGATCGTTGCCCCCGTGGCCGACTCCTATAAACACTTTTTTACTCATTTTCTATGTCCTCCAGTCTGTGATTGATCACCTTGATCTTTTCCTCGATCACCGGTATCTTGTCCGCGAAATGATTATGTTTTTCCACCTTTTTTTCCAGCTGCTCGATCCGGTATGTCGTGATACGGAAGCCTCCTAATGTTCCCAAGCATGTTCCCAGCAGGGACAAGAGGCCGACAAGCACTGACTCGCTCATGATGTACCCCCTCTTTTTATGTTCTGCTGCCTTGATCTTTTTTCATCCTTCTTATTCTTTTGGTCCTTCCGTTTCCTGCTGGTTTCCGCCGTCCGCCAGCCCCTCGCCTATTACATATCCTATTACGGCGGCGCCTGCCATGATCAGCGCGGCTACCTGTCCTGCTTCTGATTCTGTTCCCCCACACGCCAGTATCATCATGGACACGAATGTTGCTGCGCTCATCCACAGCTTCCGGCTTGTTAATTTCCTTTTCCAGTCGATTTTCCTCACTTTTTCCACCTCCTTGTGCACTTGATTGTTAAAATCATTGTAACGCCCTCCTGCTCGGTGTGTACAGGTACTTCATGGGACATATAAAGGGACATTTTCATGATGGCACAATAAAAAGTCCTGATACTGATAGGACTTCTTACAGTATCAGGACTTTTTACGTTAGCACCTGGTTCCCTATACATTCGTTGATAGTTTATCCGCCAGTGCTTCCTGCAGGACTCTTGAAAAATTGATTCCCATTTTTTCCGCTTCTACATTCATGTAATAAGGTATCGTACAATTTTTCTTTACCATCCGGTTATCATGTCTTTTCCGGTATTCCACAAAATCCACATCTACAAGGGTTTGGATATCTCCCTCTTCTTTTTCAAATTCCTGCGAAAATGCTTCCGGCAACGGCTTCCCTTCATCTTCCAGTTCGATCCCGAGTAACCCGATCGCGTCTCTCGCCATAAAGATCGCTTCGGCCATATCATCGCCTTCCGTTACGATTTTAAAATCTGGAACACGTATGACATAGCCATCACCGTCCTTAGACAAGACAGCCGGATATACAGATTTATTCATTGACATTCCCTCCTTAAAACGGAAAATGCGGTTAGATTTGCTCTATCATTCCCAAAATCCGGGGATTTATTCAATCCCCGCTTCTTTGAGAATCCCGTGTGCCGTCCTCTCCTTTAGTTCCTTATGTCTCGGAACTGCTATGTTGCATTCACCATTTGTAAATATGTCATGGTTAGCACCATGCCGGAGCAGAGACCACCCGCCCTTGTTTAAAATTTTTTCCAAATCCTTCCGCTTCATTTTCCGCCTCCTTTTTTATTTCTAATTATATTATACGTATTTAATGCGTATGTGTCAAGATTTTTTTCACTCTTTCTAAAAAAAGAAATAAACTACAAAAATAATTCAAATATTACATCGTCCGAAAATAATTTTACTTTTAAAAGATTTATCAGGCGGCTTTTATTCCTTGTGATCGTACGCTCACTCGTCCGGAAGTGCTCGGCGATTGACTCGCGTGTCATTTGGTCAAAATAAAACATTGGAATAATATCATAATATATATCTGCGTCAATCTCTTTCAGGGCCAGGTCAATTCGTTTTACTATCCTCTTTGTGCATGGATGGCCTTTTATGTTCCTGAATGTATTATAATTTTTCAGGAGTTCTTCTGTCTTTTCATAAGCTGTTTTTCTGTTATCCTTCATTAGTCCGGACATTTTTAGCTTTATCACAGTTGCATTTACTGTGTCTTCTATGATCTTTCTTACCTCTTCATGCTCTAACATGGGTTCGGATTCATTCATAGGCTTTCCTTTCCATCCTATGCCGGCGCTCCCCTGATGCCGGCATGGGACTATAGATCTTGTTTGCAGTTGCTTCCGTGATGTTAAATAATTGGGTGCTTCTACAATTGGCTGAACACGTCAAATTTTGGCTGCTGCCTTTCTAAAACCTCATGTAATTGCTCTGATGACTCTATCCCATAATCTTCCAGGATGGAGATTAATGCCGTATAGTCGCAGTCCATTGTTGATACTCGATCAAAGGTATATCCATTTTCTCGGTATTGTTTGATTTCCTTGAGCGCCTTGATTGCTGTATCTAATGCTTCTGTTACTTCTTTTGGAAATGCACGATAAATTCCGTTAAGTGTTTCCAGCCAAGTAATTGCATCATTCTCGTCCATTCTTCTGCCTCCTTATTATTCCCGTGCCGTTAGGATAAAATTGACTGTAATTATCCATGCAGCCGTTATTTTCCTTGCATTCTTCACGGCAATGCAAATCCGTATTTCCTTCTATTTTAGCTCCCTTATCTAGCTAAATCTTCCAGCGTCATCTGTTTCATGGGTGGATCATAATTCATCCAAATGATTTCCTTCTTTTTGGAAGAAACTTGCGAATATGCCGTCGTTTCATACCGGTTCCATCCATTGAGCATATTGTCGTATAATCTCGTCTCGTAGCCACTAATAATAACCGGGCCTTTGTGCTCTAATAATAACGAGAGCAGCATAATATGTCCTTCCTCGTCCATTTCGTATCGGTACTGTTTCCCGTGCCTTGTACTTAGCACATAGGGTGGATCACAATAAATCAACACGTTTTTAAAATTAAATCTCTGAATCAGATCCATAGCTGGCATATTTTCGATCTGGACACCCCGAAGCCGCTCTGCTGCCATCATAATCTTGTTTGGCAGATTTACCCAGTCTTGAGACGCGTAAGACCGTTCCCTTCCCTGCACATCGTTTTTCCAGCCTACGCGTTCCCCGTTAGTCCGAAATCCGTGTCCCATGTTTAGCTTTATGTAAAAATTAAGGGCCTTCTCAAACTTATCATCTTCATCCGGCACCATTTCATAAGCCTTTTCGTATACTTCCCTGGCGTATGGAGTAAAATAAATCATTCGGGCCAGTTTCTGCGGATTTTTTTTAATACACTCAAATAGATTTACTACGTTTCCATCCAAATCATTAACTGTTTCAATATTAGATCGTGGTTTGTTAAACAGGACTGCCCCGCTTCCGAAAAATGGCTCCAGATAGCTGTGATGTTCGGGAAAATAGCTGATGATCCACTTTGCCAACGACCACTTGCTGCCTGGATATTTTGCGATTGCTTTCATGTTTTTCCTTTCTATGCCTCGTAAGCGCTTTTATCTGTCTTTGTGCGCTCCACTTTAATGCTTGCCTGGCTTGTTATGTTGAGTTTTTCCTTTACCCCGTCTCCTATATTGATCGTAGCCGCTTTTATTCTTTCTTCACAGATTTCGTCAGCGATATTATTAAGCAGTTCCATCACTGTTTGTCCGCATGATACAACGCCGTTGCTTTCCCCGAAGAGCATAATAATACGGTTTCTCGCCCTTTCTTTCTGTTCTTTCTTCGCCGTGTACCATTTGGCTTCCGGGCACTCGCAGCTTTCCGTAGCCGCTTCATTTTTTTCTGCCTTTGTCCAGTCCTCCAGTATTTTGCACGCTGCCTGCTGGCCGCAAAATTTACATGTGCCGTATCCGGTTATTACCTTTTCCGGGTGATCTCTTTCCTTCTTTTTAATTTCCTTCGTCAACATGTTCTTGTTCCTCCTTGTCTCGTTCGCCCGTCTGTCCGGTTTCCGTAATCCTGCCTTTCTCGTCCTTCTTTTTCCGTCCCTTCCATCCCGCTGTCAGACTTACGCCGTCACTACCGATGTCGCTTTCTTTTACTTCTCGCTCCTGATTCTTCTGGCATTTTTTCACGGCTGCATCATAATCATAATGAATCTGTTTGGACAGCCGGTCCGCCAGATTTACAAATTTCCCTCGGTAATAGGCTTCCCACTGGATCGTGTTCCTCATTTCGTCCAGCATTTTTACATAATCATGCAGCATACCAATGATCAATACAATGTCCCCGCGGGAGCAGGTTACTACATGGTCGCACATCTCTTTTGAATTGATGGCTCCTTCAATCATTACCGTCTGCTTTTCTTCCCTGGATAATTCCCTGTCCTGCTCGATTTCGTGAAGAAAAGAAACAAGCTGGTTTATTTCATCTTCTTTATTCATCACTAATCCGCTTCCCCCTGTCCGAGTGTCTTTCCGCATTTGGGACAATGATCGAACTCCACGATTCCAAATGCCCCTTCCATCGTTTCCTCAATCCTTGCTGTCCCTGCCGTCGTAATGCGGATCTTAAACGTGCGGTCGCTGCTCTCGATCTCTTTGTTCCCATTGCAGTACTGGCATATCCCGTCAACTTTTTCGGGGAGTACTTCCTGATCGCTGTCCCCTGGCGAACTCTCGCCGTTTGCGCTGCTTTTGGCTGCCTTTTCCGCTCCCTCGGTTTTTCATAGTAGCCATCCCGGGTTTTGATGACCTCCGTCTTCCGTTCCGGCATTTTCATATCTCTGGAATGGCTGTACTGCCTGCCGGTACCGCCGCACCGTTTCCACTGTTTCCGGTTTTTGATGATGTACGAGGCAAGCCTTGAGTACTCGCCGGTATCGTCCAACTGGTTAAAGTGGCTCCATCCGTATTTCCACTTCCTGGCGATCTCCGCGGTCGGCACTCCCCCGTTGATGACCAGGTGGTGGTGGAGCGCGCCTTTCTTGCCAAATTCACACGACTCCACATATTTGAGCTGGAGTCCTGCCTTTTTATACATGCGCCGAAGCGACCGGATGAAGGGACGGATGTTGTCCTTTGCCTCTTCTACGGTGGCGGGGCGTTCCTCCGGCCTGTAATCCAGTACCAGATGGTAGTCATCACTGCCGAAGTTCGCGTTGATGAGTGCCGTCAGATTCCTCCTTGCTTTCCGTTCGTTACATGCTTCCTGCGCCTCGGTTGTCTTCCGGAAGTTCTTCTGCCGAAGGGTGTTCTTTTTTCTATATCTCCCGGAATAATACTTTTCTATGATCAGGGTTTTTCCCGCTCTCGTTTTGGTCTGTATGTATGGCATACCTATAGCTCCTTGTCCTAAAAATAATATCCTTATCAAGCCGGCAAGGGGTCCGTTCCCCTTGGTTTCCCTCCGGCTTTCCGGATTTATTTTTTTACAATTTCCGTCAATTTTGCTTGCTTTCCTGCCTTCGGTATGCTATACTGGTTACAGGTTTATTTTATACATATAGCATATGGCTTCGGCAGTCAGTGTCAGCTGACTGTCTCTTTTTTTTGCGCAGCGGTGTAACGGTTGGAAGGCATACACAGGACCAGCTTCTGCCCGCATGTTGAGCATGTTTTTCTGTATGTGATCTCCCACTGCTTATGCCCTGACGGGCACACGCATGTATAAAACGGATCCGTGATCCGTGTTACCCCGTCACTATATGTCCCCGTCACCGGCGTTCCCTCCTTGCTTGTCTGATCATAGTCCTCATGTCTTTCCTTATTGCCCTGATTCCTTTCCCGTTTGTGATAAATGCTTTGTTTTCGTAGACTTCCCGACCAGCCTCTCCGACAATGACACACAGGCACCCGGTGTTCCCGTGAAACAGCACATGGGCGGTAATTCCCTCCTGTCCGTTCAGGATGATTCCGTCTTTCATGATCTTCATAATGTCGTTTTTCTTCATCTCAACGTCTGCCTCCTTTTACGACGGTATATGCTCCACCAGATCCGATGCCAGATCAAAAAAACTAAAAGATTCCGCGTAATGAGCACCTCGCACGGTTATCATTGCTTGATTCTTGTGGATGACTGTCCCGGTTATTGGCTTTTTTTGTTTGTATCCCATTGCGTCAATCGTATCATGTCTGACCTTTACTATATCTCCGACCCGTATCTTTCTGATCCGGTCGAGTTCCTTTTCTTTTTCGTTTATATCATCCATGAGCTTGTCCTGCCCAGGGCCCAGCTGCCTCCGTCTTGTTCTGTTGATAATATCCTTGACCGTTTTCTCCGATAATCCATGCTCCGAAGCCAGGCTCCCGGCTGATGCACCCTCATCGTATTTCATGAGGATCTGCTTATTCCTTTCCGCTATCTTTCCCACAGTCCGTTCCTCCTTTCATATTCCACGGCCTTCTCGAGTACGCTGGCCGCATAGGCAGAGATCTCCCCTTTTGCTATCATGCGGTCCGCATAAGCCTGTCCGCCGTTATATGCCATCAACGCGGCGGCCGCATCCTGGTATGTCTCAAAATGCCGTTTTAAAAGTTCCACCCCGACGCGTACATTCTGCAGCGGATCGTACAGATCCCGGCACTCCAGCTTGTCCATGACTTCCCTGTGCCATTTCTCCTGGATCTGCATGAGTCCTACGGACTGGCCTTCGTCGGAGACGCATTTCGGATCAAATCCGCTCTCCTTTTCAATGAGCGCCATCACAAACTCAAACGACACGGTTGCGCCGGCGCAAATCTCGAATATTTTACGCTGCGTTTTTTGGGAGAGGGGGCAGCCGTCTATGTACCGGTAGCGTACAGATTCCGCCGGCTTTATCCCGGAAGAGATCTTTCCAGCGCTGTCACCGGGAGTCGGTCCGGCTTCCCCCTGCTCTCCCAGCTCGACGGCTTTTGGGACGGATGCGTGATCCATCCGGTCAACGGCCGGCCACAGTGAAAAGACGGCGGCCAGGATCAGCGTTCCGGCACACTTCAAAAGGACCGCTTTTTTCTTTTTTACCATTATGCTTCTCCTTCCTCTTCCGTTACCGGTACGTACCCGAATCCTTCTGCGAGCCGAAGCATGAGGGTTCTGCTTATCTCTTTCATTTTTTCTTCCGGGATCTCTTCCTGGCGCACATACTTTCCGTCAATCCGTATGTAATTTTCTATCGTCACAGCCTTCGCCCCTTTCTGACCCTTTTCCTTACTATATGTTTTTTTGGTTCTATTGGTGATTTTGTTTATTGGATTGGATTGACTTACGTATTCCCCCTTTAAAAGTGGAAAACCTGCGTCAATGTCCACATTTCCCACATTGTCACTTCACACATCTTTGCTGCCGCCGATGCTATCACGGGGTTGTCCGATTTTGTTTTTTCCTTGTAGAAACGAAACCTTTCAACCACCCTGATTAGAAGATCATTGGTCCTGCTATCCGTATTCCCTGTTTTCTTTTCCATGCGCATCACCTCCTGATCTAATCTTTCACAAGCCGTTAGTTTCCTTCCTTTCCGGTGCCAGATCCTGCTTGTTATTGGCGGCGGCAAGTACCAGTACTTTTTTCACTAGTTGATGTTTGAGGGTTTACAGGGGTTCCCTGTAAATCCTCTTCTTGCATAACTGCATTCTTCGTCATGTAAGTAACAACCTCTCCCGTTGCTTCTACTACATTTTGTATAGTAAGATGGTTCTTTGCCGCAAAATCAATCATTATCGCAACAAACTCTTCCTTTGTCTGCTCTGTCATGAGTTTTTCTATCATATATGTCACCTCCTGATCCAATGTCATTTACTTAAGCCTTCCCTCCGTTAAGTTAAGGCTTTTCCCTCTCTAAAATTTCTGTTGCAATTCCTGATATACTCTCTGTCTGTGTTCATGAAATGTACCGTCATGTGGTTAATCTCCATGAACTCTGATTGCGTCAAAGCTTCAAGCTGTCTTGCCATCTGTGCCTTTCCATAGGTCTGATACAGCAGCTCCGTGGAGAAGGAACGCTGTGCATAAAGGGCTTCACGCTTCAACTGCTCTAAAATTGGGTTTTCGTTCATGTTACGCACCTCCTTCTTTCTTTTTTGTACTCCCTTTCCTGTTGGCGGCACGGCTAATACTGTGCCGCTCTTTCCAAAAGTTCTAATGCTCTTACTGCTGTTTCCTCATTTTCTGTCCGAAAATAAATTTTCAAAGCCTCTCTGCAAATGAAACTGATGTTATTTGTATTAAACCGTTCTGTCATTTCATCTAAAGTTTTTGCTTCTACCGGATTTTCCATAATCTGTTCACCTCCATGATCTAATCTTTCACAAGCCGTTAGTTTCCTTCCTTTCCGGTGCCAGATCCTGCTTCTTAACCCACTCCCATAAAATCTGAAGAATTAAAGCATTTCTTGTTAATCCATGCCTTTCTGCACTCTTTTTAAGCTTTAGATGCAAATCATCCGGCGCCCTCACTGTCATTATATTCATTAAATTCCCTCCTTTGGTGATATCACTTTGTTACAATTTAGCACAGTTTCATGGTGATGTCAATATGAATCTATTATTTTGTATCATTTTGTTATAAAATGACTTCAAAAAGATTTCAAAGGAGTGTTATTATGGCTACAAACAAAATTCCAACTATGTTACGACTACCAGAAGAACTACACAACAAGGTAAAAATTCTTTCGTCCCTGGAACACCGCTCGATGAATATGGAAATTGAATATGCTTTAACAAAATACATTTTTCAGTATGAAGAAGAACATGGCACCATCAATCTTCCAAACCTTTCAGAATAAGAATAATTACGACTGCATTTATACTTATCCCTTTTTCATCCGCCTCCGCCTGAATTTTTTCCTTTAGTTCAGCAGGCAGGCGGATTGTCATTTGTTCTTTTTTACCTGCCATATCCCATCGCCCTCCAAGTCGTTTATTTTCTTTACTCCTGCGTCAATGCCCACATTTCCCACATTGTCACTTCACACATCTTTGCTGCCGCCGATGCTATCACGGGGTTGTCCGATTTTGTTTTTTCCTTGTAGAAACGAAACCTTTCAACCACCCTGATTAGAAGATCATTGGTCCTGCTATCCGTATTCCCTGTTTTCTTTTCCATGCGCATCACCTCCTGATCTAATCTTTCACAAGCCGTTAGTTTCCTTCCTTTCCGGTGCCAGATCCTGCTTGTTATTGGCGGCGGCAAGTACCAGTACTTTTTTCACTAGTTGATGTTTGAGGGTTTACAGGGGTTCCCTGTAAATCCTCTTCTTGCATAACTGCATTCTTCGTCATGTAAGTAACAACCTCTCCCGTTGCTTCTACTACATTTTGTATAGTAAGATGCTTCTTTGCAGCAAAATCAATCATCATCGCAGCAAACTCTTCCTTTGTCTGCTCTGTCATGAGTTTTTTTATCATTGTTACGCACCTCCTTCTTTCTTTTTTGTATTGGAATCTTTTCTTATTAAATGCTCCGCTTCCATTCCAGCCATGAAAATCAGCACTTTTAACAGTCGATTCTCCGGCATTTCTTTTATTTTTCTTATTGCTATATCTCTTTTTGAAACATCCATTGTACTCACTCCTTTCACTCAAGTTCTTCTTTACTGATTGAAGAATATCATAAATGATTTAATTTGTCAACATATTTTTCTTGACTTGTTTAAGTTTTTTTGTTATTGTAAAACAAAAAGGAGATAAATCTTATGAATCAATGTGATCGAATAAAACTGATTTTGCTGGAAAACAAACTTAAACAAAAGCAATTTGCTTCTGAAATAGGAGTGTCGGAAAGTTATATTTCTATGCTTCTTAAAAAACCTGATATAAATTTGTCCCAGTCCCTCGCATCCCTGATTGAAGAAAAATACGGCTACAATGCTGAATGGGTTCTCGAAGGCGTGGATCCAAAATTGAAACAGATAAGCAAAAACAAATCACTATCTGAACTTCATCAAAAAGCACTTGCACACCTTGAAAAAATGAGTGATGAACAAATTAAGGCCGTTCTTGCCTTCATTGACTCCCTTGATGAAGTAGAAAAATCACTTTCTGCAACTCCTTCAAAATGACTAAAGAGAAATCCCCGGCCCGATAAGGGTTCGGGGATTTTTGCGACCATCAATGGAATATTCCGCTCCGCCTTCTGGCCTTTCCTTGATTCCTTGGGACATTGGTTCTTCCTTATACCTTCTTTTTACTCTTCTCATTTTGTTTTCTCCTCCTTCTTTCCGATGAAATTTTCTGTTATGTTTTGCTGTGCAAGAATACCCAAAATAAATATCCTTACATAACTGCATTCTTCGTCATGTAAGTAACAACCTCTCCCGTTGCTTCTACTACATTTTGTATAGTAAGATGCTTCTTTGCAGCAAAATCAATCATCATCGCAACAAACTCTTCCTTTGTCTGCTCTGTCATAAGTTTTTCTATCATATTTGTCACCTCCTGATATTTTCCTTTTCTATTCTTTTTATTCTCCATTTCTACACCCTCTTCCGTTTCCTTCGGTATCTTTCTTTGTTTCTCCCAGCAACTCCCGTCGGGTGGGGTGGTTATTTGATTTATAGGCCTTGTAGATTGATCAAAGAGTCCTTCCCTTTCAAAAATAGCTTTTACGGCTGAAAAGTATTTCCGAACCTGCTTATCATTCCAATTTGGATGTTGTTCACGTATCTGTTCTTTGGTTTCGCATGACCAGATAATAAATTCTGATTTGCTCATACTGCTGCCTCCTTTCGGTTTTCGGCTGCTCTTGCCTTTTCTATGTCCCTGCGGACTTTAAAAGCATTAGCATTTGATAATAGTACTGCCCGATCTTCTTTTGAGAGTAAAATAAACACTGATACAAGTTCTTTGATTTCTTCACTCTCGTCTTTTGATAATATCGCATTTAATGAATTCGCCATCTTTTTCACCTCCATTTTTGTACTTTGTACGATTTTATAATAATACTTCGTACATCTTTTGTCAAGTGCTATTTATACTTTGTACAATTTTTGATTGATATTTTTTCCAAAGTGTTGTACAATCATCTTAAAGGAGGTTGTTGGCATGAAAGATAGAATAAAGGAATTAAGAAAATCTATTCCCGAACACGGTAAAACACAAGAATCTTTTGCTAAATTTCTCGGAATACCTAAATCAAATTTATCAAGCTACGAATCGGGGAGAAGAACACCATCAGACGGGATCATTCAACTAATTTGTGAAAAATGTAATGCAAATGAAGAATGGTTAAAAAACGGGAACGAACCAATGCTTAAAGAAATCCCTAACAAACTTGCTTTTTATCTCGGTCAGATTGAGGGCGGGAACGATGAATTTATTAAGAATCTGCTTGAAATCTACATGGAATTAGATCCAGACAGCAAGAAGGCCTTACGCGTTCTTGCCGAAAAAATGGTTGAAAAAACGAAGAACAGGGGACAGAACTAATCTGTCTCCTGTTCTTCCTGTACGCTTAAAAGTCCTAAAATAAACGAGTATGTACTTTCAAGTACCGTTTGGCTCTTGACTCTTACCACTATTTCGATTATTTTTTCCCTGTAATCTTTTCGTGCATCCTCGCTTATGTACTCACGATCCTTTTTGTCCATAGATCAATCCCCTCTCCGTCAATCATTTTGTAATTGGTACATTTGTTTTTACCCATTGTACATCATTTCAAAAACGAATAAAAGGGGGTTGTAACTATTTACAGGTTTTTTGTAACAATTGGTATTTCTTAATGGTCAAATAAATTTATTAGTTTATTTCCGACCAGTAAATGACCGTATGAATTTTTCACATTTAGCAGCCACATCCTTTTTATATCTTCTCGAAATCGGAATTATTGTGGAATCGTATAATTCAATTTCTTCCCCGGAAACCTTTCTCACACGTTGCAGATTCACTAGATAACTCTTTCCCGGCCTGACAAAATGGTCTGACAATTCCCCGATCCTTTTTTCAAGATAATTCATTTTTTCATAAAACGATACATCTTCTTTTTCCATATGTGCAGTGATCTTCCTTTTGTCTGACGCAAAATATGTAATCTCGCTTAACTTAAGCATGGTGTTCCCCCCTCCGGCCTGTATGCAGAGAAGCTTGTTTTCCGTGTTTTCGATCCTGTAAATCGCATCCTCTACCGCTTTGCAAATATCGTCTTCTTTGATAGGCTTTTGGATGTAGCGGAATGGTTCGTGAAAAAGCAGATCCGCTTTGTAACATATCGTCCCTGTTATGTAAATAATCGTCGTATCCGGATACATCGTCTTAATTTTTGAAGCCAGGTACATCCCGTTTTCCTCAACTTTTTGATGTTCCTCCGATAGTTCGATGTCCGTGATCAATATGTCGTATTTAATCTTTTGGGCATTCTCAAGCAGTTCTTTTCCCGAAATGTAGGCGTCAACTGATATGTTTGTATCAAAATCATACCTCTCCAACATCAGTTTTATGTCCAGTGTTACAATTTTCATGTCGTCCACAACCGCAATTTTAATCATGTGTCAGCCTCCTTTGCTATTTTAAAGTAATTTCATTGTACCTTTAGGTGCTGTCGCAGAACAACGGGTAACTTTTGGTAATTTTAAATCCCGTCCGGCATGGACGGGAGCAGGTTTGGATCTAAAATTTGAAAACTACTTGAAAAGCTTTTGAAGATGTGCTATAGTGAACATAGAAAAGGAGTAGCCGCCCACAAAGTGGTTTACCTCCCAGATTGGTTTTTAAGCCTACCCGACTCGGCAAAGTACAAGGTAGGCTTATTTATTTTCGCTTGTTGTTCCTATCAATATAGGCAAGTTAGCACGTCACGTTTGATACAAAATAATAAGGCGTTTGCCCCGATTTATAGGGGTGAACGCCTTATTCTATGATTGGAAGCGGTAAATGAATGGGGAGTTGAGGAGGGAATTATACCGTAGAGACAGCGGAGTTTTGAGAGTGATTTTACACGATGCACCATTTTGCACCAAAAGCATTAACTGATTTTTATATGAGTTTACACGTTCTCACCCCTCCCGTACCACACAGCGAACGGCAAAACCGTAGCCACGGGAATAGCTATACTGAGGACCGACATACGTCGGGAACGTATTCAAGTAGTGACCATCCATACTAAGACCAGCAGTAGTAGACCACCAGTTACCGCTCGTAGTGTGCCCGTTAATGTTGCCACCCGAGCGATTGTAGTGACCCGTACGGAGAAAGTTGAACGAAACCATTCCCACAACTAAGCTAATCTATTTTTCTATTTGCAGCATAAAGTATGCTATAATCATAACCATGAACGAGTTCCAGGAGGAAATGAGCGCCACAGATGCCCCATATTCACAGCCTGTGGGCATGACTTCAGCAGCATCTGTCGGATTTTGTACAAATAAACTGGGGGGGGGGACTATAAATGAGGCGACCCCGATGGTTCTATACTACTCTTGGCATATTCGGTACTATTGTCCTCGCCGTGTCGATATGGGCGGTAGTTACTCTAATACATTCTTCCAATGATGAGGGTACTACAACTTCGCTAGTTTTGGACGACAACACAAATAATGATGACGGCATGGGGAATGAGGCAGTAAATAATTATGTAGCTCAACTCCAAAAGATATATAATGCAGGTTCGGATAATGGCTCCGATAACGCTGCTGGTATGGAGAAAGTTACTCAAGCTGTAGATAATGCCGTACAGTCAAAACAAGGGGAGGCACAGGCGGGCTCAATCCGAATTGCGGCGATGGTGCTTGCGTATCAAAATTCAGATTATGACAAGGTCATAAGTCTCACTGATGAAATAAACCTTGATGAGTTAAGCTTGCAAGATCAGATAACATATTATGCAACTCTGTATGCCGTTTACGACAGTAATGGAGATACAGAAAAAGCCCAGGAGGCGTTTAGGATTGAAGGAGAAAAAATCCAGCAACTGTGCAGTAAACAGGAGTGTATGCAATGAGAGTGTCTAATGTAAGAAAAACTATTTTATATGGCGTATTGAGTACGATTTTTTGCTCGTTGGCTGTTTTGAGCGGCATAATGTTCTTCTCCCATGGTGTATCGGCCGGCAATGTAACCGGCGCGAATGGGGGTAAACCTCCAGCAAGCACCCCATGCGGAGGATTAAATGGCCATTCTACTTTCTGTGGAGAATTTGGCGTATCTTGGCGATACTATACGCTCTCTCAGGTCTCTTCTATAGCCAACTATAGTGGACCGGCGAATACTTGTGCCGAAGAGGATGTCGAGGGGATTTGGATTTTAGCGTATGAGTGGGTGAATGGGGATGGTTCCTTCCAAGGGAAACAAGTACTCGATCGCCCCAATAAGAACGTACATGTAGCCCAAGTCCAACCTCCGTATTCAACCGGTTGGTATAAGTTTGTCGGACCGACTGTTTTGGCTGATACTAAAGACTGGACTGACGCAAAAGAAGCTTATGAGTATTATAGATCAGCTTTTGATGGAAATACATCTTGGGAAAATACGACTTGGTTTTGCGGTAATGAAGATCCTGACCCAAGGACTGGTGCCATAAAAGCCGATTCCAGTATTAACGTCTCAGGCGTAAGTGGCGATAAAACAGGAGCTGATGTGGGTTCAAAAAATTACGATAATTCGCTTGAAAAGACAGCGGCGATGACGGTTTCCGTACAGACTTCGACTTCGCAAATATCCGGTCAAATATGGCATAATCAGTACTATAAAAATACGAGTGATGGCTGGGCAGCTGTTAAGCAAAAAGCAAAGAAGTATAAAGGGATTACTCTTGATTTATATTGGGATGTAAAAGGTGGTAAGTCAGGTGATAAGTATGATGCCTGTGATGGCAAATGGACTTGCGAAACACTGTGGGCAATCCCTGCTAAGGAAACTACGGATAAACAGGAAAAGGTAGGGAGTGTCAACTATACCGTTAATGCTGGCGATGAATATTGCCATACCATGACAGTAGAGCCTACCAAGTTTAAGTTTAATAACAGCGAGGGGGTGACAGATGAGGCTGGTCGTGCACACACCAGGGCTTGTGTCAATGTTAGCCATGTCGACAAACCAGAGGAACCCACCGACAAATTTAAGGCCAACTCCAGTGTCGAAGTTCCCAATGCCTCTTCGCAGCTCGGTGGATATGATCCGGGCAAGCAGACTTCCGACTGGGACAAAGCCGTTGGTCTCAAAGTCAGTACCGATAGCGACAGCCTGCAGTTCACGCTTTCACATAACATGAGTTTTAGCGTTGAAGACAGCAATCGAAATATTTGGCGCTATTGGGACTCCTGTGCATACACCGTAGGCTCCGGAGAGAATATAACTTGCGTCGGTGACTGGGTCTATGTCGGCTCATCTACGAGCCTTAGCTATGAGCTAACTGGTGATACCGGTAAAGTTGCCGAGAACTCTAAAAGCGAGAATGGTACCTACAAAGCTGGTATAGATAAGAACACTCAGAATCAAAATGAGCTAGTCGCAAGTAATACCTATACTATTTCCGGTATGGAACCTGGCAAGACCTACAGAGTCTGCCACAAGATTAAATACACTCCAAAGAGCTATACTACGCCAATTACCGAGAAATTAATTTGGACTGGTCCGTGGTCAATTGGCCCGCAGTGGATCTATGGAACGCCACAAGCCAATGGTGACTCTGAGGATTCCGAGGCCTGTATCGAGATTACTCGCCCGGAGAATCCTCCTGAAGGTGGTCCGGATCCATACGGTCCGAAGAACAATGGTAGCAGCAATGCTGATGTAATGTTTGCTGGTGAGCAGACGAATATCGGTTGGAAAGTCGAAGCCAAGTCGGTCCCAACTCGCCGGGTAACGGATTATTCTGCAGTCGGTTTCGTGGTGCGGGATGATGTCGCGAGTGCTGCCGCCATGAACAGTGGCATGGCGCACCAGCCGAGTGACCCATGTGTCTACTTCGGGTCCAAAGCCGCGCTGATTGGTTTTGGCGGCACTACTTGCGCTGAGTTTAGCGGCGATGGTCTTAGCGTGGCAGAAAACACCGATGGTCTGTCTGGGATCAAGGTTGAGAAAATTCCAAGTTCAAGCGGTGCGTTTACGAAGCAGATTAATATCGCCGTACCCGATAACGTTGGCGCCAAGTATTGTAACTCTTACGGTTATAAGTGGGGCTATTGGTGGGGGGTCGTGAAGGGTGAGACTGCAGAAAATCTTACCGATGACGCAGCAACTTGGACGCACGTCAATGGTAAAGATTATTGGACCAACTATAGTCCAGCTTGCCGTACCATTGCCAAGAAACCCAACTTTGCGATTTGGAATGGCAGCATCTTCTCGGGTGGAGGGATCGTCTCTTCAACTGCTCCGCGCCACAACGATGCGAATAGCGGCCAGCCTACAAAATTGAATGACGACGGTAATAAAACTACTTACGGCTCCTGGGCAGAAAACCTAGCGGTTGCGGGTAGTAATATAAGTCGCTTCGCTTCAAGTGGGGCTTATGGTGCTGGTTTGCCTGGTCTAGTTAGCGGCAACAACTGGAATATGGCTTGGTTGACCATCTCCAATGATGGCTTGAAGTCGAGCGGCAGCGTGCTTGGAAACTCGGGGATTAACTATAATTCTTCTTACGATACGCGACTCTCAGCATATCTCAAGGGCAGCGCCACAAACGATGTGCCAAATCAATCGGCGACGACCTATTCCGGTGCTAGCGGTGTAGCCGGCACGCAGATTCTCTACTTTAATCCGGGCGGGACTAACGGTACTCTAACGATCAATGGCAATGTAACCCTAGATAGCGCTAAGAAAGAGAATATCTATGAGTTGCCGCAGGTGGTAATCTACGTTGATGGTAATATCGCAATCGACCCAAGCGTAACTCGACTTGATGCCTGGCTAATTGCTACCGGTGATATTGATACTTGCAGGGGTTGGCAAGACAATACTACCGAGACACGGAGCTTGAACCGTAATGCCAATGCCACTTGTGATAATCAGCTACAAATCAATGGTCCAGTGATTGCGAACTCAGTCAAAATGCATCGCACGTTCGGGGCGGATAATCTTGTTAGTTATACTGGTTCACATGGCGCCAAATCCGAAAAGAACGTTTCTAGTGAAGTGTTTAACCTTAGCGCGCTAACTTATCTTTGGTCCTTTGCACAGGCTGGAAGGTATCAGTCGAGCTATACGGATGTTTACTCCAGGGAACTGGCTCCGAGATATTAAGTATCTTATTACTTTACTTTTAGCATTTATATCTAAAAAATGTTCTCATAATCCTGCAGGTCATGGAAGATTCCGAGGACATGTGCTTCGTTGCCTGCGATTTTATACAGCATAAAATATTTATGCCGTCTGAAATGAATTGTCCGATATCCTAAAGCCCGCAAGCGGGGATGGTCACACAGCTTAAGGCTGCCAGCCACAGTGGAAAGCCTTGCTGTGGTTTCCTCCATATCATCTGCAACCCTGGACGCCGCCTGGTCGCTTTGGAGTTCATAAATCAGATAATGGAGAATTTTTCTAAAATGTTCTTGTGCTTCCGCTGAAAAAATAACTTCATATACCATATTCCTGCCTCAGATCTGAAAGAAAATCCTTGGCGTTTTTGCATTCGCCGTTGGCAATCTGCCGTTCAGAAGTCTCTGCAATCTTGATGATATCCTCTTCGCCCAGCAATGGGAATGGATACTCTGCCCCGCGCTGCTTAAACAGGCTTTTGGCGTAATCCTGGATTTTAATCAGATCGGTCTCCGGCAGCACTTCCAGCATGGAAATCGTGTTTTCTAATGTACTCATCCCGGCTCTCCTCCTTCTTTCTAATATGAAATTGGCATAATCCTATTAAAACTATTATAACATCTTACGGCATGAATATAAACACTTTTAAAAAATATCTGTTGTGGGTTCAGAACAATGTCATCTTAAGTATCGCCTCGTCTCGCTCATCCTGTCTAATGCCGAGATAAAGCTTGGTAGTCTCGTAACTGCTGTGGTTATAGATATCTACAACTACTGCCAGTGATACATCCCCGTTTGTGATTGCATGATATCCCCAAGTCTTCCGCAAAGAATGACAGGCGATCTTGCCCATAATCCCCAGTTCCACTACTGCGGCATGGATAATCCGCCACGCCTGCACCCGACTGATTGCCTTTGGCTCTTTACGGTTATTGGCAAAAATATAATCGCCCCGGCGGTGGAGGTAACAATGCTTGAGTGCGCCCAGCAGCTGTGGGTTTAAAGCAATGGTGCGCTTTTTCTTGGTCTTCTTTTCTGTCACGGTAATATGAGTACGGAATGCCTGTCTTTCTTCGTCATACACATCCGACCATTTAAGCCGGAGCAGGTCGCTAATCCGAAGAACGGTATATGTCCCCATCAACACAAGCGTATAATTACGCAGTTGGCCTTTCTTCAAAAAATAATTTGCAAGTTCCTTTAACTGTTTCTTGTCCCTGATTGGTTCTGTTGCTGCCATAATAAATAAAGCCCCCTTTTTTCTTTGATAGAAATAAGTATAACCTATCAAGAACAAGAGGACACTCGTAACATTTTGTTTATACTGTAACCTATTTTAACATCAAGATTGACAAGATTCAAGGAAAAAATTATTTTTGTCCAAATACCGTCCCCAAATTTTTACAACAAGCATGGTTTATCTGCCAATATTTAGTAATTCCTGCGCCGTTTTCTTTTTAATGAGGCGTGAATTTAGTGATAAAACGGCATTTTATGGGATTTAGCCATTAAGTTATCTGCCAGATGTAACATAATAAACATTCTGTTACATCCGACCCCTGAGGGCGGATTTTTGGACAGTTAATACAATGTCTTATCAATACTGAGCGAAAGCTAGTAAATTTACAGAAAAGGTGGTGTTGTGTATGGTATATGATCACGGCACATGCTACGGGGGATTTATAGACCATTTGTTTGGAAGAGATTTTGTCATAAAGTCCGATATTGTTTCTCTTCGAACTGATAATTCCTCAAGAAGATTCCAAAGGTGGATTAAACATTCCCTGCTTTATCAAATTATCACTTGGATACCGTTTCACGTTTGCGACTGGGCCTTATGGGAAATAGAATATAAACATTTCGGCAGTTGCCCGTGGTGCGGCAGGCAATATTTCATCCGCTCGAAAAAAGGTTGTCAAAGGTTAAAAGAGTGTTGTGCGGATACGAAAAAGCGTCTTGGCTCCAAGCCAGGCAGCAATGCAGTTCCTGGTGGTGGCTGCGGCTACGGTAGCGCCGTATATGATAGTTCTCGCGATTGCTATCGTGATGGCTGCGGTCGAACGTACACGCGGGACGATTAAAATGGCTGTCTTGTATCGTGACTATTTGGTGGATGATAATGTAAATATGGCGGCGCTAATTGCCAGTCTCTCAAGTATCTTACTTCGGGTCTTAGGAATCGGTCACGCTTTTGTCGGCCCAGCGCAAACTTGCGCTATATTTCTCCTCGATTCGAATAGATACGGAATTCCAGTTAGTTCCGCCTATTCACTCCACCCAAAAATTAAGCCCCTCTATGAAGCTATATACCAGGAGAGGAAGCTCCTGTTTATGTATAACGGATTTTTTGTTAGAGTATCATTTATTTTTACATACACATTTTGCGTAATCTGTAATTTTCTTGTGCAAGGCATTTGAAGGAAACGATGTGGAACATCGTTGACTGAAAACAACGCAGCAAAAGGAAACTACAGCGGGCAAAATTGCATGGTTTAAAACAATTTGTCAACGTGGGGGGATTGTCGGGTAGATACAAATAAAAATGCTGAACAGATGCAGTATTTTTCCGTCTAGAAATGTCAATGAGCTATAGTTATCATTGGATGCGCTGGATTATATTTATATAAAAATGTGAAATACAGTTCAATAATTGTGGTTGCTCGGCATACCAAAGAGCTTATAATTGCTCCTTTTATCAAGTGATAGTACAATCGGAACACTGGTCTGCCAAGACCAAGTATTTTAACAGTCAGGAGGGAACTATCATGAGAACAAGGAAAGTAACTTTGACATTGTTGACAGTGATAAGTTTTATGATTCTGTTCATGGCTTGTCCGCCGGAGGCAGAAGCCGCAAGCAAGCTAAAAACGATTACTGTCACAAAAATTGACCAGCAAACTGCCAAAAAAGTCCACAAGCAACTTTTGAAGGGAAAAAAGTTTAAACTGCGGTTTAGAGGAGGTGAAAAAAACTTTTATAAGCAATTCCAAAAGCTGAGCAAGAAGGTTGCGAACTGTACGGATGAAGGGTTTAATATTTTTCCCATTTGTATGCAGGATGCAGGTTATTATGGTACCGCCGGCTTTGACCAGCAAGGTAACCAGCCGAGAAAATCAGGCGGGTATACGAGTTTCCTTGTAAAGAGCGGCTACTGTCAGGAGTATATTTATGGCATAAAATTTGCCAAGCGTGAGTACGAGGCTTTGAAGAGGTATGTCGATAAGATTCTCGCAAAATCGAGATCAACGCTAAAAACGCTTGAGGATGACACATCGACGTGGCTCTTAAGCGAATCGGCAAAAAGGACATATATCAAGAAACTGAATCATGTCATTTCTGAATATGAAGAATTGCAGCAGTACTTAAAAAGAAAAAAACTTCGCGACCTGCCCGGGACTATGAAGGCTAGGATTTTATTAGAGATAGGTGGGAGCGTTGATGCTAATGACTGGGTAAAAACCTCAATGAAGCATAAGGATATGGGTTTTAAACGTAAAAATAGTTTTAAAGACCTATATAACAGAAAAGCTTACGGCCGAGAGCTTTATATAGCGCATACTCTTTGTAAGATATGTGCAGTATATAACATTGGCGATTTTAGTTGTGTAAAAGAGTCGTCACAACCGAATGGCGTTATGGTGTGGGTTAAAATGAAAACTCGCAGCGGAAAGACACGGTACGGAGTTTACAGGTACGGTACGCTTAGGTCTACTCGCAGACAAATTAGCTATGAAACAAAAGAAGCTCTCGTACGATACCGCAAACGTCGTAAAAGCGATAGGGTGATAGGGCAAATTGCCAAAGCTAAGACAATAAGACAGCAAATTGCCGTAGATGGTATCAATGTTAGCTTCGGCACTACATCTGGCGATGCGGTTAACTTGACGATTTATGAATTTAATCTCGATAGGTCGGAATGGTAAGTCCTGTTTCTCTGAGGCAGTTTGCCTCCAATAACCAGTCCATGAAAAAAGTGGGCTGGTTTTGCTGTCACCTAAAGCCCCCGGATTGTCCGGGGGTTCGGTTAAATTCTGCATTTAAGCATCTGACATACTCTCCTATAATGAGATTAGCTTGAGCCCAAATAAACCCTGCTTTTGCAGGCAATGTAACATTATCTCAATACGGTTACTATTTTATCAGTTTCCAAAGTGGTTTACAACTGATTTTCCGTAATTGTTCAGTGCCGGAAATAGATTTTTGCCTGTATTACGATAAAAACACCAAAGACAAGGGGTTTTACAGAACAATTTCACTATCAAAATGTAACATAATTGAGAAAGTGTTACATCCGGCTTAAGAAAGCGGATTTTTACATATATAAAGACAGGGAAGCTATTTGATAAGGAAACCTATAACCATACAACACTTCTAGACAAAATTTAGCAACTGCGCGCAAGCGCGCATATGTTACATTGTATTAGCATAGTGTTTGGGAGACTGGGAAACAAGGCTGTCCCCTATGTTTTTATTATTTAAGTTTTCTTGGTTACTTTTATTTGATCTTTATTTTCTGATTTTTGCGTGTGATAATTGTATTTTGTTTGCGGAAATCTCGTCAAGGCTGAATATGACGGGCTGTCCGCCCGACCTTGACTAAATTTCCGGCGCAAAATACCTTACGTGTGTTGGGCGTATAAAATTGATATGCATTGAATGTGACTACTAACGAGGCGAGACGAGGAGGGATTACCATGAAGGTGATGAGAAAGTTTTGTAGCAGATTGTTGATGGTTTTTGGATTGGCGATGGCGATTGGGCTGCTTTCTCCGCAGATGGAAGTGAATGCGAAGACTACGACCATTACGGTCAAGAAGGTCGATCAAAATACCGCCAAAAAAGTTCACAAGCAGTTGATGAAGGGCAAAGCCTTCAAGTTGCGCATCAAAGGAGGTGAGGAAAATTTCATAAAGCAATTCCAAAAGCTGAGCAAGAAGGTGGCGACTTGTACGGATGAAGGGTTTAATATTTTCCCGATTTGTATGAAGGATTCATTGTACTTCGGCGTTAGTGGTGGGCGTAATCCGAAGACATCCGGAGGGTATACAAGCTTCAATGTCACCAAAGCTGATTGCCAAGAATATATCTATGGCATTAAGTTCGCGAGACGTGAATACAAGGATTTTAAAGCCTACGTCGATAAAGCTTTGAAGGAATCAGAGTACTTGTTGAGCGTAGTAAATACTGACAAGGTATATGTCGACGAGGTGAATTATAAAACTCGCGCGGCGTTGACGAAGGACGTAGAAAAAACAATTGCAAACCTTAGAGAGCTGAGCAAATACCTCAAAAAGACCAAATTCCGGAACCTCTCGGAAACGATGAAGGCGAGAGTGGTGCTGGAAGTTGGAGGAGCGAATGAAAAAAATGAATGGGGAAAACGCTCCATGACGTATACGGATGGCAATACGGATAAAACTGCCTTTAAATATTTATACCAGCGAAAGGCTTGCGGACATACGCGTAGGTTTACTAAGGTAGCCTGCAAAATGTGTGCGGTATTCGGTATAGGAGAGTATGATCAAATTAAGGGAATGACCGATGAGGGCTACGTAGCCGAGGCCGTAAAAATTAAAATGAAGGCATATTCCGGGAAAACCCGCTATGCGGTTGTGGAAGTAGGGGAGTTTTGCCCTTATAATAATTATGTGGGGTTCAAGACTTGGGGGCCGGATACGCCTTATCGTCCGATGGATAAAGAGCAGCTTCGGGTAGTTAAAAAGATTAAAAAAATGCAACAATTGCGAAGCATAACATTAATTAAAAGACAAAAGGCCGTATATGAATTATCCTCCGATGGCATAAATTTGGGCAAGCCGCTGGTGATTTACGGTTTGGACGTACCGAAGAGTGAATGGTGAGTCATGTATCGCTCTGTATTCTATCTAGTTTTGCATTGATGGGTGTCACGTGGTTGACACCCATTTTGCTGCCCATGGTACTTTGAACTTCTGATTTGGTATGCTATAATCATAACCATGAATGAGGAGAGAACCTCTCAACTTTCTCCGTACGGGCTATTATGATCGCTCATACGGCAACATCTATGTACGAGTTCTACATGGCTACTGGTGGTCAAATGTAGTTGGTTCCGCTACTAATAGCTACGGCCTAGTTACGTACCCAACAAGTATTGGTCTTAAGAATCATCATTACCGCGGCTACGGTTTTGCCGTTCGCTGTGTGGTACGGGAGGGGTGAGAAAAATAAACGCTGTAAGAGAGCTTTGTACCTAATTGTAGGATATGATTTACGAAGACAGAGATTTAAAAAGGGGGTGCATTTTATGGACAGAAACGAATGCCTGCGCAAGGTAGAGGGGATGGCGAAGGACGAATTCCACAAGAAGTTTGTCCGTCAGGCAAGAAATAATGACGCTTTTATAACCGCTACGGCTCTCGGTATCGATAATCTCTCTAAAAAAGAGCTGGAACAGCTTTGTGACTTTCTGGCCAATAATGGCATACCGGCTACATATCCACATGGCGAGATGGAGCTGATAGTTTTCAAAGAAGTTTTTGGTTCCATTCTCAGTCGGGCTATGAGTATAAGATAGCCCTTTTTTCCGCTATATAATCCTATCATCCTCAGTTTTAATCGGAGTATCTATGAAGATTAACATTGTATAATTAACAGAGCGCAGATAATTGATCTCTACGCTCTGTCTTGTGATGGATAAAAGTGAGTGTTATCGGAAAGCAATATTATACGCAAAATGCGTATTGTTACTGTTGCCGCGCACACC
>CAJUTR010000009.1:0-27399 GCA_910589665.1 uncultured Eubacterium sp. | reverse complement strand
ATACCTAATCTAATTGTATAAAATGAACCATCTGTTACCGTATATATTTTGCCATAATGCTCCTTGTCTACCAATGTCGGATCGTCGCTGTCCGTGTCTGAGTAGGCTTCCATACCGAGTGGCACTCCGACTTCTGCCACTTCAATCGCCGGCTTATCAAACAGGCCGGGAATATACGGCTCTTTTTTGCATTCCTTCTGATTCCGGTTCACTTTTGCGTCCCTGGCGTCATTTCTGTTCTTTTTGGTGTTGTTTGTTTTCATATACTTTACCTCCTGGTTTTTATTGAGGGGCATCCCTCTAGCGGTACATTCACCGCTAGAGAAATATACCCTTCTATAATACATAGGACATTTATTGGATATTTGAGTAAGAGATTACTGTTTTTCTGTTAAAATCTTCCTCATTTTTTTCAGACTGCTCCTCTTATGGTTGTTGACATCCCACCGTACAGTATCAAGCTCTTGCCCAATTTGCTGCTCCTTCATATTCATAAAATAATACATCTCGATAATACTTCTATCAAAATCATCTAGTGTAGCAAGAGCGGCATACAGTTCTTCATACTGCTCGCTTTTTATAACGTACTCTTCCGGTGTAAAGGAATAGGGGTAGTCAATTCCATTTTCCATTGCCCGTTCGATAGAATAAGCGCGCAAGTAATTGCCTTTTTTGCGCTTTTTCTTGGCCTTTTTTCCGTCATCCTCATCATCTGGCTGCAAAGCGCACAAAAAGGCTTCTTCATCGCTACCACCAAGTTCCATATCTGCATTGGCTTCGCCACGTAATTTCTGCAGATCATTCCAGTATATACGTTTTATTTCTTGGCTCAAACTGTCCCATACCTTACCTTTCCACAATTTATAGAGATAATCTTTTAATTCATGATAATCATACCATTCTGATGCCATATATGACTCCTTTCTGCGATTCGATCCGCAGGAGCCATATGTCCTATTGATGTTCTGATGATCCGTAGAGAATAAGAGCAGCAAGGGGGATGCTAAAAAGCATCCCCGCACTGCGCTAATGCCCCTGCGGATCTTCCATTGATCTATGTTAATAGTTATTTATTTGGCCAAACTTGCCAGCATTGAACTGCCCAGCCGCTGGCTGGCTTTTTTCTGTGCATGCGATGCCTATTTGTTTTTTGGCTATATCACCTCCTAGCGATTTTTAAGCAGAGCTCTTGCTTAATTACAACAATAACAGAAAAATGATTAGGCAGTTGATTCGTAAGAAAAAATAATTTTCCGTAAAAAAGCGTAAAAATAAGGGGTTGAATATTGCGTAAAAGATATTAAGATCGGCACTGAGTATTCTTAACAAATTTCTAATACTTGACATTTTCGGACATGTGTGCTACAATGGTTAGTATAAACTAACTTGTTTATGAACATTAACGCTTCTATTAGTATATTACATATATCGATTACCCCTCTGATTATTGTGTAAATCGCCCTTTCTCTTGGGAGAAGAGGCGATAGCACAATAATCCAATAAATTTCATTTATTTAAAGGGGGTAAATACCATGAGATTATTAGAATATAGGTTGGACTTGACAAATCACGGGTACACAGTGATTGGTGGCGATATGCATTATGAGGCACTAGTGGAAAGAAAATGCCAGCCAATCAGAATGACTAATATGTCGTATTCCGGAAAACCGACGAGCTGCGTCGAGGATTTGGTTAATGCCGTTGACAAAGATTGGAATGCTGAGCAAGAAGAAACTGATTTTTTTCTTGCTAATTATGCAGATGTTTTGCGTGGAAAGTATCCTGAGTGGCAAATTATTTCTTTCCATGTAGCAGTTGGTCGTATTTGTTTAGACTTCTATAATTACAGAACTAAAGAAACTGGCTATTTATGTCTGAGTGTGAAGTTGCAAGATAGGATTGAGGTGCGATTTGACGTCCCGAGTGTTTATGGCGGGTCTGATACCAAATACCTAGTTTCATTTGGCTATTTTAATGGCGGGCAACGGCGTACTCAAGTCATAGAATATACCGGACATACCAGACGGGAAATAGATTTCTTCTTTAAAGATCCTAAAAAAACAAATCCGTTTTCCGATGAACAGTATGTAGAAATTGCAGAATATACTAATTTGTAAGTAACGATAAGCTGTCGCAAAATAATTGGGATACTAATTATGCGGCAGCTTTATATTTTAACCTATATCTACTCTAAGGGTATTGTATCGCTAGTGCACTCTTAAAAGAATGTTTTTATTAGGTTGCAACGTAATCATGCTCTGTGATATTATTATATTACAGAGGGGGTGAGGAATTGGCGGCATATAAACTAAATAGTGCCTCAGAAATTGACAGCCTTTTAAAGCAAATACGTAATGGCTCCCCAGTAAAACGTGTGCGAGAACTTGTTGGGCCGCTTATAGGTGAAGGTTTTGTGAAAGAGCGATTTCCAAACATCTCATTATCTACTCAACAATATGGAACTACTGGAAATCAATATGACGACTTTTGTTCGGCATATCTAATCAGTATCTTTATGGAGTTCTTATCGACGGATGACGCTGAAATAATGTTAATGGCATACGGTTTTCTTGATGGTTTTGTTGAAAAACTGAGGAAAAGGCGTAAGAAATATTATGAATGTGCTCATTCGTATAATAAGAGATTAGAAAAGAAAGAACGAAAAGATAAAGACAATTTATTACGTGAGGTAGAAAATAACATTATTGAAGAGTTATCAAAAGCTCTTATCGAAATAAAAAATAAAAAGGAAGAAATATCAGAATTTACAAATAAAGTCTATGAAGATTTTTGCAATGATAGAATACCAAAAAAGTTATCATTGCCTATTACTGACTATTTGGATAACAGTTCCTTTGTAAAAGACAATTTGGCAGAGATCGATGCCGACGAAATCAAAGTGCAGCATTATAGAATAATAACGTTTAAAGTTTCTATATGTGGCTTAGTTTTGCATAATCATGAGACTAAGATACCTATTGATGGAAATGTAGATGAAGAAGATGAGCAAATCTTTGACATATCAAAAGAGCTTATTACGGCAGTGCTCGCTAGCATCGTTTGTTTAATACTGATTATTTTGGTGAATAAACCTGGGCAAGATTCGGATTCCTCTAACGTTCTGATTGCTGAGGAATATTCTATGGAACCATTACGGAATGACACTCTCGAAGAAGGTCAAGAGAAACAAGCTAGGATACCTATAATAGCTCCTTGTAAGGAGGTTATAAGCCAAGGTACTGTTTCGGGAAGCGTAGAATTTCCCAAATAAAAACAGTAAAAATACATAGCTCAACTTTATTTACATGATTTTAATATAGAAGATATAGATTCCAGAAAGAAAGTTGATATTACGGGCTTGAGGGAGAATCAATGAAAGAAAATAATAAAACAAATTTTATAATTGTAATATTCTTAACCGTCCTGGTGAGCATGGCAGTATGTCCTACAACTGCTTTTGCTTGGGGCGACGACAGTGGAGGTCGACCAAGCTATTCGACACAATACATCAGTGAACACGCCGATGATTTTGGTAATACACCTTTCTTTAATTCAATCAGCGACGCTGAAATCGGCAATGAAAAAGATTTCGTTTCAGCTATGGAAGCCGACAGTAATGGCTTTGCAAAAAATCCACAAAGTACATGGCAAGGTGGTAATATTGAGGCCGAGGATGGCGAGACTTACGTTATCCGCCTTTATGTGAACAATAATAACCCGAACGGTTTTGATGCGGCCGCTGAAGATGTGAAGGTCGCTTTCAGTATCCCATCAACTTCCAGCAAACAGGTACAGGTAAACGGCTTTATTGAATCCTCAAATGCCAGCCCAGGCGAATACTGGGACTACATAAATTTTAACAGCAATAAAAATTTCCACTTGGAGTATGTTTATGGCTCTGCATTGCTGTACAATGGTGGAATCGGCCAGGAAGGGATAACTTTGGGTGATGAGATTGCGACGAAAGCATCCGAGGGAGGGGCTTTGATTGGCTACGATGCATTGGATGGTCAAATTCCGGGCGGCGATGCATATAAGAGTTATATAACTATCCAAGTAAAAGTTGTTTATGACTATGATTTTACAGTTAAAACAATGAGCCGTCTTGTTGGTACTAAGGAATGGAGCGAAGTTGTTGATGCCGAGATCGGTGAACAGGTTGAGTTCCAGATTGAGTACAACAACACTGGTACTGAAACTCAGGATAACGTGATGATTCGCGATATCCTACCAGGCAACTTGAAGTATGTTCCTGGTACGACCAAGCTTTACAACATGAACTATCCAAACTGGGCAACTTTGACCCCGGATGGTGACATTGTAACCCGTGGTGTAAACATCGGTAGCTACCTTGGTAGCCCTGATGGTAAGAATGGTGGTAACGCGTTCATTCGCTTTACTGCTGAAGTAGTTGATAATAATTTAGAAGAAAGCATTGATACAATAGAAAATTTCGTATGGGTTGGCGTGAATGATACTACCATAGAAGATTCTGTTAAAATTATTATCCAAGATAACAGAAGATGCAACACTATAATTGCTGTTTATACTGTTTTGAACGCTATTTGTCTGATTATCATTGTCATACTACTGCTTAAAATTTTAAGGTGTCCGAGAAAACTTAAACAAATATAATACCGCAAAAACTACTCTTCTAAAAAGGCGCTTTTTAAGGCGTCTTTTTTGGTGTTCAAAAAAATTCTTCTGAATTTTTATAAAATACTTACTCAAATCTTCCTAAAGCGTCCTATGTATATTAGATAGAAAAATCCGCATCAAGGGCAACTTATAATTCAGCCTTTCAATATGGATATTTACTATCAAAAATCAATGATAGGAGGACATTCTTATGAACCAACAAAACATTTACCCGGACGGCTATGACGACACAGTCATAGAAACCGCCACTAACTACACCCCCATGCCACGCAATCTGAGCTGGATGGCAAAACACACCGCTAATATGATGCTGGATCAGGCAACGCTCGATTTCGCGCAGGACAAGCTCGCCGCTCAGCTTGCCAGAGGGTCAATGCAAAACATTGGCAGCTTGGGCATGATGGCCGAGCAGCTCGCCAGTATAAACCCAGATGTAGGTGGCTGCTGCCGGGCTATTATGGCTACATATCTAAAGGGCTCGCTGAAGCGACTGGAAAGGTGGTGATGATCTGCCATGACTACAGAACTAATCGCACAAGCAATATCTATAGTTACTATCGTTGGCTGGCTGATCCATCTGCTTTATAAGCACTGTTACAGAAAAATCGCCATGCGCAGAATGATATGGAAGTATTTACAGGACAGCTTTATGGACGGGTATGATGTCATGGAATCGTACAGGAAAATGATCCAAAAAGCTTGTGCAGAAGACGCTAAAGAGCGTTTCCGCAAGAAAACTGACATTTAGACAGAAAACACGGTGCAAAGGACTGCCCTGTCGTTTCAGAGGGTACAGCAATTAAGCGCAAAACAAGGCATTGTCAACATATTCTTGACAATATTACAATATCGTTCCTTATTGCGCCCTAATTGACATTTGACCCCTGTTAATGGGTGTCGAATCGCTCCGAAAACTCATTGTGCTTAACTTTTTAATCGGCGTGGTTTTGGGCTTAAATACCGTCAAAACCGCGCCAAGCAAAGAAAGGACGATTATATGGAAGGAAAAATCAATCAGACAGAAAGTAAAATCAACAAAACCAAGAAATATCACACAATCCTCGCTGACCCCCCATGGGGAGTCTCCTCGCAGCGTGGGAAAAATAGTCATCGCAGTGCGGAAAGCCATTATGAACTGATGTCTCTGGAGCGCATCAAAGCGATGCCAGTACAGGATTTAGCGGAAGAAAACAGCCACCTTTATTTGTGGATTCCTAACGCCCTGTTACAAGAGGGTTTAGATGTGATTAAGGCTTGGGGCTTTACATACCGCAGCCCGATCTACTGGATCAAACCCCGCCTCCTTTTGGGTAATTATTTTAGAAATGCGTCAGAAACATGCCTCTTTGCCACACGTGGCAAGGCGCCGGTTAAATTTCACGGTCAGCCCAACTGGATCTTCTGCCCACAGCAACGGCATAGCCAGAAACCCGAAGAGCAATACGCAGTTATTAGGCGGATGTCATACGGACCTTATCTCGAGCTTTTCGCCCGCCACAGAGAACCGGACTTCGACTGTTGGGGTTATGAAGCGCCAGGAGGGTCAGACATCATCATGCCAGGAGAAAACTATCCTGTGCCAAAGTACAGCGCTAAAGCACTCAGAGAGGAGGGATGATGATTGGAACCACCCAAAAAACTAATTACCCGGATACTGGAGTTTGCATTCATGCTGGCGCTCAGCGCCTTTCTCATCAATACCGCCGCATACTGGATTTTGGAAGTTTGGCCGATACTGCTTGCTATCGCCATAATCTTTACCGTAGCCATAATATGTTTCCGCATTTGGAGGCATAAACATGATGACTTGGGAAAATGGTAAAAAGCACAAGAAATATAGGAAGGAGTGGGTATTTTTGAAGCATCAAATAGAAAACCTTGTCTTTAAGGAAATAGTATGGGCGCGGCCATATAAAACAGAAACCGTGTGGGAAGTTCTCTCGCATTTGGCGGCATTATCACCACCGCGGGGAGCCGTCATCTGGGAGGTACGCAGCCAAAACGGCAAAGTGAGCTATCTCATTGGAGCCGCCACAAGGTACATCAGAAATATTGAGGAGGCCATCAGGGCACATGGTGATATCCAGTTCCACGAAGTTGGCACAGAAAAACGTGCAGCTGTTACTACTGCCCGACAACTGAAGATTAGCAACCCGACGCTCTCGCTTAAGACTGACATTACGGAGGCAGTCATCCGGGCAGGGTTGGCAGCACTCACCGAGGATAAAAGTGGCACAGAAATGGTAATGCAAATTGTACTGGGGCGGGCCTATGCCCCCTCCCCAGTGCCAACTAACCTCGCTGACCCAAATGCAACATGGCTGCAGATACTCCTCGGAGACGTACAAAAAGCTTCCGCCGAGAGCCGTAAAAGCGTGCGGGAAAAAGCCGAGCAGCACACGTTCCAGGCTGTCATCCGCATTGGTATCACTGGAGAAAATACCAACACTCGTCTGCAAAGCATCATCAGTGCATTCAAGGTATTGGAGTCAGCAGGGGTGCGCATCCGTGAGGAAACCATCAAACCCTCTGACCTTAACACCGTCCATGTGCCGCTCCGTTTCCCCCTGAAGTTATCGGTCAAGGAGCTCTCTAGCTTCCTCCTGCTCCCAGCCGGGGAGGAAGAATTACCCGGAACTCCGGGGCTACATCCAAAGGTCATACTGTCACCTAACTGGTATCGCAATCCGACTAATCAGCAGAATAACCGTAGCTTCGCCGTCAGCATGGACGCAATGAACCCGAAGCGGCTGAGTATTTCTCCGCACGACAGTTTAGAGCATACGGTGTGCCTGGGGCCTACTGGAAGCGGAAAATCAACTGCAATGTTACACCTAATTCTGGCGGATATTACGGCTGGAAGAAGCGTCTTGGTACTTGATCCAAAGGCAGATTTGATTATATCTATCTTGGAACGGATTCCAGAAGAACGCGTGGGCGATGTGGTTATTATCGATCCATCCGATTCCTGCCCATGTGGGTTTAACCCGCTGGCGTTTAAGGATTATGGCAACCCTTCGCTGATTGCGGATGCAACTCTCTCCGTGCTTAAAGAAATCTTTAGTGACTGTTGGGGAATTTACACGCAAGATGTACTAACAGCAGCCCTTCTGACCCTCGTTGAGACAGAAAATTCTACACTATTGTGGCTATTGCCGCTTCTGACTGACGAGCGCTTTAGGCAGAAAATTACCAACAAGGTTAAAGACCGCGTAGCGTTGCGCCCGTTTTGGGAACAGTTTGAGGCTCTGAGGGATACCGAAAAAAGGCAGCAGATAAGCCCTGTTCTCAACAAGCTTAGACAGCTAACTTTACGACCGGGGCTAAGGAACACCCTGGGGCAGGCAAAGCCAAAGTTTTCCCTCACAGATTTGTTCAATAAACGAAAGATTGTACTAATTCCGCTGAACCGTGGTTTAACCGGAGGAGAAAGTGCCAGGCTCTTAGGCTCACTAATTGTCGGCTTAACCTGGACGCTTGCCCTGTCACGGGCGGGTATCCCGGCGGAGAAGCGGCACATTGTAGAAATCTACATCGACGAGCTGCAAGATTATTTGTCGTTGCCGACTGATTTATCGGACGCTTTAGCGCAGGCGAGAGGCTTGGGTGTCGGACTGACGCTGGCGCACCAATATAGGGATCAGCTGCCGTTAGAGATCCGCTCCGGGGTAGACGCCAACGCCAGGAACAAAATAGTGTTCGGTCTTAACAGCAAGGATGCTAAAGACATGGCAGCGATGGCGCCGGAACTTACCGCAGAGGATTTTATGGCTCTGCCCCGCTACCAGGTTTATGCCTCGTTCCAATCAGGAGGAAGAAACATTGGCTGGGTACAGGGCAGGACTCTGCCGCCACCGCCCGCCCTGCGGGATGCCGCCGAGCTTAAGGCAAAGAGCCAGGCCGCCTACGGCATCCCGGCAGAGCAAACTGAAGAAGAATATCTCAGTATATTTACCGCTAACAACCAAACCACCGGGGAAAATCCCGGCGACGTTAACATTGGAAGGAGGAAAAAACCATGACGGACCGGCTGACGAACCGACTGACGGACGGGGACGGCAAAGCACAAGCGGAAACCGCGGGGATCAGGGACTTCGCGCAGTTTAATGTCCGGGATTCCTTCAGCGTTCCCGCTACGGATTCCCCTATTGCAGGCGGCGCCCCTGTTAATGACAGCCAATCGCCCCAGCGTGTATCCAAAAGACAACTGGCGGAGACTGACAGCCGCCTGGGGGAGCGCGACCGACAGCTGCTCGCCGCGGTGCAACAGTACCGCTACCTCATGACTGGGCAGATCGGGCGGCTGTTATTCACGGATGCCGCTAATCCCTCTGCCGGGCTTAGGGCAGCCAGCCGCAGTCTCAAGAAGCTAAGCGGGTATGGGCTGGTTAACAGTCTCTCGCGGAGGATTGGCGGAGTAAGAGCCGGATCAGGCTCATTCATCTGGCATCTGACCCACGCCGGCGAGCGCCTGTTGCGGCTCCATGACGGCAAGGCATCTCCCATGCGTAGGCATTATGAACCGTCCCCATATTTCTTAGCCCATACCCTGGCGGTTGCAGAAACTGCCATCCGGCTGACAGAAATCTGCCGGGAACATGAGCCTCAGATTACCGCTTTGCAGTTAGAGCCGGAATGCTGGCGAGCATACAGCAATGCCGGGGTGTCCTACTCCCTCAAGCCCGACCTCTACGCCGCAACTGCCACTGAAGAATATGAAGACCGCTATTTTATCGAAGTTGACCTTGACACGGAATCTCCCGCCAAGATCATTGATAAATGCGAGAAATACCATGCCTACTACCGCTCCGGCTTGGAGCAGGAAGAATCGGAAATGTTCCCACTCACGGTTTGGATTGTACCAAGCATTACCCGGAAAGAAAAACTCATCCGGCATCTCAGAGAGGCTTTTGATAAGCAGGCGAAATTATTTGCTGTAATTACCTGCGATGAGCTGGAGCATCTCGTCCTGGATGGGGGAGACAGGGAGATGCTGTGCTAAGAGTCTGGACGTCTGGCACAGTTAAGCGGCAGGACAAGACTTGAGGCAAAGGTAACATTTACAGGCTGCAGTTTTATGAACAATTTAACTACTAAGGAACAACATGGGTACAGCTAAGAACCAATTAACACCAACTATAAAAAAGCAGATACTTAAAGTGCGTGACAGCGCGGAAGCTAACATGTTCGACTGCAACGCGGTAATGTCCATCGCTAACCGTGAAGGCTGGTACGAACTCGTAAATTATTTGCTTGACAGAAAGAACTGGGGTGCGTACAGCCATTTCATCCTGACCGGCAAAACGGATGCATCTTAGGATATGGAAGAATGCCTAGAAGACGCACGCTATGGCATCAGCAAGGTAAAGTTTATGGATAATAATTGGATATCAGGCAAAGTCGGAAATTTACGCTTTCAGGCAAAAGTCTATGCAGAAGCTTCCAAATTTGGCATTAACAGCGGGAATGTTAGCAAACTGACGGTTTGGCAGGAACATGGGCCGACAGCCATCAACTATGACCGCGGCTGGGACGTAAAGCCAAAAAATGTGGAAGAGGAAAAAATTATCGATACAATCCTCGGTTTCTGCAGCCATGTTTATGACGGGATAAAAGATTTTATGTAACCATCTCTTAAGAAAGCTAAAAACGGAAAAACAAAAACAGGCAGTGCGTAAATAATGCCAAAGAAGAAAGAATCCGTCCCTGCCGGCTTAACTGCGCCAGGCGCCCAGGCGCACCGCAATAACACTTAACGGAGGGATTATGATTTTTATTACACGAACAAATCTATAAGGAGGTTTACTATGTCTACACAAAATATCAGGTTCTTTGATATGTTTGCCGGTATTGGCGGGTTCCGTGCCGGGCTGGAGCGCGTCGGCGGCTTTACCTGCATCGGCCACTCGGAAATCGACAAACACGCCAACCGGGCATACCGTGCCATACATAATATAAAAGAAAGCGAGGTTTATTATGAAGACGCAAGAAAAATTGACACCGGAACAATGCCGGACTTCGTCCTGCTCTGCGCCGGGTTCCCCTGCCAAAGCTTTTCCATTGCCGGAAAGCGCCGTGGCTTTGAAGATGCGAGAGGCACGCTCTTTTTTGACATCGCGCGTGTCCTTAAAGCCAAACGGCCTGCGTTTTTTCTACTTGAAAACGTTCCCGGACTGCTTAGCCATGACGAAGGACGGACGTTTACAATCATCCTCAGCACGCTATCAGAACTGGGGTACGGTGTGGAATGGCAGGTGCTTAACAGCAAGTATTTTGGAGTCGCGCAGTCACGCAAACGGGTGTATATTGTCGGATATCTTGATCCGAGATGTGCCGGAAAAATACTACCTCTCACCGGAGCAGACGGAAAAGCTCTTATACAAGTCATCGACGGGGCACAGGGGGAAAGGGTCTACGACCCGGCCGGGGTCGCCTGCACCCAACTTGCCAGCTCCGGGGGAGGCGGTGGAAAAACCGGGCTGTACCTTGTAAGCTGCAGCAGCCAGGTGGGGATCACGGACACACGGGACTGCGCCCGCACCCTCACCGCCAGTTACTGCAAAGGCATAAGCTCAAGGCAGGTGCGTGATGGCGTCCTGCTGATTAAAGAAGCCACCAGGCGCGGGTACAGTGAAGCGGAGCCGGGAGATTCGGTCGACATCTCCTACGCCGGACAGAACAAGAAGCGGGCGCGCGTGGGGCACGGCGTCTCCTATACCATTACTACGCATGCGGACAAGGCGGTTGTGGGGGAAGACCTGAGAATCCGCCGCCTCGTCCCGCGGGAATGCCTGCGGCTGCAGGGATTTTCTGACGCACAGATTGATAAACTGCTGGCTGTGACTTCCGACACCCAGGCTTACCGGCAGGCTGGCAACGCCGTAACCGTCAATGTAGTACACGCCCTCGGACTGCGCATCAAAGCCGCATATATGGCAGGTGCAGGAGCCGGGGCAGAAAAGGAGGCAGCATGACTGATCCCAAAACCAAACAGGCAATGCTAAAAATGCGTGAGGATGGCGCATCGTATGCGGAAATTGCAGATTTTTTCTCCTTATCTCCCAATACTGTAAAATCCATCTGCTACCGCAATGGCGTCCATGCCCCACTTAGCAACGGTGCGGAAACCGGTTTATGTAAAAATTGCAGCAAGCCATTATCGCACCCCACGGGTGGCGGACGCAAGATTTTTTGCAGCAACCGGTGCCGTTACCAGTGGTGGAACCATTTCCGTAGCAGGCAGCCATACCGTCTGATTTGCTATTGCTGCGGAAAAGAATTCGTCAGCTTCGGGAACAAGAAAAAGCAATTCTGCGGCAGGGAATGTTACCGTCTCAGCCGCTATGGGGAGGGATTGCCGTAATGGATAAAGCACATTTTGAACAGATAAAGCAATATGGTGCGATGCTTGCCATCGTCGGCCATCTTCATAAGCGCGGGCTGATTACCGATGCGGAACGCCGTAAGCTGACGGCGAAGCTACAGAAAAAATACCGACCGGCAGCCGGTTCCGCAGCAGGGCTCAGCCCGGCGCTAAACAATCTCACGGAAAAAGTTCTGGGAAAGGAGGATTTAGACAGGTAACATAAAAACCAGGTAAACATTGCGGCATGGTGCGCAGCCAAGTTTGGGGGCGCACCACAGCCGCCCCCATTCCGCGCTCCAACAGCCGCAGGAAAGGAGGGCAAATGTTTACGAAAAGATTCGGCCTGGAGATCGAGTTCACCGGGATCACCAGGCAAAAAGCAGCAGAAGTTACTGCGCATTACTTAGGCGGCACGACTGACACTGCCGGGGATTATTATGACACCCACAAAGTAACCGCTCCGGATGGGCGTATCTGGAAAGTGATGTACGATGGCAGCCTGCATTGCCAGAAAAAAGAGGGGCGCAGGACTGTCTCCGCTAATGATAGTTACAGCGTGGAACTGGTCAGCCCCATCCTGCTCTACCGGGAGGATATTGACCGGGTGCAGGCTTTGGCAAGGAGGCTCAGGAAAGCCGGAGGATTTGCGAACAGATCCTGCGGCATCCATATCCATCTCGACGGGGCCGCCCACACCCCTAGAAGCATCCGCAACTTCATCAATATCATCTACGCACACAATGATTTGCTTTATAAGTCACTTCAGATTGCGCCGGAGCGGATGCGTTACTGCAAGAAAATGGACGCTATTTTGGTAGAGCGCATGAACCAGGTAAAGCCAAAAACACTAAGTCAGATAGAATCTATTTGGTATGAGAACTATGCGGGAAACCGTAACGGTCACTACCACACCAGCCGCTATCATTTTCTCAATCTACACAGTTTCTTCCACGGCAACCATACGGTGGAACTGCGGGGCTTCAACAGCACGCTCCATGCCGGGAAAATCCGGGCATATATCGTGCTGGCGCTCGCCCTGAACCATCAGGCGTTGACACAGAAAAGCGCCAGCTACCGCAAGGTGCAGGAAGAAAATGAGAAGTTCGCCATGCGTGTTTGGCTGAACCGCATCGGTTTTATCGGCGATGAGTTCAAGAGCTGCCGGGAGCATCTCTACCAGCACCTGGACGGCAATGCCGCCTGGCGGTATGGTTCCAAAGAGAATGTCAGGAGCCATATTAGTGCCAGGAATACTGAGAATGGAGGGCAAAACATATGAGTAAAAGTAACAATGCAGCAAAAGACAGGTTCTATATCGCCTATGGCTCCAACCTCAACCTGGAGCAGATGGCAAAACGCTGCCCCACGGCAGAAGTTGTAAAAGCAACTTATTTACAGAACTACCGCCTGATGTTCCGGGGTAAAGGCACTGCCGTAGCCACGATTGAGAGGCAGCAGGGCAGCAAAGTCCCCATCATCATTTGGCGACTACAGCCAAGTGACGAGTATAACCTCGACATATATGAGGGTTACCCGCATCTTTACCGTAAGGAAATGATAAAGGTAACGGTGGACAGCAGACGGATTCAGGCAATGGCCTATATCATGAACGAAGCTATGCATCCCTATGACACGCCGTCGCGCAGTTATTTTGATACAATCCGGCAAGGTTATGAAGATGCTGGCTTTGACGCCAAAATTCTGCGACATGCCGTGCTTGACTCAGTTTGGGAAGCATATCTGGCAGAAAAGTATGAAGGAGGTGAGACGTATGACGGAAAGAATTAAGGAACAGATTGAGGCTGTCCGGCAAAGCGGGGAAACCAATATGCTGGACACCCGCATGGTGCAGTGGATTGCTAACCGTGAGAACTACTTTGAGTTAGTCATTTATTTGGAAGAACACCGGGAAGAATATGCAAATTACATATTCACCGGCGAAGCCCCGGAAGCAGAATGACACACATTATTCCATATTGTTATGACAAAACAAGACTTGCCGGAATCGGCGGTCTGAGTGATAGATGTGTGTACAGCCAAACGAAAGGAGCAAATAATATGAACTTCCAATATAATTACAATCTCCACGGCAGCGATAGAAAACCGCTGGTTGAGGCTATCAGCCAAATACTGGATAAACCTGCTGTCTACCAGGGCGCACCCAGTTTCTCCTACACCGTTGGTGATTATACCGTAGACAAAAACGGCGTGCTGTCATATGGCAGTAATATCCATCCCGACTATGCGGCGGTACTCATCAACGACTTGCAGGAACGGGGCTTTGTCGCAGAACAGGCAGCCACGGACAATCCAACGGAAGAATCTGCTGCAGATGAGGTCCTGGCAGGCGAAGCAAGGGACACTTTGGCAGAAAATACAGCAACGGAAGTTGCTATGAATGAAGCAACGCTGGAAACTGCTGCAGATGAGAATGTGTCTGATGCAACATCAAATACTGACGCACCAGGTAAACTAACGATTGAGATTCCCGACACAGGATTTACCCCGGAAATGCGGGAAAATCTAAAGAAAATCGTCGCCAGCAAAGCGACCCTGCTTAAACAAACACTGGAAACGGACGACCTATCAATCGTAGAACTTGACGGCAAGATTTCTTTCCCATGGTTCACCCTCCATAGTATTGACGGTGAAGCCGATGCCTATAATCGCTTAATCGCCGCCATCTGCAAAATGGCAAAGACACAGAAACGGGTGACGGCGGTAGAAAAACCGATTGAGAACGCTAAGTTCACCATGCGCCTGTTCCTGATCCGCTTAGGTTTTATCGGGGATGAGTATAAAACTGCCCGCAAAATCCTGCTAAGAAACCTTACCGGCAACAGCAGCTGGAAATCCGGCCACCGCCCGGAACGTAATGAAAATGCTGCAATCCCACCAAATCCGGCAGAAGCGGCGCTTGTAGCAGCGCAGGAGCTTACCATTCCGCCGGAAGAAGCAGATGCCGCAGGATATGGGACACAGGAAGAGGATGCGGGAGGTGAAACTTATGGCAAATAGCAGATTCCCCAGCCGGGAAACCGTCGAACGGGTACGGAAAATGTACCCTAAAGGCACTCGGGTGGAGCTTATCCATATGGATGACCCTTACAGCCGCCTCAAGCCTGGTGACAAGGGCACTGTCCGCTTAGTTGACGATACGGGGACGGTGTTCGTGGACTGGGACTGCGGTTCCGGGCTTGGCATTGTTTATGATGTCGACCGGGTGAGGAAACTGTAGCACATTAACGGGGGAGCCTCTCATGGGGCTCCCTGAACTTTACGGTGGGCATGCCACCATGGCAGCCCCTTTTATTAAAAACGACACTTGCTTTTTATGGCAATGTGAGTGATAGATGTAACAGGGGATGCCAGGAACGGAGGTATTATGAGAGAAATAACAAAAATAGGGGGCAGAAACACGCAGCCCGTCAAACGTAAACGTGTCGCTGCCTATGCGCGCGTATCATCCGGCAAGGACGCGCAGCTTCATTCCTTATCTGCACAGATCAGTTACTATAATAGTTATATAGGAAGCCGGGGCGACTGGGAACTGGCCGGAATTTATGCCGATGAAGCAATGACCGGCACGAAAGAAAACCGCCCACAGTTCCAAAAACTGCTCTCCGACTGTCGGGCAGGGAAAATCGATATGGTAATTGTAAAATCCATTACCCGGTTAGCGCGCAACACGGTGACACTGCTGGAGACTGCCCGTGAGCTTAAAGCGTTGGAGATTGACATATTTTTTGAGAAAGAAAACATCCACACATTAAGCACGGACGGCGAACTAATGCTGACCCTGCTGGCTTCCTTTGCCCAGGAGGAAAGCCGATCCGCCTCGGAAAACGTCAAGTGGCGCATCCGCAAGAACTTTGAGCGAGGAATCCCTACGGGCGGCGGATTGTTCGGATACCGTTTTAAGGACGGTATGCTGCAGGTGGTCCCCGAAGAAGCAGAGATTGTAAAACAAATCTTTAACAACTTTCTCAGCGGCATGGGCATCGCACCCATTGCTAAGAAGCTGAACCGGGAGGGCGTCCCAACCAGGTGGGGGAATTTATGGAGCAAGAGCACCATCCGTGGCATCCTGCAGCGGGAAACCTATACCGGCAATCTGCTGCTCCAGAAAACCTACAGATCCGACCATATCACCAAAAAGAAGATGATAAACCACGGCGAATTGCCCATGTATTATGTGGAAGACAGCCATGAAGCCATCATTGACGGGGAAACTTTCCAGAGGGTACAGAATGAGCTGGAGCGGCGGGCGGCAGAATACTCACGCCCGCATACGGCAAGGCCCGCTTCCCCATATTTATTCACGGGAATGATCCGCTGCGGCTTATGCGGCAGGCATTTTTCCCGTAAGCTAACCGCTTCGGATAAGAAGTACACCAAGAAACCACAATGGGTATGTTCCACTTTCCATGTTTATGGAAAATCCGAATGCCCGTCGCAGCGGATTCCGGAAGACATACTCATCGCTAAGACTTCCGAGGTTTTGGGGTATGGCGGCTGGGGACGGGAGGAACTGACCCGGGATATTGATGAGATATTAGTGCCGGAGCACAACTGCCTGGTCTACGTTTTCCATGATGGCCATATGGAAAGCGTCACTTGGCGGCATCCATCCCGCCGGGAAAGCTGGACGCCGGAAATGAGGCAGAAAGCGCGGGAACGTCAGCTGGAGGTTATCAGGCAAAAAAGGAAAGGAGATGAGGAAGAATGCTGGCATTTACAAGAAAAGTCCAAAAGATAGAGAGCCGCGCCAGCCTGCGTCAGAATGCCATAGATGCAACGATGCAGCAAAAACGGCGCGTAGCGGCTTATGCCCGTGTGTCTACAGATTCAGACGAACAGCAGTCCAGTTATGAGGCACAGGTTGACTTTTATACCCGCCATATCCAAAGCAACCCGGAATGAGAATTTGTCGGCCTGTACGCAGACGAAGGAATCTCCGGCACGAACACTAAAAGACGTGAGGGGTTTAACCGGATGGTGGCAGACGCACTGGATGGCAAAATTGACCTGATCCTCACCAAATCTATCAGCCGTTTTGCCCGCAATACAGTAGATACCCTGACGACCGTCCGCAAGCTAAAGGAGCGGAATGTGGAAGTATATTTTGAGAAGGAAAATATCTACACCTTAGACGCCAAAGGTGAAGTCATGATTACGATTATGAGCAGTTTGGCACAGGAAGAAAGCCGCTCCATCAGCGAGAACATTACCTGGGGAAAGCGCCGCAGCATGGAGGAAGGGAAGTTCTCCCTTGCCTATAAACACTTCCTTGGGTACAAGAAGGGCGAGGATGGTATTTTGGAGATTGTAGAGGATGAGGCGAAAATTATCCGCAAGATTTATCAACTGTTTCTAGAAGGGCAGACTGTCCGGATGATTGCCGACCACCTCACAAAACAGGGTATACCAACGCCAATGGGCAAGGAAAATTGGAGAGTCTCGACAATTATGAGCATTCTCCAAAACGAGAAATACAAAGGGGACGCCCTGCTCCAGAAAACCTATGTTGCCGATTTCTTAACCAAACGCGTCAAGAAAAACTGTGGCGAGATACCGCAATACTATATTAAGGACTCGCACCCGGCCATCATTGACCCGGCAACTTTTGACCTGGTGCAAAAAGAGATTGAACGGCGGCGTCCAGAACGCCATAAGCTGCACCGCAGCAATCCGTTTGCGGCAAAGGTTATCTGTGGGGATTGTGGCGGTTATTACGGCCGGAAAGTTTGGCACAGCAATAGTAAACACCGTAAATACATTTGGCGTTGCAACCAAAAATATGAAGAAAAAACGGCCTGTTCTACTCCGAATTTGGACGAGGCGACCCTCGAAGCAGCCTTCGTGGAAGCGTTTAACCGGATGCTCGGCAATAAAGAACAGTATATTGCCCGGTTTGAGGAAATGCTGCCGCTACTTGCTGATACCAGCAAATTGGAAAGGAAGCTGGCTGAAGCTCAAAACAAGCATAGCCATCTGATGAACAGCCTCCGCCTTTATATGGAAGAAAACACAAGGCAGATTCAAGACCAGGAGGAATACAACCGGCACTTTTCTGAGCTGGATACAGAATGTAAAAAGGCTGAGGAGGAAATCGAGGCCATACAAAAAGAGATTTTAGAGCAATCGGGAAGGAAAGAGCAAATCCGCCGTTGCCTGGATGAACTGCGAGGATGTGGGGATATTTTGGATGAGTTCGACGATGATTTATGGAGCTCTATGGTTGAATCCGTGACCGTATACGCCGATGAAAAATTGGAATTCCTGTTCCGGGATGGAACGAGAATTCCGATACAAATGCCAAAAAACAAAAAGAAAAAATAATACAACAGCACTTTAATAATGCACAGCCCGGCTGTGAGTAACTTAGTCATATAAAGCCTGCGGGATTGATTCCGTGGGCTTTTTAAAGTTTTATTCCTTACACAGTGTTTTTTGCATGTTCCAAAGAATCTCTGATGATTCTTTCCAAGTATTCTTTCTTAGATAAATCCCCTAAATCGTGGAATACTGCTGAGTAAGCGACAAGCGCAGTCCGGACGTACGTGCTATGTTTCTCAAAAATTGTTCGGTCAATGGAGATTCCTTGCGCCTCAATAAACTGGCAACAAAAAGTCACGGCAAGCCTGGTATTGCCTTCACGAAAACCATGTACTTTCCATACTGCCGCTAAATCTTCTGAAAAACATTTTGCCCTGCCATCTAAAGATAGGCTGGCCCAAGAACGTGATGTCATCTTCTTTAAGGCGTCAGACAAATCGCCCTCAATTTTTGCCTTGTCTGAATATTCTATAGACAAACCACCTAATGCAGGTTCCTCTTTTTCTATGTTGATTGTGCGGATTTTTCCAGCCCATTCGTAAATATCCTGGAAGATATATTTATGCATTTTGGCCAAATGACCAACATCATAACTCCCTTCTAATGGATTCTCAGCGAGCTCTCTTAAACGAAGGGAAACATAATCTGCCTCTGCATCATCCAGCATCTGCCGATCTTGAATACCTAAGATATTCCTAAGGATATTAGTTCCGGGATATACATATGGATCAAGCATCCTGCTTTACCTTATATTTTTTGTCCAGATATTTCTTTAAATCTTCCGTAGTAGCTTGCCCGTTTTTTTCCAATTCAATATATTTTTTGAAATCTTCTGTGGGCTCAAGCCCGTCAACTTTAATCATACCAATGGCATAATCCCAAGCCGCATCTACTGTCATATAAACTCCTCCAATCAATCTAAGATTATATTTAGTATACCACATTTTATGGATAAATACCACTATAATAGTTTCCTCCCGGACTTAAAGCGATTCGGTTAACCGTATGGCTGATAGTATTTTTCTCTCTCACCCCTCTCGTACCACACAGCGAACGGCAAAACCGTCCCCGCGGTAATAGTTATTCTGAGGACCGACATTCGTCGGGTACGTACTCAAGCGGTGACCAAACGTATCAGAACCAGCGGCAAACGACCACCAGTAGCCATGCGTGACACGTGCGTAGATGTAGCCATCTGAGCGATCGTAGTAGCCCGTACGGAGAAAGTTGGACGAATTCCAGTTAGACCATGCAGACCTCTGCAAAAGGAATGCATCGGTCGAGCCCAACACTAATTCGCACTAAAGTCTCAAACATTGGAATTCCTGTTCCGGGATAGGACGAAAATTCCAATACAAATGTCAAAAAGCAAAAAATAAAATAATAGCACTTTAACAATGCTGCTTATATTTATCTCATAAGACACCGTTACTATATGCTTTATCTCACACAGGACGACGCGGTTTATGTTGATATAATCTACCACGATTTACGCAATTATAAGGATATCTTTGTAATAACCCGTGTTCTCATTGCTGGCGATGATTAGTCAGGGAAACTGAGGCTTCAAGTTTCTAAAAATCATTTACTAAATAAACATTTCCTCTTGCACGTGTAATTGCTACGTATAGTTTATTCTTGGTGGGTGGCGGCAGTTCCAATAACTTACCAGCAGTACGTTTCTTGGCGGTAGTTTTATTTAACATCACGCATACATCCTTATAATGATCCTCTCCCTTTGTTTCGCCCCAATTTTTGTGGCAGCAACCAAACTTAGCCCCATTTTGATAGTGAAGTTTAATAATATTTTTGTCTGCGAGTATTGACATTATTCTTTTCTCATCGTCTACAAATTCGATTGCGGTGTCATCTTCTGCAGGACGATTTGATGATATTTCAATTCCAATATGGTCGTTAATATAATTGCAAATAGTTTTACTGCATCTCCAGCTATTCTGTAAGGTTGTATTGTCGATTAAAAATCCTTTTTTCGTAAATCGTGCTTCGTACTTTTTCTTGTCATCAAATAAAGTCCCATTCGCTTTGCCATCCCGGCTGGTATCGAATGTATGTTGATAAAAGTCACCTACAAAAAGCATATTCAACGGATTTTCCATAAGATTCTCTAAAAATGTGAAATCGCGCCCAGCAATATCCTGAACCTCATCAATAATAAACTCGTCAAAATATGTGTTTATACGTAGCTTTATATCATCCAGCACTCCTTCTTTTTCTAAAAGCAAAGCAAGCCTGTTGCTATATAAATAGCGATTTTGTGTCATATAATAACCTAAATCTGTTTGGCGATACGATCTATTTTCATTTGCCCTATATATCACGCCTTTTGCTTTATGCTTGTCCGATAAAAAAGGCTTATAGCAGAAGCCATATAAAAAAGAAAAATACGTCATTAAAGTTACATTTGCTGGCCATATGCCATTAAACCTGCTTGTTATTTTCTGACGCAGATTATCATAATTAGCGGTAGTATATGTAACGATTAATGACCTTTTATCGGCAGATAAACTTTTAATAATATATGTTGTTTTGCCGGAGCCGGCAACGGCAAATATTACTTTCTTATCCATTCGATTGCTCCTTTAATATAATCAGGGACTACGATATCCTCTGTTTGCTCCAGCAGGGTATATGCGGCTTCGGTTTTATTCCCAAGCATATAATCTAGCGGTTTATCGTTGAAAAGCCCATCACAGAGTTCTTTGTTGTCATTATACAAAACGATTTCAAACGTCCTTTTCTCATTATCATCTTCGCTAAAAATCTCAATGTCAGCATCCCCGGAAAAATCGCTGTATTTGTCTATACAGTTCTTTTGTTTATTGCCGTCATTATCCGTAACAACTGCGACCTTGCTATGGATTAGACGGGCTATCTCTAAATATCTTTTGAAACTTAGCCCACGCACGTCAATAATGTGTACACCATCTTGTTCCGGTTTATGGTCAGTTTCCGTTATATAGAATTTCTCAAATAACATATATTCAGACGGACCTTCCACCAAAATTACCCTACGCGATGTGGCGAACTCTACGATATTGGCCACAGGTGCTTTCATAAAATATTTTGCCGTTGACTGATCCAAATTTTGAAGCGATACTGGACTACCAACAGCTTCTTTACCCATAATAATAAGATTCTGTAATTCCAGGCGAGTGCTAATCAAGCTATTATGCGTTGTAATAAATAACTGGCCATTCCGAGCATCAGCAACACGCTGAACCAATTTTCGTAAATTCACGTGACTTAAGTGATTTTCTGGTTCTTCAATTAAGATAGCATCCATATTTGTGCCAGAACGCTCAAGCGCAAAGTCAGTCTTAATAAAAACCTGCTTTCCGGTTCCTTTACTATCAATTCCAATTTCGTCTTCATAAATCATCAAATTGTCTTCGAGGCTCATAGCAGAACTCGCTTTTAATCCAAATGCATAACTTTTTCCGGACGGTATCCGGCTATTTAATTCCTGAAGGCTTGATGACCGAAAGTTATCGCGCATCTGTCTATATTTACCTTTATGGACTGCACGTTCTTTGACATTATCCTCCGTGTATTGAAAATAAGTACGCTTTATAAAATCATTCGTTGCGTAATCCGAATTCATATTAGTGCTGTCAATCAAAATGCTTCGTAACTTCTTTTTATAGCCGGTATATCCTTCATCCGCAAATGTCGAGAAACGAATCTTGTAATAGTCATATGGAAAATAATTATCCTGATCTTTTAAGGATTCTGTTATCTCATTTTGGAAATCGGGATTCGGTTCACATACAAGCTTGATTCCATCACAAATGACCCTATCAGAGTTGTTCTTGCCATTGACATCATGGGCGAATTCGCCATTAAGATATAATTCTATGATCATTTTAGGCAAGTTATCATAGGTTCTTTGACTGGCATTGAATTCCTGAACCGCCTCAATATTAATCATACGATCCAAGCCTATGGTTTCAACTCTATGAACGTTTCCGCTTGCAACGATATCTATTGCTTGAAGAATGCTGCTTTTCCCGGATTCATTATCGCCTATTAATATATTAATATGTGGCTTTGGTTCAATGACATAATTCTTGAATCTTTTATAATTAATCAATTTAATTTTGGTAATAATTGCTGGCATATAGCACCTCCAGGCATCAAATTCTAATGGAATCTCTGTTCCATGATATATTATACCATTATTCTAAGGAAATTGCTATACGAAGAATCGTTGAGCGAGAGTAGGTTATAAACGTGTAAACCGTGTAGAATCATGGTGCAATTCAATATCCTTGTATCATCTGTGACGTCTACACACAAGCAATGCGACTAAAAACGTACCAAAAAGGATCAACAATGTTAATACTTCATATGTACTCATTCGCACCACCTCCCATCTTTTGCAAGTTTGGGAGGCTTTCCACCTTGTAACACGGTACTCCATATTGTTAATATATCACATTTTCCACCATTCGGCAATATGCTTTTAACAAGGTTTCTGTACGCTTGCATATATCTCGTGTCAGTTCCCTTCTGGTCTCCCACCCGGCGCACCCCCGCCGGGTGGGTGGTTCGTGTGTTGCTTGGCTCTGCCATAACGGCTTTAATCAAATCTTTCCGTAAAAGCGTATACGTCTTCGGAATCTATATTAAACATTCCGGATACTTTGATTTCTGCCTGTATAACGTTATCTGCTTTTACTTCTGCTAAAAATTCATCTGTCTGGTAATTATAAACATAATATGTTATCATATCCGTTCCCTCCTGTTTGGTTTGTTGTTATTCCCTTGCTACGGTTATATAATACCACTAATTTTAGCGTTTATCAACACTAAAATTAAAGTTTTTATAAAAATATTTTTGAGGTTGTTTTTTTGCGAATTATGTATTATAATGTTTTAAAGCAAAAGAAAGGATGTGGCGAAATGTGGAGATATAAGATTGATATTTTGAAAGAATTATCAAATAGAGGTTATACCAGTACCAAAATGAGGAAGGATAAAATAATGTCGGAAGGAACAATGCAGCACATTCGGAAGGGACACGGCATATCAGTAGATACCCTGAATACAATCTGCTTAATCCTACGACTCAATCCGTCTGACATAATAGAAATAATCCCAACTGACGAAGAAAAGATAAAATATTTTTGAAAACACTAATATTAGTGTTAATAAGTAGCAAAATATATAAAAGGCTGAATAAATCAGTCCGAAAAGGGCGGCATATCAAAGGCCGCCCGATTCAAAAAATAATCCAGGTATACAAAAATAAATGAAATGGAATTGAGCTTGAGGCGGGGCAGATTGAATATGATTTCGTGTTAGGGTTCATCAGGAAATCAGCGCGGGATTAGAAATTTAGAAAGAGAGGGTGTAAAAAATGAGTGAGAGGGAAAAAGCAATACAGTTATTAAACGCTATTGAAGATGAAAAAATGATTTACGTAGTCGGAATATTGGAAAATTTAACAGGTTTTGCGGAAATACCAAATGCCGAAACACTGGAGGCATTCGCAGAAGTTGACGAAATGAAGCGGACCGGAACAGGTCAGCACTTTACTAATCTAGATGATTTGTGGGAAAGTTTGGAGGGTTGAGAAATTGTTAAACGTGAACTACTCCAACCAATTCAAACGGGATTTTAAAAAATGCGAAAAGCGCGGTTATAAAATGAACCTACTGAAAGATATAATTGCGATATTGGCAATTCCTGAAAAGCTGCCGGAAAAGAATCAGGAGCACTTTCTGACCGGAAATTATAAAGGGCGTAAGGAATGCCATATAACGCCGGATTGGCTGTTGATTTATGAAGTGTATGACAATGAATTATATCTTGACAGAACCGGGACTCACTCGGATCTATTTAGAAAGTAAAAGAAAAACATCAAACCCGCGAAATATTTGCCAGAGGAAGTCAAACAATCACATTAACTTTTCGCGGGTACTCCAGGATTCACTGACTGCCCTTTATCAGAAAACCAGGCAATCCTAAAGATAAAAAATTAAGGGAATACGAGGTGAGAATACTATGTCCACAAAAAGCATATTAAAAACTATAAACATTAACAATAATGATCTTTGCCGATCCTTTGCCCGTGCTCTCAAAGAAACTCAAAATACACAGCAGCAGACTGTTGACTATTTACATGAATGCACAGAAATTCAAAAAGAGAACGTCAAAGATTTTTTTGCCAACTACTAACCTAATATCTAGTAACAGAAAACAACTCTAAAGGAGCGAACTACAAAATGGATGAATCCACGAAAACCGCTGCCGCGTACATCCGTGTCAGTACCGATCGGCAGGAAGAACTCTCTCCTGCTGCCCAAAAACGCGAACTTAAAAAGTACGCCCAAAAAAACGGCATCCTCATCACCGATTTTTTCGAGGACAACGGTATCAGCGGCCGAAACGCCGATAAAAGACCTAAATTCCAGCAAATGATCGCAAATGCCAAATCAAAAGAACATCCATACGACTACATACTCGTTTGGAAATATAGCAGGTTTGCCAGGAATCAGGAAGAAAGCATTGTCTACAAGTCCCTGCTCCGCAAAAACAATGTGGAAGTCGTAAGCATCACGGAGCCGCTCATTGAAGGCCCGTTCGCCCCCCTAATCGAAAGGATCATTGAATGGATGGACGAATACTATTCAATCCGCCTTGCCGGAGACGTAAAACGCGGCATGACAGAAAAGGCGCTCCGCGGCGGATACCAGTCAGTCACTCCGCTCGGCTATGTCATGAACGCGGACCGCGTCCCAGAGATCTACGAACCAGAAGCCGAAATTGTCCGGCAGATCTTCCGGCTGTTTGACGAAAAAAACACCCTGACAACGATCGCCCGCATAATAAACGATGCCGGCTACCGTACCCGGCGCGGAAACCACTTCGAACGCCGTACTATCTTGTACATTCTACAAAATCCCTTTTATGCCGGCATGGTCCGCTGGAACCGCGCGAAACATGGGGAATATCACTTAAATGACGAAAAGGATATAATCGTGGTCAAAGGCCTGCATGAGCCTATGTTTACGGAAGAATATTTCAACGCTGTCCAGCAGCGCTTACTTCCATTCAAACCCGGCTACACTGGCCGTACTGGTAACTGCAGGCGGAAATCCGACACCGAGTACAAACACTACCTATGTGGATTTTTAAAATGTCCCGTTTGCGGGAAAAACCTCGCATATCACTTCCCCAAAAACAAAGGCCGAAGCACCTACCGCCCCCGGTTTGTCTGCTGGCAGTACTCAAAGGGGATGCACAAGTCAGCCGGCAGTGCTTTGGCCATTCGCTGCGAGGACGCTCTAAAAGCTTCCCTCCAATCATTCCTTGATAAGGACATAAACGATATTGTCGTCCATCCGAGTCCCAAAATGTGCGAACCATCCCCTTTACTTGATAAGTACCGTGCCGCACTCGCAAAACTCGATCAAAAAGCCTTGCGCGTCCGGGAAGCTTATATTGATGGCATAGATACAAAGGATGAATACAAGGAAAACAAGAGACTGCTGGCAGAAGAGCGCGCCAAAATGGAGCAGCTCATCGAATCCGAGGAAAAGAAAGTGCTTTTTACAACTGAAACGCCAACCGCTGAAGAACTCGTCTCACGTATCCGGGATATTTTAGCAGTCCTTAACGATCCAGCCTGCAGCGTCATGGAAAAACACCGGGCCCTGGGTACCGTGCTGGATTATATGGAGTATTCGGGCGAAACCGATACTTTCCGGTTTTACTATTTATTTACTTGATTTGCTATTGTATGTTAATTATTTTTATTGTATCATGTAAACTATAAAAGTAAAATGAAAGGAGAATAAACCTTGAGTGATAGAGAACATTTAAAACAAGTTATCGACCGGCTTCCGGAATACAAGCTTGCATATATTGCGAATTTGATTTTAGATATTGAAAAAACCGATATAGAAGAAGTGGATCCAGACGAATGGGATTTAGAAATGATCGCGGAGGCGAATGCCAATAATGACGGTTCGGTCATATCCCTTGATGAACTGCTTGAGAAAGAGGGACTGACCTATGAAGACTTATAAGATAGTTCTTGAAAAGGAAGCACAAAAATTTCTTGAAAAACAGGATAAAAATAAACGTTTGCGTCTCTATAAAGCAATTTACAAATTGCCAGGCGGAACGGATATAAAAAAACTGAAAGGTCATAATTTGTACCGTATACGTGTTGGCGATTGCAGGATTTTATATACTATTGATGAAGCGATACGCTTGATTGATATAGAAAACATAAACAATCGAGGCGATGTGTATAAAAGATTGTAAACCCAAAGATAGGACGTGCTCTTCTAACCACTTCCTATCATGATATATCTACTGTATCCCTATCTGCAATAAGGAGGGCCCAACGGAGAGGTCGGCGCTGCCATGCGTTACCTTTCCCAGAGATACTCCAATACAAACCGCAAAGTAGCGGGTGTATTGACAGATATCGGTAGAGAAGCCCCTGAAATGTTCCATCTCAGGGGCTTGCGCTTTTTTTAGCGGTCTACCCTGTGGACAGTTTACGCTTTTTGCAACCGTGTAGCTCCATTTGAGGGGGAGCAGGTTCAAATACACGTCAATATGGTCTTTATCATTCACAACCATTTTATCTAAGATTTCTTTGTAAAAATCATCTTCATATTCCACGCCGTTTATAAGCTCATTCATCGCTTCTGTAATTTCAGCGACAAGCTCTTGCTGTTTTTCAATCATCTCCCTCTGTTTGTCTATGCTGTCTATCACGGATTGCAGTTCAGCAATCTCATTCTCACATTTTGCCCTTGCTGCTGAAAATTCATCTCTGGTAATATCGCCAGATGTATAAAGGTCAATGAGATTTGTGCGTTTTTGTTCAATGGCTTTTATCTGTGATTTTAGTTTCTCACTATCTGTACCTGCGGTATCCATTGCGATAATAGACTTGATAATAGCAAGCAAATTGTTAGTGATTTTCTCCTTATTATACTTTAAGCTGCTCGTGACAAGGTACATGATGTGGGTTGCATCTTCGTTGCGTATGC
>CAJUTR010000008.1 GCA_910589665.1 uncultured Eubacterium sp. | reverse complement strand
TCATACAGGTTTGCTCCGGTTTTGTATAGGTACGCGCTATCTACCGTTTACCTATCAAATACAGGGGGCAGAAAAATGAATATTTTAATACACGATTTAAGCAATGAAAAATTTCAATCTTTATTCCCCGAAACATATAAGGACGTCTATATTATTTCAGATACTGGGAAGATACGACCTTGTATCGGCTGTTTTGGTTGTTGGATAAAAACACCCGGCAAATGCGTATTGAAAGATGGATATGATAACATGGGAGAATTACTTTCAAAGACCGAGAATGTAACCATTATCAGCAGATGTTTTTATGGCTGTTATAGTCCATTTGTGAAAAATGTGTTAGACCGAAGTATTCCTTGGCTGCTTCCATTCTTCAAAAAAAGAAACAATGAAACACAGAGCAGCGATGTACTTATATTTGCATTTCCTCTATATGTTGACAGTATAAATTCACACTTGCTGCGCTTTCTTATTGAGTTTGAAAACAGAGGAGTCTGTAATAACAAAAGTACTGTTTACTGTATGATCAATAACGGATTTTATGAGGGGTGGCAAAATCGTGTAGCTGCAGATATTATGAAAAATTGGTGTAAAGCTCTTGGTCTAACCTATGGTCAGACGCTTGGTGTCGGGGCTGGGGAAATGCTTCCATTTCTTAAAGATGTACCTTTAGGTCATGGCCCGAACAAGAACATTGGAATTGCACTTCAAGAACTGAGCCAGAATATATTATCCCAGAATCAAGGAAAAGATTTATTCATTTCACCAAATTTGCCTAGATTTTTATGGAAAATAGCCTCTTCTTTTTGTTTTTGGTATCCGAAAGCAAAAAAAGAACGGATTAAAAAGAAAACGATTAAAAGAAAGAGCAAATTAATTACATCTTCTAATTCTCCAAAAAGCATTTATTGCTTTTCATGATCATCTATGTTAAGCTAGATAACAATGAATCGTGTTGACAGGAGTGATAAAGGTTCTAATTATTATATGAAAACAGCCAAAAAGGTTGTAGGAGTGTTGGCGTTTGATGGAAGAAAAATTTAATGCCACCGATTGTTATAGTCATTCAGGCGAGGAGGGAAATACTTTGGAGCACAGCAGAATGAAGGATATGACTGTGGGTTCACCGATCCGGTTGATCGTTGGTTTCGCTATACCTTTGTTTTTTGGTATGCTGTTTCAGCAGTTTTACAGCGTGATGGACATGATCATTGTGGGAAAGTTTCTTGGCGCGAAGTCTTTGGCCGCGGTGGGCGCTACCGGTTCGATCAACTTTATGATCATAGGTTTTTGCATGGGTGTCTGTAATGGGTTTGCCATCCCGGTTGCCCAGCGTTTTGGGGCAAAAGATGAAAAAATGCTGCGGCGTTTTGTGGCAAATAGTGTTTGGCTTTCCATCCTGTTTGCCTCTGTTATGACGCTTTTCGTCTGCCTGCTCTGCCGAAATATACTCATGTGGATGGATACGCCTTCGGATATTTTTAACAGGGCTTATCAGTATATTTTTATTATTTTTCTAGGCATCCCGGCGACGTATCTTTATAATCTCCTATCGGGGATCCTTCGTTCCCTGGGAGATTCTAAAAGTCCTTTGATCTTTTTAGTGATTTCCTCGGCGTTAAATATTGGGCTGGATATGCTGGCAATCGTGGGATTTCAGATGGGAGTGGCAGGGGCGGCAGGGGCCACGGTACTCTCTCAGGCGATTTCCGGAGGGTTATGCCTGCTCTACATAAAAGAAAAATACCCCATTCTGAGGATTCGAAAAGAGGAGTGGAAACTGCGGGGGAGCTGTGTCGGGCGGCTGTGTAGTATGGGAATCCCTATGGGTCTGCAGTATTCCATTACCGCAATCGGAAGTGTTATTTTACAGACGGCTGTGAATGGACTTGGATCTACAGCTGTAGCATCCATGACTGCCGGCGGTAAGATCGCGATGTTTTTCTACTGTCCTTATGATGCTTTTGGCGCTACGATGGCGACCTATGCGGGGCAGAACGTGGGCGCCTGCCGCTTGGACCGTGTTACAAAGGGAATGGTACATTGCAGTTATCTGGCAGCGGCTTATTGTGTGATAGCCGGAGTGTTTCTTATTGGTTTTGGTGATAAGCTTGCGCTTTTATTTGTGAACGCTTCGGAGACGGAGATTATACAAAATGTGTCAGAATTCCTTTTTTGGAACAGTATTTTCCTGATCCCGTTAGCGCTCGTAAATATCATCCGTTTTTCCATCCAGGGACTTGGATTTGGCAAACTGGCGATCTTTGCGGGAGTGGCGGAGATGGTGGGGCGGAGTGCTGTGGGATTTGGTTTTGTTCCCGTCTTTGGTTTTACAGCGGCCTGTCTTGCCAGTCCCGCGGCCTGGATCCTGGCGGATCTGTTTCTCATACCAGCATATTGTTACTGTGTTCGGGAATTGGAAAAGATCATAGAAAAATAGAGGGCGTACGATGCCACGAAATGAGAGGAATAAAATCTATAAAAAGAGTAAACATATAACAATAACTAAATGAAGGAAGGTTATTGACATGTACGACATTATTATTATAGGTGCAGGGCCAGCGGGTATCAGCGCAGCTGTTTATGGAAAAAGCAGGGGGAAAAATGTTCTGGTTTTAGAAAAAAACCAGGTAGGCGGACTGATTGGAACGGTATCTACAGTCACGCATTATACAGCAATCGTGGACGGAGAATCCGGGCAGTCATTCGCCGCACGGATGAAAGAGCAGGCACTCCGTGCAGGCGTGGAGATCCGTTATGAAAATGTGATAGAGACAAAACTGACAGGTGAAATAAAAAAAGTCGTTACGAATAAAGATACGTATGAATCCCAAACCTTAATCCTGGCAAATGGCGGTTCTGGACGTATACTAGGAATTCCTGGCGAGAATCTGAAAGGTGTTAGATTAAATGCGCCAAAAGATGGTTCGGCTTATAAAGGAAAACATGTTTATGTGATCGGCGGAGCGGATGGAGCAGTAAAGGAAGCTCTTTATCTAGCTCAAATAGCAGGAAAAGTAACGATCGTATGTGTGGAAGATGAACTGATATGTATTCAGGAATTCAAGGATAAAGTTGTTACTCATGATAATATAGAGATCATGCCGCATGCAAGCCTCACTGCCGTTTATGGCAAAGAAGCTGTGGAAGAACTTGAATTTACGGATAATCAGACAGGAGAGAAGCAGAGGGTAAGGGATACAGATTGCGGGGTTTTTGTATACGCGGGGATCATTCCAAATACGCAGATGTACACGGAATTAAAGTTAGATGGAGGCTATATTCCGGTGGATGAATCCATGCAGACGGAAGTTCGGGGAGTATTTGCAGCAGGTGATATATGTGTGAAACAAGTGAGGCAAGTGGCTACAGCAGTTTCCGATGGGGCGATCGCAGGAATCCATGCGGCAGCAGTCTGCGGATAGTGCCATTGCAGCACGAAAGCTTTGGCAAGTAGATCCTGATGGTTTTCTCCCGTTGACAAATCCGAATGGGATACCAGACGGGAGGAAGGAGAGATTAACATGACAGATTGGTCACAGATCGGTAATGTTTTGGATTTTTGCAGCGTATATTTCACGACCCAGCTCGTGCGGTGCGCCGTCTTTTCTTTCGTGTTGATCGGACTTGTCATGCTGCTGCGAAACATTTTTTTTGCCAAGCGGACGTTTGTGAGGGGATTGCTGTGGTCATTGTTTTTCCTTCTTCCATTTTTGGGAAGATTGAAGCTGTTTTATGAAAATGAGATGGTACTAAGAGCGACATGGCGGCTCACAGCAGGAACCATGTCAATCGTATGGGTTGACCGCATTTATATGGCGGGAATACTAACGGCAGCTATATTTATTTTTGGCAGGCAGTTGCGCCTGTTTAGAAATGTCCGCGCAATGAAACAAATGGATTTTGGACATATCCTTATCCGTGTGACGGATATGAATGTCACGCCATTTACGGTTGGTCTTTGCAAACCGAAGATCGTCCTGCCCACATGTATGGTGCAAGAATTTAGCAGGGATGAGTTGGAAGTTATCGTCAGGCATGAGCTGACGCACATACGATTGGGACATTTGTGGTGTGGATTTGCGTGGGATATCCTGCGGTGTCTTATGTGGATCAATCCGTTCTTAACAATATTCCAAAAGTATGTCCGGGCGGATCTGGAAGATCTTTGTGACCGGGTATGTATACAAAACAGCGGTAAGAGTGCACATGAATATGGTATGATCTTGTTGAAAAGTGTGAAACTGCTGCGTTCTGGATACGGGGATATACCGACAGCCGCTACTTACGCGGGAGAAAAAGGGTTTGCGCAAATGAAACGGCGGATGGGGAATATCGCGGCGTTTTGTCCGTATCGGAAAAGCCGTTTCCTGTGCATGACAGCGGGAATGTTTTTTATTCTTGTCATGACATTACTTGTTATACATACACATTCCTATGGACGTTACAATGAGGACAAAGGGTTGATGGTCTGCCAATATGATGGAACCGGCGCCATTGTTTCAAATGATACCGAAAGATTGAGCCGGATGATCTCGTATGATGATACGTTTGTCTATATCGACCGAGAGCCTTTTGAGGATTTTTTATGCCAAAGCGGGGCAGAGGGGGAGATCTATATTTACTTTGGCGGTTTTTATAAGCTTCCCGGACTGGGGAGCGGAGCGGAAGCTTGTTATTATGAAAACGATTCTGACGATGCGATCGTTCAGATTCCTTATGAGAGCATCATGGATCATTGGTATGTGAAACTGCTTCAATTTTTATAACGGAGGATCAGGAAGTGCAATCGGGAGGTGCGTTTTGTTTTTTCCTTGATTTAACTGTTTTTTCACGGTATAATAACGAAGTGGAACTTTTTTCATGCTCCTTACATATGGTGTAAAAAAAGTAATCAGGTGTAATGAAAATGGATTATGCTTCTTTTGTGCCTTTTCAGGGCTCAATGGTGCCCGTGCGGGGCACGATCTTAAATATGTCGAGGGGAGATGACTGCTGCAGTCAGATGATTTCCCTGCGTACAGAAAATGGAATTGTAAATTTTCACGTCGGAGTGAATACTCTCATTGCAGAGAACAGACAGCTCCGGCGTGGGATGGAAGTGGTAGCATTTTATGACAGCAACCTGCCTGTCCCTCTGATCTTTCCACCACAGTATCGCGCACAGGTCATAGCAGTGCCAGGAAGGAACGAACAGGTCATGCTCAGTTATTTCGACCGGAATTTATTATCTTCGGATCGTTCCCTCCAGTTAAATATCGGCCCGAACACGACAGTCAGGACAGCGAACGGGCAGAATTTCGGATGCAGGCCCGGTAATCAGACATTGCTCGTGTATTATTCCGTGACGACAAGGAGTCTGCCTCCACAGACAACGCCGCGGCTGGTCATCGTGATCTGCTAGCGTGCAGTCACGTTACATTTCGCCAAAGGACTTGTCTAAATTCCATCTGCTGGGTATCTGTTTTTAGTCAGCGGCTGGCAGCGAGGGCAGGTACGGTGGGAATGTAGAGATAGGGCAGGAAAAGAAAGGAAATCACAGTATCATGATGCAGATTGCGACGAGACGGTTTGTGAGGCCGGAGTTTATGAACCACCATCAGACGCTCTATGCTGGTACCATTTCGGAATGGCTGACGGAGGCTGCGATGATCGGGGTTACGGCAGTCTTGGGAGGAACGGAGCATGTTGTGCTGGCGGCGATCCGTGAGATCCGGGTAAAAAAACCGGTGACTGTCGGGATGATATTGGAATTGCAGTATGCGGCGGGAGAAATAGGCACGACAAGTGTGGAAATACACATAGAGGGACGGGATTTTCTGACGCATACGCTTCATTTTTCGGGAAGTGCGGTGTTTGTTTCGGTGGACGATGACGGGAAAAAGAAACCGCATGGCTTGAAAAGAGATCATGAGGGATAACGGCATCCTGACTGGGATGCGGACATTACGAGGGGGAAAATAAGATGTGGACCTTGATTTTTGGCGGGATCGTGTTAGGTACCGTTCTGAGTCTCATGTATCTGGCGAGCCGGTTTGCCAGATTTCCGATGATACGAAAGGCGGCGAAAGAGAGAAAAGGGATCCGTTTTTTGCTGGGATCTGTTCCGGTCATACTGATCCTTCTGCTCATAGGGCTGGCGCTCGGAGCGATCAATGCGATGGTAACGATGATGCACTTAATGGTGTTCTGGCTCCTGTGTGATGGAATAAGCAGACAGGTGGAAAAAAGGAGGAACACAGAGTTTTCCAGATATTATGCCGGTATCGCGGCGATGGGGATCACGGTCGTGTATTTGGCCTGCGGATGGTATATGGCGCATCACGTATGGCATACGGGATATACGCTGGCGACGGACAAAAATGTAGAGAGTCTGCGTCTGATACAATTTGCCGATTCCCATGTCGGTACGACATTTGACGGGGAGGGATTTGCCGCTCACGTTCAGGCTATGCAGGCGGAAGATCCGGATGTTGTCGTCGTGACGGGGGATTATGTGGACGATGATACGTCAAAGGAGGATATGATCGCGGCGTGCCGGGCGCTCGGTACGCTGCAGACGACATACGGCGTTTATTATGCGTTTGGAAACCACGATAAAGGATATTACGGTTCTGAATTCCGCGGTTACAGCGGCGATGACCTGATCGCAGAGCTGGAGAAAAATAATGTGACCGTGCTCCAGGATGAAACGGTACTACTCGGTGAGCATTTTTACCTGATCGGCCGACAGGATCGTTCCGAGGAGCGCGCGGGGGAAAGGGCGTCAATGAAGGAACTGGTATCCGGCTTGGATCCGCAGAAGTACACGATCGTCCTTGATCATCAGCCGCATGATTACGAGGCGCAGGAAGAAGCCGGCGTTGACCTCGTGCTGTCTGGCCATACGCATGGAGGGCAGTTGTTTCCGGTTAATTATGTGGGAGAGTGGACCGGTGAAAATGATAAAACGTACGGGTTGGAAAAAAGGGGAAATACAAACTTTATTGTGACTTCCGGTATCGCGGACTGGGCAATCCGGTTTAAGACGGGATGTAAGTCGGAATTTGTAGTTGTCGATATACAATAGCAAAGCTGAACGAATCGTCAGGAAGTGTCACAGATCCGTTTTATGAAGGTGAGTGAAGGAGAAAGGAAGCCTGTGCATCTGCAGATTGGAACATCGGCGGATGCACAGGCTCCTTTTTTGTTAGGTTACCCTTATGTTGTAAACAGATTTATCACCTGCATGGTTCAAAGATCCATGTTTGGTTTGAAGATGCGTTGTACTGCCACTGACACACATTTGTGCCGTCGGATTTACCGAAGTTGTAAACGTCGAGTGACCTGGCATCTTTCGAAATCTTTGTCGTTATGCCATAGACGTTGGATGCGGTTGTTTTTTGGAGCTGGAACAGCTGCGCATCGGCACCGTTTGCAGAATAGGTCTGGATATTCGCGCCGTCTTTGTTTTCTCCGTACTGGACATCGAGCATAGCTCCCAGTCCGTTCTTTATCGTTACATATCCGTTACCGGTATTTGTAACGTACCATTTTTGAGCCGCGGATCCATTTCCTGTGCCGATTTCCACGTTCACGCCGTTATTGCCTGTACTGTCCGCTGTCTGCAGATACTTGCCGGCGTTTGTGTTTTGGATATAATACCATCCGTCTGGCAGCGTTCCGCCGCTCGCGGGCGCAGTCTGCCCGGCACTTTTTCGGATGGAAATGTCATCGACAAAGAACGTGACAAGATCCTGATCGCCCGGGGTCGAGCGGTAAGCTGTTTCCACGAATACCCGGACCTGGCTGAGATCGGCATTTGCTGGGACGGTGTATGTTCCATTCATGACTGCCCATTGGTCAGCAGCAGTCGTGACGGTCGCCATATTTTCAATTTTTCCATCTCTATATATAATGCTGATAAAGAATTGTGTTTTGCCGGTTGCTTTCGGATTTTCTGATGAGTTAAACCGCAGGGCGGCGCTGACATCATAGGTCTTTCCCTTCTCAAAACGGCCGGTCATGTCCTGAACGGCGCCGGCGGCAGTCATTGTCCTGCCCGATGCTTTTAGGGAAAGTTTTCCGGAATGAATGGTCACGTATCCTAAGTCCAGTTTAGCTCCATATAAGCTGCTCCATCCGGTTGTACCGTCTTCTATGCCGCCGTTCTTTACGAGTTCGCCAGCGGCGGGTGCGGATGTATCCGGCGTGGTAGTATTGTTTTCGGACATGTTCCAATGATCCAGATAGAACAGTTCGCCTGTGGATGAACCTTTAAATACGAAATAGAGATCGTGCACGCCGGTTGCGCTTGAAAGGGAGGCGGAATAGTCTTTCCATGTAGACGGATTTCCGCTAATGGAAACTTCGCCTAGTTTCGTTCCGTACCGGCTGTCCAGTCGTACTTCAATAGTTCCGCCGCCATTTACTGGGGAGGCGTGGAACGTAATGGCCTTCAATCCTGTATTCAGATCCGCTTTCGAAACGGCCAGCCAATCCCCGTTATGGATGTGCGAGACTTTCATATTAGATGACGAAATGATGGAACCAGGTTCCCAGGTGAAACTCGTTTTCAAACCGCTGCTCCAGCCGATCGTCTCTGCCTCGTTGCGAACGTAAGGATCGAGATTTTTCGTCTGCGGCACACCCTGATAGGTTCCCTTCACCGGTTTGATATGGCCATTTGCGTCATAGGAAACCGGATCAATATGCGTCGAACGGTATCCCTGGCTGTTAGCTGGGAATTGAAGCGCTTTGGTAACAGTTTGCGCGTGGTATGTTAAATATGTTTTTCCATTGAAGTCGAAAAAGGCATGATGGTTATTACCGCCAATTCCAAAATATACGTATGGATTCTCATATACGATACCAGCGTATGTAAACGGCCCCATTGGATTGTTGCTTTCCATCACACATATATTTCCGTTGCCGGTGAAGGAAAGATTGTTGGAAAAGTTGGAGCAGTATGTATAGTAATATTTCCCATTTTTCTTATGAATGCCAGAGTCCTCAAAAATTCCCGGCGCGTTGATCGCTGTGGCATTTCCGGCAAGCTGTACCATGTTGTCTGCTAGCCGGACAACCCTTGCAGTCCCAGGATAATTTTTCTGCTGCTGGGAAGCGTTCGTATCGCCCGGTATGCCGCCGCCGTAATACAGATATCCTTTTCCGTCATCATCGACGAGAACAGCCGGGTCAAACAGCCATTCAACGCCCTGCGCAGCCTGGGACCCCCTGGTGATCAGACGGCTTCCCGTTGATGGCTCCTTAAAGGGACCGATCGGGGAATCGGCCTGTAACACGCCGATGCCGTTTGCGTTGTCCGCAAAGTAAAGGAAAAATTTGTCTTTGCCGTTGATGCGTTTCCAGCATGCGGATGGCGCCCAAGAATTTTTCGCCCATGAAGTGATCTTTGATACGTCGATTTCTCCGTGGTCAACCCAGTTGACGAGGTCGCTCGAAGAAACGACCGTGATCGTGGAGATCGTGCTGTACTTGTTTGCGGCCAGCGGCTTGCCGTTTGCATCTTTGGGTGTCTGGTCATAGCAATGGCTGTCGTTTGTCATGTAGACATACACCCTGCCGTTGTACGTCATCGCGAACGGATCGGCGCCGAATTTGTGATCCATGATCGGATTGTGACTAGAAGAACTCCGAACGGAACCGCTCGTCATCTCAGCGGCAGATGAATCTCCGTAACGCGTCAATGAGAGCATAACCCCAAAGAGTATAAGCATACCTGCTGTCCATAATGATGATTTGATTTTTTTCGTCATGATATGATCCTTTCCTTGAATTTGTAACCCCATTTTTATTTGATCTCTTAAATGCAGCCGGAACCAAACGGTATCGGTATGAGCATGAGCCTCCTTTCTTTCCTGTTTTTCAGATCCGAATACATGTAAGAAACAAAATGACTGCTCCATATTAGATAAATTATATAATAAAAAAAAAAAGTTGGAAGATATTTGGAAAAAACATACAAAATTCCTTGGGAAATTTCCCTTGAAGAAATCATGATAGTATGAATCATGTTATTTTACATAATAAAAATACCAGGTAAAAGCTAAATCTTCTGAATTATAGCGGAATATGGCTCCTTCCTGTTGTTCTGCTATCGTTTTAGTGATATACTAAAGGTCTTGTGTGATTTTTCTTTTTACCATATAATGATAGTAGAGTTCAGGTGCGGCGCACTGGTACAAAAAAACACAGAAAGGGTATGAGGGATCATATGAATAAGCGAAAAATGAAAAAAGGAGCGGCGCTGGCTGTATCTTTGGCAGCTGTGAGCGTCTCGTTATTGTTTTACGGCGTATCACGGGAGAGGGCGAGGGCGTCGGAGCCTGACAAGACAGTCAGTCTCGGCGTTTCCCGGCTCGCTTCCCCGTCACTTCCCCAGGAGGGAAAAGGGTGGAGCGGAGATCATGTCTATTTTGGAACATATGGGGACAAGCCGATGAAGTGGCGGGTATTGGATCCGATGGGGGAAGCTGGCAGCAGTTCGGCAGAGGGAAGTATACTTCTTCAGTCAGACCGTATCATAGACACCATGCCGTTTAAAAATGGCTCCGAGGATGACGGACAGTTTGGAAGCGGCGCGCTGGCGCGGAATCAGTGGAATGCCAGTGGCGTGCGCGCATGGCTGCGGTCGGAGGACGGATTTTTCAGTGATGCCAATTTTTCCAGACTGGAAAAGAAGGGGATCGTACGGACGACTACGGAAGCGTTAGAATCACCGGCTGCGGGACTAAAGAGCGTTTCGCTGAACCGGGATACGATGTTTTTGTTGGATGTGAGTGATCTTGCGAATGCCGCCTATGGATATTCATACGAAGAAAGTGCGGCAGGCATAGATCTGAAAAAACCGTGGTGGCTTCGAAGCGCGTACACGAAGTCGGATGCGGGCGTCGGCTGTGTGCTTGCCGGCGGCCAGGTCTTCCGTGATTTTGTATTCGAGGAAAATGGAGTCGTACCGGCCTTCAATCTGGATCCTTCCAGCATCCTGTTCCTCACGCCGGCGGACCGGGCCAAAAGCGGGGAGATCGAACCGGTTTTAACCGAGGAAATCCATGAGTGGAAGCTGACATTGTCCGAAGGCAGAACGCTTCGTACCGATGAGGTGGAACGGCATTCGGACGAGATTACCGTGCCGTATACGTATGCGGGGATGGACGCGAACCAGATCTCGGTCCTGATTACGGATGAAGATTACAGGAAAGAGGATGCTTCTGTAAAATATTACGGGAAAGTATCTGAGGATGCTTTAGAGCGCGCGGGTACGGTGACATTTACGCTTCCAGATGAATTTGACGAGGAGAGCGATCAGATTTATCTGATGGCGGAACAGGTGAATACTGGAAATGGGACGGACTATGCCAGCGAACCGGCCGGCTTGGAACTGCCGCCGCCGCATGAGCATGTATGGGAATGGCGTTATGACGAAGAGGCGCACTGGCAGGTATGTACAGCGCTGGACTGTGATCTCGAGGGTGAGGACGCGATCGAGGAATATGAAGAGCATGATTTTGGTGAGAATGAGGGCGTGATCATCAAAGAAGCTACCGAGGAAGAAGACGGGATTGAGGAAATCCTGTGTGATATATGTGAAAACCGGATCCGGGTGCCATTTTCATTCGAAGGCCCTGATGAGCCGGAAGAATCAGATGGCCCCGAGGAACCCGAAGAGCCGCATGAGCATGAATTTGTGGAAGTGGTCGTACGGCCGGCGACATGTACGGAGACCGGAATCAAGCGGCATTATTGTGAAGATGAGGACTGCGGGGAAAGTTATGAAGAAGTGATCCCTGCGCTGTCTGCGACACTCAGCCATACGTTTGGGGAATGGATACAGGAGGCGGCGCCGACAACTGTGCAGGAAGGGGTTTCGAAACGGGTTTGTGCGGTTTGTGGCGCGGCAGATATAAAGAAGCATCCGAAACTCATACCAGCGCATACGCATACGTATGAAGAAAACGCGTGGAAGTCGGATTCGAAATATCACTGGTATCAGTGTGCGTGCGGTGAGATGGATGACAAGGAAGCTCACGAGTGGAATAAAGGAACGATCATCAAAAAACCGACAAAAAGGCAGGAAGGGGAGATCCAGTACTGCTGTACGGTATGCAAAAAAATAGAAAACCGCAACATGGCGAAGATCGGAACCCGGTTTACGTATGGGGCCTATGATTATAAAATAGCGGCCGCGGGAAAAGGCGGGACACCGACGGCAACCCTGCTTGGTTTTGCCAAGGGAAAGAGCAGCAGGATTGTCAAAGTGCCGAAGACGGCAGTGCTAAACGGTGTATCGTATCCGGTATATAAAATAGCCGATAAAGCGTTTGCTTCGCAGAAAAAGATCCAAAAGGTCGTAGTGGGCGATAATGTGGAGATCATTGGAAATTATTCGTTCTTCCTTGCCGAGAATGTGCGGTCGATCACGTTAGGAACCGGCGTGAGAGTACTGGGCGAGCACGCGTTCTGCCATACGTATAAACTGAGATCCGTCATGGTTTATAGTAAAAAACTGACGGAGGCGGCTACGGGGTTACTGCACGGGGACAGGGAAGATCTGTTCATCGGCGTGCCGTCCGCCAAGGAAGCAAAACGATATAAGAAAGACGTATTTTACACGCATCCGAATAGTGTAAAGTCAAAGAAAAAATAAGTGTTGACGCACGGATCAGCAGATTTTTGCAAAGTTTGGGATGGACAAAAAACTTGCGCTGAAAATATGAATAAGTGAGAGACAGATCGTCCATACTTACTATGAAAGTTCGTGCGCGGGAGCCGAACGGACCGTGTACCCGTGCAAAATCCGATACTCATAGGAAGGATGGACGATTTTTATGTGGGGTATTGTAATAGGAATGATTTCTGGCGCGTTAATGAGCATACAAGGGGTATTTAATTCCGAGGTAACAAAGCAGAGCAGCATATGGCTTGCCGCTGCGTTTGTACAGATTTCAGCGTTTGTCGTCTGTGTCGCCGCGTGGCTCGTGACCGGGCGGGATGGAACAGTGGGCAGTTTGTGGCAGGTGCAGCCGAAATACATGCTTCTTGGCGGGGCGATCGGCGCGTTTATTACGTATACTGTTATCCAGGCGATGAACCAGTGCGGGCCGGCGAGGGCTGTCGTATTTATCGTGACGGCACAGATCGTGGTGGCGTATCTGATCGAATTGATGGGATTGTTTGGCGTGGAGAAACAACCGTTTGAGTGGAGAAAGGTCATCGGTCTTGTGGTGATCGTGGCGGGCATTTTTACTTTCAAATGGAAATAATAGAGAAAAAAATTGATTTTGTTATTGTCAAATTTCCGTTTCATTGATACAATGATGATATGCACCTTAGTTTGGATTCCTGGGATCAGGAGTGGCAGATTATGGAAAAAAATAAGATCAAATATATACTTGCTGCTTTGGCAGTACTGGTTTTTGGCATGTTATGTTACAGGGACCGTGCTTTGCCCGGGCAGCAGGAAGAAGAAATGGCGGCTATCTTTGAAAGTGCGTCGACACAGCAACCGGATTCGGCGGCAGGGGATGGAAAGATATACGTACATATCGTTGGCGCGGTGAAAAAGCCAGGCGTATACGCGTTTGATGAAAAGCCGAGAGTGGTTGATGTGGTGACCGAAGCAGGCGGTTTTACGAAAGATGCTGTGAGTTCAGAAGTCAATCAGGCGGAGATCGTGGAAGACGGGAGTCAGGTTGTCATTGGATCGAAGCGGGATAAAAAGGAAAAGGCAGATGGGGAGAAGCCAGAAGCGGAAGGAGAGAACAGATCGGAGGACGCGCGGATTGATCTCAATACGGCGACGAAAGAAGAATTGATGGGTCTGACCGGAATCGGTGAATCAAAGGCGATGTCCATTATCTCTTACCGGGAAACAAATGGAGCGTTTAAGAAAATTGAAGAGATCATGAACATTACCGGGATTAAAACCGGTGTTTTTGACAAAATAAAAGATAGAATTAAAGTTTAGAAAGTGATATTTCCGGATCCAAGAAAGGAAGAATGGATAGATGGCAAGGAAAATATTGGTTGTGGACGACGAGAAACTGATCGTAAAGGGAATACGGTTTAGTTTAGAGCAGGATGGGATGGAAGTTACGTGCGCATATGACGGGGAGGAGGCGCTGGAGCTGGCTGGCGCGCATTCTTACGATGTCATTCTTTTAGATGTGATGCTCCCAAAACTGACAGGATTTGAAGTTTGCCAGCAGATCAGGGAGTTTTCAGACGTACCGATCATCATGCTCACGGCAAAAGGTGATGATATGGACAAAATACTTGGGTTGGAGTACGGGGCTGATGATTATATTACGAAACCGTTTAATATTTTGGAAGTGAAGGCAAGGATCAAGGCCATTATGCGCAGAAGTTCAAAAAAAGAGGCGAAAGAGGCGGAAAACCCGTCGATTCGTACGATTGGCGCTATGAAGGTGGACTCAGAGGGACGCCGTGTGTATTTGGATGGAAAAGAAGTAAATCTCACGGTGAAAGAGTTTGATCTGCTGGAAATCCTGATGAACAATCCAAACAAGGTATACAGCCGCGAGAAACTTTTGAACGATGTCTGGGGCTATGAATACCTCGGTGACGTGAGGACGGTAGATGTGCACGTACGGCGTCTGAGGGAAAAAATCGAATCGACTCCGAGCGACCCCAAATATATACATACAAAATGGGGTGTTGGTTATTATTTCCAAGCTTAAAGAAAGGTTCAATCTATTCAAAAGCCTTCACATTCAGAGTATGGGTGTTCTGATCGTGATCGGTATGGTTCCTCTAATCATTTTTTCTTTTGTTTTTATAAATTTGGCGCAGTCGAGGAACATTTCACAGCAGATTTCGGAACTACAGGTTCGGGGAAATGTCATTTCAAACCGCATTGCCGGTTCCGGTTATTTTACAGGAAAAGATCGCAACGAGGTGGATGAGGAACTCGCGCACGCTTCGGATGTTTCAAACGGCAGGATCCTGATCGTGGATTCCAAGCTGCGGGTGATCCGGGATACGTACGGACTGGAAGAAGGAGAGATCGTGGTACTTCCTGAAGTTGTCCGCTGTTTCCGGGGCGATACGGAAAAAGTAGTCAAGCAGCACACGCGCAGTGTAGAGATTTATATACCGATCATCAGTACAGATCGAAAATCCGTGTATGGTGTGGTAGTTATGAACTGTTCGTTCCAGACGTTACTGTCCCTGTATGACAATATAAAAACAGTGATGATCTCGGTTATCCTGCTGCTCTCGGTCGTTATCATCGTGGTGGCGTGGATGCTTTCGCGAAAACTTGTCCGGCCGTTTCACCGAGCTGTGGATTCGATCAGCCACATTGCTTCCGGAGATTTTAGCGAAAAGATGGAAGTCACGGATAATTTGGAGGTGGCAAATATTTCGGACGCGGTAAATTCCATGCTGGCAGCGGTGCAGAATCTAGAAGATTCCAGACAGGAATTTGTGTCAAATGTATCTCACGAATTAAAGACGCCGATCACATCGATCAAAGTGCTGGCGGAATCCCTTACGACACAGGATGACGTTCCGGTGGAATTATACCGGGAGTTTATGGAAGACATCAATCAGGAGCTTGAGCGGATGAATAAGATCGTAAACGATCTTCTCTCGCTTGTGAAGATGGATAAGTCCGCTGTCCAGATGGTCGTCGAGGAGATCAATATCAATGAATTTATCGAGGGTATTTTAAAGGGGATCACTCCGATCGCCTCCAGGCGTAACATCGAAATCGTGTTTGAGAGCGTCCGTCCGGTTTCCGCACAGATCGACAGCGTGAAACTGGGGATGGCATTTACCAATATTATTGAAAATGCTGTGAAATATAATTTTGATAATGGCTGGGTCAGGGTGTCACTGAATGCCGACCACAAATTCTTTTATCTCCGTGTATCGGATTCAGGCGTCGGGATTCCCGAGGACCTCCAGGATCATATTTTTGAACGGTTTTACCGGGTGGACAAGGCGCGTTCGAGGGAAACCGGTGGAAATGGTCTCGGCCTGGCGATCACAAGGAATGCCGTTTTGCTCCATCGTGGTTCGATCAAAGTCCACAGCGTGGAAAATCAGGGAACGACATTTGCGGTCAGGATCCCGCTCAATTATCAGGCGGGGTAATGTATGGAGGTATCAATGGAAAAACGGTGCATACTGCTGTTTGTTTTTTTGCTCGCCAGCTGTGTGCTGGGAGGCTGTGGAAAAGACAGCTATGATCATAAAAAAGGAGAGTTCCGGATGTACCGCATCGCGGACGATGGTATGGGACTCAAGAGTACGAAATATCATACAATGGCGGAAAGTGACGATACGGTAGGGGTTGTAGCGGATCTTTTAGCGAACTATGAGGCAGTGGATGTGAGGGAATTCGAGATCAAGGAGAGACAGCTTTTTGTTTATTTTTCTTCCGCTTATTATAGTATAGAGGGAATTGATGAGGTGCTGTGGCGGGCGGCGATCGTAAAAACGCTCTGCCAGGTGGACGGTATTGAATATATTGAGTTTTTTGTGGAGAAGGATTCGCTGGAAATTGATGGGGAACCAGTGGGAGCCATGAGCGAACTTTCTTTTCTAGATTCGATCGGTGGGGACGGATATACACAGGATAAATATGTCACTCTTTTTTTTGCGGATATTTCTGGTGCGGGTATGAAAGAGGTGACGGCGAGACTGACGTATGATATGACAGAGCCGCTCGCTACTCTTTTGATCGAGCAGCTTTTGGCAGGGCCGGAAAAGATCGAAGGGGTTAATACATCGGATGTCCGTAAAACGATTCCGGACGGTACGGTACTAAATTCGCTTTCGATCCGGGATAATATATGTTATGTGGATTTTAGCAAGGAGTTCTTGAACGTTCAGGCTCAGGTGAAAAGCGAGATCGTCATTTACAGTATAGTGAACACATTATGTGAACTTCCGGATGTGAACCGGGTCCAGTTTACGATTGACGGTGAACAGAAGCAGGATTACAGTGACTCGAAAAATTTTGATGCGCCGTTTGAGAGAAATCTGGATCTGGTAAGTGGCGGGAGCAAAGGATAGGAGTGGGAGGTGGCAGTTTGAATGTTTTACGGAGACCATTATTTTTAGCATTTTTGACGCTGATCGTATTTGTCAGTTTATGGTATCATTGGATGGGCGTAGAGGGGACAAAATCCCAGAGCGGCGGATCTCCGGGGCAGAGGGTGAAAGGACAACAGTTGCCCTGGCAGCAGCCAGCCGAGTGTGTCGGCCGGATAGAGGAGATCCAGGTGAAAACGTCTGGTAAAGTCCTAGTATTAACGGATGTCTTTCTAAAAGATACAACTTCTAATGAACGTATTTCATGTAAGAAAATTCTGATCTTTCAATCTCAAAACCAAGATCTATTTGATGAATCCAAACCAGGAAATCAACTTTATATCAAAGGAACGTATACGGCTTTAACGCGGGCGGGAAATCCCGGCGAATTTGACGAACGCCTTTACTATAGCGGGTATGGGATCGACGGAAAGCTATTCGCAGATTTGGTCACAGTGACAGACAGCCATTTTGACTGGTTCCGGTGTATCCTCGATTCGTTCCAGCAGCAGGCGGCAGATCGCCTGTTTGAATTGATGCAGGAAGACGACGCCGGTATACTCTGCGCGATGCTTCTCGGGGAAAAGGCGTATCTGCCGGAAGAAGAGAAGGAGATGTACCAGCGCACGGGGATCGGGCATATGCTTGTCATTTCAGGTCTTCACATCTCGCTTTTAGCTGCCGGACTGTTCTACGTTTTAAGGAGTTATGTCATGCCGATGAAAGGGGCAGTCGTATTGACGGTCGTATTGTTGTTTTTGTACGGTCAGTTTACTGGATTTCAGGTAGCTGCGGTCAGGGCCATACTGATGGCGAGCTGCCTGCTGTTTGCCAGATATACCGGGAGAAGTTATGATCCGTTATCGGCTCTGTCGCTGAGCGGGATCATGACGATCATACAGGAACCGGCGCAATTGTTTCAATGCGGATTTATCCTATCTTATACGGCTGTCGGCGGAATCCTTTTATTTGCCCCTGTGCTGGAAAAGTGTCGGAAAAAGAACAGAATCTGGCAGTCGTTCTTTTTTAGTGCTTCGGTGTTTGCTGTAACGATGCCAGTCATGTTATGGTTTTATTATGAAATCTGCCCTTACTCGGTTCTGGCGAATGTCTTGATCCTGCCATTTTTGTCCTTGCTCGTGGGAGTTGGTGCCGCCGGGTGTATTCTCTCATTTTTCTGGCCGTCCGGCGGTGCTTTTTTGCTCGCGACCGTCCATTACATACTAGAATTTTATGAAGCGGTATGCCGCGTGATCCTTTCGCTGCCGATGAGCCGGGTTGTGACCGGACGGCCGCCGGTCTGGTGCCTTGTTGTTTATTATGCGGTTTTGGTGTCTGCGGTATGCCTATATCTGAAATGGGAAGAGATCCGGTGGTTATATGCCGGGGCGGCGCTATTATTCCTGCTATGTCTGTTGTTTCGCCCGCAGATCCGTTTTATGTATACCCAGCTGGATGTGGGGCAGGGGGATTGTGCCTGCCTGTTTTATGGGAATAAGACGTTTTTGATCGACGGTGGCAGTTCGTCGGTTTCTGACGTTGGAAAATATAAGATACAGAAGTTTTTAAAGTTTTATGGGAGAAACCGCGTGGATCTTGTATTTGTGAGCCACAGTGATGCCGATCATACAAACGGTGTGGTGGAATTGGTGGAGAACCAAATGAAATGGGGGATTTGTGTCGGCGGTGTTGTGATGCCGGAAATCAATAAAAAAGATGAGGCATATGAGACGCTTGTCTCGCTGTTTTCCAAGTATCAGACGTCGGTGTACCGGATGAAAAAAGGAGATCGTCTGTGCGAAGGTGAGCTGAAGTTCCTCTGCCTTCATCCATTTGCGGACTATGAGTGGAAGGGCGCGAATGATTATTCGCTGACGCTTGATATCGCGTATCGCAACATCCGTATCCTTTCTGTCGGGGATCTAGAGGAAGACGGAGAGCAGGCGATCGAGCCGGTCAAGGGTCCCTATGATTTTCTAAAAGTAGGTCATCATGGTTCCAAAACCTCTTCTTCCTCGCAGTTTCTTCACGAGACGGCTCCGGTGCACGCTGTCATTTCAGCCGGGCGGGGGAATCGCTATGGGCATCCGGCGTCGGTCACGATCGAGAGACTGGAGCAGGAGAGAGTCCGTATCTGGAACACGATGGAGCAGGGGGCTGTTTTTCTGCGGTGGAAACCGGAAGGCGGGCAGATCAATTGCTTTTTAGAGTAAAAAAAGGGGGTGCGCAGTGGAATGCGCACCCTAATGGCAATAGCGGACCAACAAAAAAATAAATTAGCCCGTTAAAACGGAGACGGTGGGATTCGAACCCACGTGCCCGTGAAGGCAAAACGATTTCGAGTCGTTCTCGTTATGACCACTTCGATACGTCTCCGTATAATATCTGTAAAACACCATCTACACATTTATACCATTTTTTTCATGGTCTGTCAATGCTTTTTTAAATTTTTTTCTAAATTTTTCTGTTTTTTAACGTTTGTAAGAGAAATATTTCTGCTACGAGTTTTTCGCTCAGCTTCCCCGTCTTAAACCGTTCTTCGCAATCCGTCCGCTGTTCGAGCAGCGAGAGGAGCTGGTGTCTGGAAAAATGAGCGGCCTGGCTTTTATATTTTTTAACCGTAAAAGAAGGAATGCCGATTTTTTTTGCCACATCGCGGTCAGGCATCGAGGTTCCGGATTCTTTTATTTGAATCAGGATATTGATATGGCGTCCTAGTAGATGGAGGATAACGGGCGGCGGTTCTTTTAGTTCCAAAAGGTCCCCGTAGAGACGGAATACCATCTCGTTTTCTCCAGCGATGACGGCGTCAATCATATCAAATATTTTGCCGACCGTCTGGCCGGAACATATGGCGTCCACGTCGGCTGCCGTGACCTCCGCCCGATCGCCGGTATAGCCGATTAGCTTATCCAGTTCATGGATGATACGATCCATTTGAAAACCAATTTTTGCCAAACAGTACTCCGCCGTGCGGCGGGAGCACGTTTTTCCGTTTCGTTTTAAATAAGCAGCGACCCACGGAATAAGATCTTTTTCCGGCTGCGGGGCGCACTCCGTGACACAGCCGTTTTTCTGGATCCATTTGTACAGCCGGTTACGCTTGTCCACGCGCATCTCTACAAATACGACATAAGTAGTATCAGGAAAATCTGCTAACATACTGGCGACCTCATTGGACGACTGGAACAGGCCTGTATTTTCCATTAAGATCAGGCGTTCATTTGCAAAAAAAGGGAGTGTCTGTCCGAGTGAAGCAACTTCTTCGAGGGGAATGGATTCTCCCTCAAAGAATGAGGCATTCATGTCATCGCCTTCTTTGGAAAGCGCTGTTTTCAATTTGTTCTTATAATATCGCACCATATAGGGTTCTTCGCCGTATACCAAATGAAACCGGGCAAGTTCGCCGGTCTTGATCTGAGCATCTATCGTCTGCAAATCGGGACGCCTCCGTGATTTCATATTTCCTGTATTTATAAATAACTGCTATCATATAATTATAGTGTTTTTATGCCGGACTGTCAATAATGTGACAAAAACATGTAATACAATTGAAACAAAATTGGCGTTGAATTATTTTTTTGAAGGTGTTATACTTTCAAAATAGGACTTGGAAAGGTGGATCTGTTTATTATGTGGAAAAAGAGGCTTTTGATCATAGCCAGGATGATTGTGTGTGTTGTCTTACTCGGAGTGGCAGGGGCATTCCTTTATAATAGTAAAGAATATTTTGGAAATCAGTTTGGTCGTAAAACGTATATCAGCAACACGGATGTCAGCTCGCTGACAGTGGACGAGGCGGTTGCTGTGATGAACGCCTCAGAGGGATTTTCTGTCGAATTTTCCAAAGATGGAATTGTGCAGGATATTGATATTTCAGCAGCTGTGACGAGAGAATTTTCCAAAGATGAGGTGACTCAGTGTCAAAAGAGTTCTTCCTTTCAGGAATATTTGTTCGGAAGAGAAAAGGATTATCAGGTCAAACCGGCTCATTCGGTCGTAGATGAAGTAAAACTGCGTGAAATCCTGGAGCAGTCGCTTCCGCAGTCGACGATAAAGTCAGAGGATGCTCATATCAATGAAAATTTTGAGCTGGTGCCAGAGATTTTTGGAGATGAGGTAGATTATGACAGGTTGATCGGGGACATTACCGAGGGGATCGGCACGGGACTTAAGCTTGATTATAAGCTGGAAGATTATTTTATCGTGCCGAAGTACACGAAAGAACACGAAGATATCGTAAAAGTGGTAAAAGAAATCGATGCCTACTCCGCCATGAAGATCGAGTATGAGTTTGGAGAGGAAAAGGAAGTCATTGATTGGGAAATGTTAAAGAAGTACTTAAAGTATAACAAAAAGAAGGTTACGTTAACGTTAAAGACGAAGTGGGTCGAACAGTTTGTTCAGGATTTAAGTAAAAAATATAACACATATGGAAAAACAAGAAAGTTTAAAACAACAAAGGATGGTACCATCGAAATAGAAGGTGGGATCCTGGGATGGTGGATCAATCAGGATGAGACGGCAAAGCAGCTCAGAAAGCTGTTGAAGCAGAAAAAGAGCAAGACACTGGAGCCGGTTTACCGGAATGTAGCCGCGCAGCATGGCAAAGACGATGTGGGAAATACATATGTCGAAGTGAGTATTGAACGGCAGCATGTATGGTTTTACAAAGACGGCAAGCTCAAAATGGATGCGAACTGCGTGACGGGAAAACTGACGAAAGATAGGAAAACGACAGTCGGGGTGCACCGGTTATATGGAAAGCAGAGAGACCGTTATCTGGGGACGATCGCGGTACAGGGATACCGTTCTTTTGTCCATTACTGGATGCCGTTTAACTGGGACGGCCAGGGACTGCACGATGCCAATTGGCGCAGTAAGTTTGGCGGTAAAATTTACAAATCTGGCGGCTCTCACGGCTGTGTCAACCTTCCGCCTTCCTTTGCTGGAAAACTCTATGAGCAGTTAGAGATCGGGACGCCAGTTGTAGTATATTAAGATGCCAGAGGCAAACGTTCACGTATTTCTATTTTCTATGCGTGCATGGAACGCACGATAGTTATCTTCTGGATTTCAATGAGAAAGGCCCGCATGTTGAGCGGGCCTTTTAGTATCATAATGTATGATCTTCACTAGATGTTCTATTCCACGGTTACTGATTTTGCCAGATTTCTTGGCTGATCTACGTTCAACCCTTTTTCCACGGACACATAGTAAGCCAGGTATTGCAGTACGACGGCGGACACAAATGGCGTAAATAAGGGGGATATCTCTGGCAGTACGATCTGGTGGTCGCAGAGGCTGGCGTCAACCGAAGCGTTCCGGTCGGTGATCAGGATGACTTTGGCGCCGCGGGAACGGACTTCCTGTACATTGGAGATCACTTTCGCGTAGACATCCGGCTGTGTGGCTAGTGCGATGACGGGTACATTGTCCGTGATCAAAGAAATCGTGCCGTGCTTTAATTCACCAGCGGCATACGCCTCGGAGTGGATGTAACTGATCTCTTTTAGTTTCAGGGAACCTTCGCAGGAAAGTGCGTAGTCTAACCCCCGTCCGATAAAGAAAATACTGCCGGCATGGACGATCCGCTTTGCGATGCTCTCGACCTGGCTGTCAAAGGAGAGGGTGTCTTCCACCTGCTCGGCAACGCCAGCTAGATGCTGCATATATGTTTTGGTTTCATTTTCCGAGATTTCTCCAGTCACGTAAGCCAGGCGGAAGGCGATCAGATACATGACCGCAACCTGAACGGTATAGGCTTTCGTACTGCATACCGATATTTCAGGACCAGCGTGAGTGTAAAGCACATAGTCGCTTTCCCGCGCGACCGAAGAGCCTTTGACATTGACAACGGAAAGTGTTTTTGCGCCTTTTGATTTGGCAAGCCGCAGCGCCGCGATCGTATCTGCCGTTTCTCCTGACTGAGAGATCGTGATAACAAGTGTGTGTGTATCAATGATCGGATCCTGATAGCGGAATTCGGAGGCGATGTCTACGGAAACCGGAATCCGGGCCAGCCGTTCGATCATGTTCCGTCCGATCAGGCCGGCGTGCATGGCGGATCCGCATGCAGTGATCACGACCCGGTTAATATTCTCGAATATCTCATCGGAAACCTGATCGGCGGAAAAGTCTGGCATGCCGCCCACGTATCTCGGTGTGATCGTATTTTTCAAAGCCTCCGGCTGCTCGTGTATTTCTTTCATCATAAAATGGTCATAGCCGCCTTTTTTGGCAGCGCCCACATCCCAGCTTATGTGATGGATCGTGGGACCGTAGATGTCGCCGTACTCATCTTTTACGATGATCTCGTCTTTGGATATGACAGCGATATGTTTTTCCTTTAAGACAAAGTAATGATTGGTATGGTTGACGAGAGCAACCATATCGGAAGCGATGATCGAACCGTTTTTCGTATGGGCGGCGACCAGAGGACTGCCGCTCCGGATGGCAAAGATCGTTTCAGGTATGTCTTCGAACATAATACAGAACCCGTAGGCACCTGTTAATTTTTCCACAGCAAGGCGGATGGCTTCTTCCGGATTTCCGCGGTAACAGTCGTCGATGACCATCGCGGCGATTTCCGAATCGGTTTGGGAAACCGGCTTTTTGTCTTTTGACGCCAGTTCTTTTTGGAGTTCCTGATAATTTTCGATGATTCCATTATGGATCAGTGTTACTTTTCCCGACGTATGTGGGTGTGAGTTTGTGGTGGAAACACCGCCATGCGTTGCCCAGCGGGTGTGTCCGATCCCGCACGTAGAAGGGGTATCGCTTTCGTCTGTCTGAACGAGGCTGCGAAGGGCAGAAACCTTTCCGATCGTTTTTATCGTCTGAATGCCGTCATCGGTAAAAAAGGAGATGCCAGCGCTGTCGTATCCCCGGTATTCTAACGTCTGCAGTCCGTCGATCAGCGTTTTTTTCGCATTGAGGAACCCTACATAACCAATAATTCCACACATAATAATCCTCCAAGGTCTTTCTTTTCAATAAGTAGTATATGATTTGCAAATTAATTTGAATATATCATATGGAAATCGGAAAGTCAAGAAAGGTGTTTTTTATGAAAAGGAATTGTGCCAGGAGGAAAGATGTGATAAAATAGTCGTGCAGGCAAGACGATGAAGGCTGCTTTACATGAAGAAATTCGAATGAAAAGAGAAAGAGGGAAAGAAGAAATAGATGCAGAAATTCAGAGTAGAATTAAAAAAAATAGTGGATGATTCATATGATGTGCGGATCGGAAGGAATCTGATACCGGAACTGGTGGAAGAACTGAAAGGCGGTCTGGTTGGGAATTGTAAAAAGTTTGCGGTGGTGACGGATACGAATGTCAGGGATCTGTATGCTGCGCCGCTTGTCGAAAACTTGCGCGAAGCGGGATTTTCGGCGGATCTGTTCGTGTTTCCTGCCGGGGAAAAGAGTAAGGTCAGGAAGACAAAAGAGCAGATCGAGGATGCGATGCTGGAGAAAGGATTCCGGCGGGATTGCTGCGTCATTGCGGCAGGCGGCGGCGTCGTTTCGGATCTGGCCGGTTTTATCGCAGGAACATTTGGCCGTGGTGTGCCGTATGTAAATTATACGACATCCCTTTTGGCAGCCGCCGATGCGTCGATCGGAGGAAAGACGGCAGTAGATACCAAACTGGCTACGAACCTGATCGGATTGATCTACCAGCCGAAAAAAGTGTATGTAGACATTGATACGTGGAAGACCCTGCCAAAGGAGCATGTGATCAATGGCCTGGCTGAGACGGTCAAACACGCCTGTCTTGCGGATGCGCAGTTCTTTTCGTATATCGAAGACCATGTGGAGGATATATTAAACTGTGTACCGGACGTCTGCGAATATATCTCCGAACAGAACTGCCGTGTCAAATATGAGGTCGTGATGAAGGATGAGAAGGAGCAGAACCTTCGTGAGATACTGAATCTGGGCCATACGGTAGGGCGCGCCATCGAGACGGTAAGCGGGTACCAGCTGCTGCACGGACAGGCTCTCTCGATCGGTATGACGGCGCAGGTAAATCTGGGCTGCAAGTTGAAGTTCCTGACGGAAGAGGAGAGGGACCGGGTCATCGCGCTCCAGAAACGGATCGGGCTTCCGGTTTCGATCCCAGACGGCATAGACAGGGAAGAACTGGTGGAAAAGCTGTACACGGATAAAAAGGTACGCGATGGAAAGCTGCGATTTGTATTTCAAAAAGGGATCGGAGATGTGATGACATTTGGTGAAGATGTCTATGCGAGACCGGTTGCGGAATGTGAGATCCGTGAGATCATCATGGAAATGTGACGGAGAGATGGGTGGGGATCATTTGAACAGGAGACGGGTTGGGAGCGAAAAAGAAGCGCTGGCATGTAAATATCTGGAGAAAAAGGGATACCGGATCGTCGTTACGAATTACTGGTGTCGGTCAGCGGAAATCGACATCGTGGCAAACGATGGGGACGTACTTGTATTTGTGGAAGTAAAGTATCGAAAGAATGCGGCGTGCGGCGGAAGCATGTATGCCGTCGGTTTCAAAAAAAGAAGGAATATTTCTCGATGTGCAAGATATTATATATATAAAGAAGGCATTGCGCCTGATACGCCGATGCGGTTTGATGTAGTAGCCATCGACGGGGAACAAGTGCTACATGTGGAAAACGCATTTGACGCCATATAAAAATGTGGGAAACTTTTATAGGGAGGTTTCTTTTTCAAGAAATCTCCCTGAATGTTTTGGTTCTTATGACGAAAGGATCCTTTCTTATTTCATGGTCCTGAAATTATATGTGGATGTCAATCGTTCCTCCCAATGCGGGATTGACAGACTGTTCCATCATCTGTACGAGCTGGCTGCCCACTGCTTCCTGCATGTCAAGGGTTTTTTTCATCATAGCAACCGATACTTGAGACTGCGTGCTCTGAATGGCATTTGCACTTGCGTAACTGACGATGTCCATACCGAGACTTAAATCCATCGTAACAACCTCCTTTAAACACATGATCTGATTTTTCTAAATTATATCATGTGCAGGCAGAAAATACAATGTTTTTTCTATTGATTTTGGATACGATTTCCTGTAGAATAAAGAAAGTGCGTGGTAATTTTTGATAAAATATGCAGAAATGAGGAGTACTATGAGTAAACCAATTGTTGCTGTCGTCGGAAGGCCCAATGTGGGAAAATCGACGCTTTTTAATGCGCTGGCGGGCGAGAGGATTTCAATCGTAAAAGATTACCCCGGCGTGACAAGGGATCGGATCTATACGGATATTACATGGCTTGATCATAGTTTGTCGCTGATCGATACTGGCGGGATCGACCTCGATACGAAAGACGCCATGCTTTCTCATATGCGCGAGCAGGCGAATATCGCTATTGCTACGGCCGATGTCATCTTATTTCTTACCGATGTCCGTCAGGGACTGGTCGACATGGATTTTAAAGTGGCGGATATGCTCCGTAAATCAGGGAAACCGGTCGTTTTAGTCGTAAATAAAGTCGATCATTTCGAAAAATTTATGCCGGATGTGTACGAATTTTATAATCTGGGGATTGGGGATCCTCATCCGGTGTCGGCGTCTTCAAAACTGGGGATCGGTGATATGCTGGATGCGGTGCTGGAACATATCGCGCCGGAAAAATTTGAGGAGGCAGAGGATGAGCGTCCGAAAATAGCGATCGTCGGGAAGCCGAACGCCGGAAAATCCTCGCTTGTGAACAAACTGGTCGGGAGAAACCGTGTGATCGTGTCAGAAATTGCCGGTACGACGAGGGATGCAATCGATACCGAGATCATCCGGGATGGAAAAGAATATGTATTTATTGATACGGCTGGTATAAGAAGGAAGAATAAAATCAAAGAAGATTTAGAAAGATATAGTATTATCAGAACGGTTGCGGCGATCGAGCGCTCGGACGTCGTTATTTTGATGATCGACGCCGTTGAGGGTGTTACAGAGCAGGATGCGAAGATCGCGGGCATCGCCCACGATCGGGGAAAGGGCCTGATCATTGCCGTCAACAAATGGGATGCGGTGGAAAAGGATAACCATACGGTGAAAGAGTATACGAACCGTGTACGGGAAATCCTTTCGTTTGTTCCATATGCGGAGATCATGTTTATTTCCGCTCTCACGGGACAGCGCACGGAAAAACTGTTTGAGAGGATCGAGACGGTGATCCAGTTCCACTCCCTGCGCATCCAGACCGGTGTTCTCAATGAAATACTGATGGAAGCCGTTGCGATGCAGCAGCCGCCGTCGGATAAAGGAAAAAGGCTCAAACTGTTTTATATGACACAGGTTAGCACGAAGCCTCCTACGTTTGTTATTTTTGTGAACAGTAAGGAGTTGATGCACTTTTCCTATCAGCGTTATTTAGAAAACCGGATTCGGGAAACATTTGGTTTTACCGGTACGCCGATCCGGATGTTTATTCGTGAACGAAAGGAGTAATGGCGGTGTCAGCATATAGTTTAACCGGATTTGTGATCTTGATCATTGGATACGCATTTGGCTGTTTTCCCACGGGATATCTTGTCGGTAAAATGAATGGAATGGATATACGTTCGACGGGAAGCGGCAATATCGGCACGACGAACGCGCTCCGTTCCCTCGGGGCGAAAGCGGGGGCGATTACGTTTCTCGGAGATCTGCTGAAAGCCTTTATCCCGATGCTCGTCGTCAAGTTCGTCTACTGTGTCGGGATGGGCTGCAGTCAGGATCTTACGTATATGTTTACGCTCTGTGCCGGACTTGGCGTCGTACTGGGACACAATTTTCCGGTCACGCTGAAATTTCGGGGTGGGAAAGGGATTGCTGTTTCGGCGGCGGTCATCGTCGTATCTACGCTCGATCCGCTGTTTATCGCAGTTGGCCTGGCTATATTTGTCGCTGTAGTGGCGGTTACGCGTTATGTGTCTCTCGGTTCCCTGATCGTTGTGTGGTATATCCCTGTGTTTTCCGTGATCCATTACCGTGACAGCGACTATTTTCCGGTATTACTTATGATAAGCCTGCTGTTTACCGGGTTGGCTTACATAAAACACAGGGCGAATATCATAAGGCTTTTACAAGGAACAGAAAATAAACTTGGGGCAAAACGTGAAGAGGACCGCTAAGGAGGTATGAAAATGAAAAAAATAAGCTTTTTGGGAGCGGGAAGCTGGGGAACGGCGCTTGCCATCTTATGCGCGAACAACGGCCACCGTGTGACCGTCTGGTCCGCGGTGAAGGAGGAGACCGATATGCTCCGCGAAAAGAGGGAACATGTAGAACGGCTGCCGGGCGTAAAACTGCCAGCGTCCATTGTGATTGAAGATGATTTGGAACAGGCGTGCCGGAATAAGGATATTATCGTGTTTTCTGTTGCATCACCATACGTGCGTTCTACGGCAAAGCTGGCAAAGCCTTTTATCGAGGACGGACAGATCATTGTTAATGTAGGGAAGGGGATCGAGGAACATTCGCTGTTGACGTTATGTGAAATTCTGGAGGATGAACTACCGAAGGCAGACGTAGCAGTTCTTTCCGGCCCGAGCCATGCAGAGGAGGTTTCTAAACATATTCCAACTACAGTTGTAGTTGGGGCAAAGACGGAAAAGACGGCTGTTTTTATTCAGGATGTATTTATGAGTGAGAATTTCCGTGTGTATGTAAGTCCGGATATTATTGGAATTGAGATTGGTGGGGCACTGAAAAATGTCATCGCGCTCGCCGCTGGTATTTTGGAAGGAATGGGGATGGGAGACAATACAAAGGCCGCGCTCATGACGAGAGGGATCGCAGAGATCAGCCGTCTGGGGGTCGAACTGGGTGGTAAGACGGAATCCTTTTTTGGACTTTCCGGTATTGGCGACCTGATCGTAACCTGCACGAGTACCCACAGCCGGAATCACAATTGCGGGTATCTGCTCGGTAAGGGGAAGACGCTCGATCAGGCGAAACAGGAGATCCGGCAGGTGATCGAGGGCGTGAACTGTGCCAAAGCAGCTATGGCGCTGGCCAATAAACACCATGTTAATATGCCGATCGTTGAACAGATCAACGCGGTCCTCTTTGAGGACAAGTCGACCGAGCAGGCGCTGAAAGATCTGATCCTGCGAGAGCGTGTGGCGGAATACCAATCTTTGAGCTGGAGTTAACTCGTGTATCTGTGTTTAGCCCCTTTGAATGACATATTTTTGTCTCATTGGATTGGTATTATATGGACAAAAATACGAACAGAAATGGAAGGATGAACATGGAACAGAAAAAATGGAGTAACATAGGTTTGCTTGTATGCGTTTTGTGCCTCGGATTGATCGGGAGCGTCTGTGCGGGCCGGCGCGTACGGGCAGCTGAAAATCCGGCGTATACGGTAACAAAAGGTAAGAAAGTTACGATCTACAATATCGTTAAAAAGAATCCGCTGACAGCGGCAAAAAAAACGAAGTATCAAAAGCTGACGTGGAAATCAAAAAATAAAAAGATCGTCAAGATCGTTAAGAAGAATAAGCTGAAAGGCGTAAAAAAGGGGAGTACCTATATCCGGGGGTATAATAGCAAGAAGAAAAAAGTACTTTCGATCAAGGTGACAGTAGGAAAAAAAGTGTCGAAGATCCAGGTGGCTTCGACAAGTGTAACGATGTATCCGGGCGGACAGCAGAGTTTGGGAGCAAAAGCGGCGCCTGCCAGCGCATCGGATAAACGATTGTTTTACTCTTCTTCCGACCCGTCGGTGGCGAAGGTTTCAAAGACCGGGAAGGTGACAGCGGTTGCCAACGGAAGATCCGTGGTCACGATTACGTCAAAAGATGGGAGCAAAACAAAAAAGGTAACTGTCAGGGTTCAGTCCGAGCTTGTCCGGACAACAGCGAAAGGGGCCGTCCGCGGGATCGAGGACGCGAACGCAAGCGCGCTTGTCTGGTACGGGATTCCCTACGGCGCGTCTACTGCCGGCAGCAACCGCTGGATAGCGCCGCAGCCGGTGACGGCATGGCTCGGTACGTTCAATGCTTCGGCGGCGAAAGAGCCGGCGGCGCAGTACAGCGACGGAACTTCTTACATGGGTACGGAGGACTGTCTGTATGTCAACATTTACCGGCCGAATACCGGGGATAAGAATTTGCCGGTTATGGTGTACTTGCATGGAGGAGGAAACGCTTCGGGAACGTCAAATGTGAGTTTTTCCACTTTTGCGGCCGCTGCGGATTGTGTTGTCGTTTCAGTGGAATACAGGCTGGGGGCATTTGGCTTTTTGAGCCATCCGGCCCTAAAGAACGGGACGGAAGAGGAAAACAGCGGAAATTTTGCGCTGTTAGACATAAAAGCCGCGCTGAACTGGGTGCGGGATGAGATCGCTGTCTTTGGTGGGAATCCAGGAAACGTGACGCTATCCGGCTTTTCTGCTGGCGCGCGGAACGCGCTGCTCTGTATGATTTCACCGGGCATGAACGGACTGTTCCACAAAGCGATCATTTTCAGCGGTGGATGTAATACGTGTGCACCGGAGGATGGAGAGGAATCCGCGGAGGACAAACTCGCTTCGATCCTGGTAAAGCGAGGGACTTACGCGACGAAAAAGAGCGCGTTAGCGTTTTTGAAAGACGCCGGCGATGATATCATACGGGAGTTGTTCCTCGGTCTGTCAACGACAGAGGTCGCGAGCATGTACAAATCGTCATCCCTGCGGCTAGGTGAGTTTCCACAAGGATTCCATGATGGAACTGTCATTCCGAAAGAGGGATTTTCTGTCATCACATCCGGAAATTATAACCGTGTCCCAGTGATCCTCGGGAGTGATGCCTCAGAGTTTTCGAGTTATGCGTGGAATGGGAAACTGGATTCGGAACTGGAAAATCTGACGCAGATCACGACAGGCTCCCAAATGCTGAATCTCGTGACGAATGGGGTGAAATTTGGAAGTATGCTGCAGTCGGGACATTATATCGAAAAGGCGGCGAACCTGCTCTATCAGGACGGCTCTCATGCGCCGGTTTATGCGTACCGATTCCGCTGGGGAACCGATGCGACTGTTACCGATGGATTTTACAGCCGCTTTGTAGGGGCATTCCACGGCTCGAGTAAAGATTTCCTGCGCGGCATCTATAAGAATAATTATACAGAATACGCGCCGAACGCACTGAGTTCTGCGAACAAGGAGGGGCGGAAAGCCCTGACGGAACTGATGCAGAAATATGTGAGGAATTTCCTCGCAAAAGGAAATCCGAACGGTGCTTCCCTGGCAAACTGGGGAACATGGAACAATGCGCCGGGCGTGCAGAAGCTGATGATCTTTGACGCGGATGCGACGAAGAGCCGATCGGGCATGAACAGTGAGTATTATGACGAGTCAGATACGTTTGCACAGATGCGCAGGGGGCTGACGAAGGCAGAGTATAACATCCTCGTTAAGTCGCTGTTCAAGGGCCGGTTCTTTATGCCGGAGGTTGTGCCGGAGTATTGATCCGGTCTGATTTCAAGAGATTCAACAGGGACATAGATGGAAAGGGACACAAGGGGAATTCGAATTGAAGATTACATTAATGCGGCTGAACATGTTTGAACAGAGCAGTTCGGATGCCATGAAGCCGCTTTTATTCGGGATCATAAAAAGCCTGACGCCTTTATCGCATGACATCGAGTTCATGGATGAGAGGGTGGAACAGCTTCCGGATGCGACCATCAAAACGATGTATCAGTGCGTGCGCCGGAAAATGCCGGAAATGGTGTTTGAGGAGTTGAAGAGGGAAAAAGAAAAAATTTTGTTTTTTGTCGATGACAATTTATTTTACGACAGGGAGTCCGCGATCGATCTGTTTCGGAAAATCGCGCCATTGAAAAAGAAATGGGCTTGTCAGATCAGCATGGATGCGGCACGTGACGACGAGCTGTTACATGAGATGAAGAGGGCGGGACATTTTCGAGGGAAAGGGATATCTTCCGATCACGCTGCTGCAATTTTCGAGAGGGTGCAGCCATCAATGCAGTTTCTTATGACTAAATCAAATTTAGATAAAGAAGAGAAAAAAGAGAAGGATGACGAATATAAAGCGTTAAAAGTGGTGCAATATATTGTAGGAGTGGATAAACATTTTAAATGATTTTATTTATTCTTAATTGTTCATTAAACAATTGTATTGTCAATTGGATCTAAAGGTTATGTGGGCTTCAGAACACATAGCCTTTAGATCATATTATTAGGATCGGAGAAAAGGGCAGTTTTTTGTGGAGATATTCTCGATGTGGCGAGAAAGAATATATTTAGATAAAACGAGTGTCAAAAAGTGTACATATCGACAGTCATTTTCTGCGTTGGTTATTACCATTTTTACTTTGATCTTTCGCAGGCGGAAGGCAATGAAATTAAGAGGATATCGAATGTATATAATCCCATATTTCAAACGATGCACAACGCAGAGTTGATACCTGCTAAAGAAACGAAATTGATCCAAAGTGATCTGCTGGATATCGGAGGTGTTCTAAACATTTTAGCAGATGAAGAATTTTAAAAAGGTTATTTTACCACGGGTAGACCGAGGGAAATGTTTGCCATGAAAACATGGAAAGAAGTGGGGAAAGGATGGGATCAGATTTCTGAGGCGGAAAGAGAAAAAGCGGGAAGGGATCGAGCTTTTTCACATAATAGACTGCGTAAATATAAATTGACATATTCTGAGAGCACTTGTATGTTACAGCAGCTTGTCTCCTTTTGCGAAAAAAATTCGATCCAGCTTCTGTTCGTTGTGACCCCAGGCAGTAAGTATTACCGCAGTTATTTTGATCCTATGTTTAAAAATGGTTTTTATGCCGCGCTGGACCGTGTCAAAGGAACGGTTCATTTACTGGATCTTTTTGATGAGGCGTCTTTTACCGATCGCGATTTTAATGATACCGATCATCTCAGTGACTCAGGGGCAGAGAAGATGACCGAGTGTATTTTGAGATTCGTCCAATCAAGCGGGTCATTTCCTACCTGAACTGCCCCTTAAATTTCTGCCCACAGTACATACAGCGGCAGATCCGGTTTTTCTTCTCCGTCAGCTGGAAGTGGTGTGAAAACTCCTGTTCGAATTCAACGGTCAAACTCCCGTGCCAGCATACGGATCCTTTTGATTTTCAAATATCAAAGTTTGGGATAGATCGGACAGAATGTTAATTGCAAAAAGTTCGTTTGTGTGATATAATTTCCAGAGAAAATCAGGAAGATAAAAGGATGGAATATATATGAGAAAAAGAATATGGGCATTGTTTTTAGGCGTTTTTTGTACCGCAGCATTGACAGGATGTGGAGTGGCAGAGAAAACGGTCTCGGAGAAAACAGAGCCCCAAAAAGTTGAGTTGGTTGTCTGGGGGGCCGAGGAAGATACGGAACTGATGAATCAGATCATCCAAAGTTTTCAGATGAAATACGAAGGACAGGCAGATTTTCAGATTTCATACGAGGTACAGGGTGAATCCCAGTGTAAAGACGTATTGATCGGTGGATTGGAGGAAGGTGCGGATGTATTTACCTTTGCGGATGACCAGGTAAATGCTTTGGCAGCTGCCGGAGCCTTGGATCCTATTGAGAATGCGGATGAGATCAGGGGAAGAAATCTTCCAAGTGCAGTAGAGGCAGCTACCATAAACGATCAGCTGTATGCGTATCCATTAACGGCGGACAATGGATATTTCCTATATTATAACAAGCGATATATCACAGAAGAGCAGGTTAAGACGTTGGACGGCATATTAAAAGCTGCGGAGGCAAACAACAAATTATTTGCCATGGACTGGTCTTCCGCATGGTATGTATATTCATTTTTTGGGAATACCGGGCTAAAAGTTGGGCTTAATGATGACGGGATCACTAACTACTGTACGTGGAACCAGAAAGATGGGGATATCCGAGGGATCGATGTGGCCCAGGCAATGATTGAGATTGCGCAAAAACCGAGTTTTGTTAGTTGTACAGACGAAAAGTTTTTGGAAGGAGTAAAAAAGGGTTCCGTGATCGCAGGTGTCAGCGGTGTATGGAATTCCGTTGCGGTAACAAAGGCTTGGGGACAGAATACCGGAGCTGCCAAGCTGCCGACGTATAGCTGCAATGGCAGGCAGGTACAGATGGCTTCTTTTTCTGGCTGCAAACTTATTGGTGTCAATGCGTATTCCGAGTACCCGGAATGGGCGTCCAGGCTTGCCGATTGGATCACAAATGAAGAGAACCAGCAGCTTCGTTTTGAAATACGGGGGCAGGGGCCATCCAATATGGCAGTTGCAGATTCCGAAGGGATAAAAAAATCTCCCGCAATTGCCGCGCTGATTGAACAGTCTGAATTTTCCCAGCTGCAGCGAGTGGGCGGCAAGTTTTGGGATCCCGTTACAACTTTCGCTGGAAATATGGCAGCGGGTTCTGGCAGGAATCTGCAAAAGCAGTTAGATGAGATGGCAGAAGGTGTTTCTGCGAGATAGATATATTGAAAGGATTTGTAATGTAAGATGAAGATAAAATTTACGATACAACAACGTTTGATATTTCCGATCATACTTTTAGGAATCGTAGCATTGATTTCTAATACCCTGTCGGTGTTTAGCATCAACAACGTGAATTCGAATGCCTCGAATATCGTAGATAATTATATGGAGGGATCGGAAACATTGCAGAATATCCGCCATACGACTACAAATATACATAAGATGGCGCTGTCGCACATTGTCGCAACCGACTATCAGACTATGATTACCGTTGTGGCTCAGATCAAAGAAGAAGAAAAGACGTTGGAAACATATTTACAGGAATATAAACAATACGTTACGAAAGAAGAAGAAGCGATTTATGCACAGCTCTTGCAGAACTATGACTCCTTTAAACATGCGCTGGTCTATCTTGTTTGTGCGAGTGCGGACAGCAATACACAGGACGCCTACGCTTATGCGAATGGTGACGTTGCTCGTTTTGGATCTGCTATAGCAAGTAATGCGGACGAACTGTATGCGGATGTTAGCGAAAGGACTGCCAATGCAAGACAGAAACTTTTGTCCGTATATAACGTCTCGCTGATCATTGCTGCTGCATCTATTGCAACATGTCTGGTGTTAGTACTCGCAACCATCCGGATCATTAGAAAATACGTGATAACGCCGATCAAGGGTACGGTTGATACGCTTCAGGAAAGTTCACAGAAGCTAGACGAGGTGACAAGTGAAGTGCTGAAACATACCCGTACGTCGGGAAAAAGTGCCAGCGGTCTTTCTGATCTCGCTGGATCCCTGTCCAAGGCGATCCAGAAGGTTGCTAATAACGCTTCCATTATAAATAGCAGCGCGTCGGACATCAAAGGGGATGTCCATGACATGGCAGGAGAATGCAGTGTCATTACGGACTATTCTTCTGCTATGAAGATACGGGCCAATGAGATGGAGGCAGCGGCTCAGGCAAACACAGAAGTGATCAAAGAGAAGACAACGGATATACTCGAAATACTTGAAGAGGCGATTGAAAATAGTAAGAGTGTAGATCAGGTAGACAAACTGACAAAAGATATCGTAGAAATTTCATCAACGACCAACCTGATCGCCTTTAATGCTTCCGTGGAAGCTGCTCGTGCTGGCGAAGCCGGAAAAGGGTTTGCTGTAGTGGCAACAGAGATTAAATCCTTAGCAAGTTCCTGTAGTGAAACTGCTGGCCGTATTCAGGAGGTCAATCAGATCGTTACGAACGCAGTACATAACCTGTCAAAGCACTCTCAGGACATGGCAGACTATCTGAGTGAAACGATTTTATCAGAGTTTCAGGAATTCGTTCATTCTGGAAGACAGTACAAAGAGGATGCTGATTATGTAAAGGAGAAGATTGACGCTTTTAACAGCAGGATCGACCGTCTTAGGAATTCAATGGTTGAGATAGCCGATTCTATGGAGAGTATTAAAAATGCGATTGATGAAGGGGCCATTGGGATAACCGGAGTGGCGGACAGCACGAAGAACCTGGTTATGGATATGGCAGATATTATGGGCCGTATGGATACGAACCGGGAGATCGTAGAAGAGCTAAAGAAACAGATGGAAGTATTTGCAGATTTTTAAGAGGGAACTTTTGGCATTTCATGGAATGAACAGGCTTTTAGTCCCCTCATATTCACCGGAATTGCCCCTTGAATTTCTGTTCACAGTACATACAGCGGTAAATTCTATTTTTCTTATCAGTTAGCTTGAAGCGGTGTGGAAGCTCCTGTTCGATCGAAGTGATGCAGCGCGGATTTTTGCACATAATGATGTTTGTCACAACGTCGGGAAGTCCGAGTGTGCGCTTTTCTACAATTTTATCGTTTTCAATCATATTGATCGTTATATTTTCATCGAGGACACCGAGTATGTCGAGGTCTACGGTGAGGGGCCCCTCAATTTTGATAATGTCCTTTTTTCCCATTTTATTACTTCTGGCATTTTTAATGATCGCGACGCTGCAGTCGAGTTTTTCCAAGTTCAGGTACTGGTAAATCTCCATCGCGTGTCCTGCTTTGATGTGGTCGATGACAACTCCCTGGTTCAGTCCGCCGATATTTAACATAATGAGTTCTCCTTTTCTTCGCTGGATTTTTGTTATGGCATTTCAGCGCTTACATAAATGATTCCGTTCCGATATGAGTACAAGCTGTTACACGAGTTCCAGTAAGGTTAAAATGAGCGCCATGCGAATGTAGACGCCGTATTCCGCCTGTTTAAAGTATACGGCACGGGGATCGTTGTCTACTTCTGTGGAAATCTCGTTTACTCTGGGGAGCGGGTGGAGTACGAGCATGTCCTCGCGCGCGAGTTTCATTTTTTTTGTATCGAGGATGAAACTGTCCTTTAACCGGATGTAATCTTCCTCGTTAAAGAAACGTTCCCGCTGGACTCTTGTCATGTAAAGAAGATCCAGGCTGCCGATCACGGCGTCGAGATCACTGACCTCTTCGTAGTGGATCTGGTTGCCGTCGAGCGTTTCTTTTTTTAAATAGTCTGGAACTTTTAATTCCGGCGGTGAGATCAATACAAATTCGACGCCGGGATAGCGCACCATCGCGTCTATGAGCGAATGGACGGTGCGGCCGAATTTGAGATCGCCGCAGACGCCGACCCGGAGGTGGTCAAAATGGCCTTTCAGGTTTTTGATCGTGAGAAGGTCGGTGAGGGTCTGGGTCGGGTGGTTGTGGCCGCCGTCCCCGGCGTTGATGACTGGGATCGAAGAGTACATGGAAGCGACGAGCGGCGCGCCCTCTTTTGGGTGACGCATGGCGCAGATATCCGCGTACGAAGAGATGATGCGGATCGTGTCGGCGACGCTTTCGCCTTTTGCCGCAGAACTCGAATCGGCAGAAGAAAAACCAAGAACACTTCCGCCGAGATTGATCATGGCGGCTTCAAAACTAAGTCTTGTCCGTGTACTTGGTTCATAAAAACAGGTTGCCAGCTTTTTTCCTTTGCAGCATTCCGAATATTTCCGGGGGTTTTCCATGATCTGTTCCGCAAGTGAAATAAGATCGTCGAGTTCGTCCATAGAAAGATCCAGTGCATTCATAATATGTCTCATAAAAATACCTCACTCTGTGTCATATGATGTGTATTGAATTTGATTTTTATTATTGTACAACAAATCAGATAAAATTACAATATCGTTTCAAAATGTATTTGCAAAATTTCCGGTTTGGAAGTATAATATTGAATCGAATAAGTATATACACTGACCCCCTCATGAAAGGAGAGAATACAGATGGTAAAGTTATATGAAGGAGGCGCATGGCTCGTTAATGGAACAGAGCTGATCCCAGACGGCAGCGGGGCGCCATCCGAAGTGGAAAATAAGACCGGAGTAAAAGCAGACCGGGCAGAGGCGGCAAAAGGAACGATGGCATATGGGATTTTGAAGGCCCATAACACATCGGGTAATATGGAGCAGTTAAAGATCAAGTTTGATAAACTGACTTCCCACGATATTACATTTGTCGGCATCCTGCAGACGGCGCGGGCATCGGGACTGGAGAAATTCCCGGTTCCTTACGTCCTCACGAACTGTCATAACAGTCTGTGCGCGGTAGGTGGAACGATCAACGAGGATGACCACGTATTCGGACTTTCATGTGCGAAAAAATACGGCGGCATTTATGTACCGCCTCATCAGGCCGTCATCCACCAGTTTGCCAGGGAAATGCTGGCCGGCGGCGGAAAGATGGTGCTCGGCTCCGACAGCCATACGAGGTACGGCGCGCTCGGAACGATGGCGATGGGTGAGGGCGGCCCGGAGATCGTAAAACAATTGCTGGAGCAGACTTACGACATCCCGATGCCGGGCGTTGTCGCGATCCATCTGACTGGAAAGCCGGAAAAGGGCGTGGGGCCGCAGGATATCGCGCTCGCGATCATCGGGGCAGTATTTGAAAATGGATACGTGAACAATAAAATAATGGAATTCATCGGTGACGGCATTGACAATCTGAGTGTGGATTACCGGATCGGTGTCGATGTGATGACGACGGAAACGACATGTCTGTCATCGATCTGGAGAACGGACGCGCAGGTCAAAGAATTTTACGACATTCACGGCAGAAGTGAGGATTACGCCGAATTGGCGCCGGCAGATGTGGCATACTATGACGGTGTGGTCGAGGTCGATCTGTCAGCCATTAAGCCGATGATCGCGATGCCGTTCCATCCGAGCAATGTCTATTCGATCGAGGAGCTCAATAGCAATCTGGAAGATATCCTCCGCGATGTGGAAAAGAAGGCGCTCGTAAGCTTAGATAATAACAAAGACATCCAGTTTACGCTTACGGATAAGATACACGACGGAAAGCTCTATGTGGAGCAGGGCGTCATCGCCGGCTGCGCCGGCGGCGGGTTTGAAAATATTTGCGATGCGGCGGACATCCTGCGCGGTAAATATATCGGCGCGGATGAGTTCTCACTCAGCGTATATCCGGCGAGCCAGCCTGTCTTTATGGAACTTGTGAAAAACGGCTCGATCGCGGATCTGATGGCGACGGGCGCTACGGTGCGGACGGCGTTCTGCGGGCCGTGCTTTGGCGCCGGGGATGTGCCGTCGAATGGCGGACTCAGTATCCGGCATTCGACAAGGAATTTCCCGAACCGAGAGGGATCGAAGGTGACGAGTGGGCAGATTGCATCGGTTGCGCTCATGGACGCCCGTTCGATCGCGGCCACGGCGGCAAATCAGGGGTATCTGACCGCGGCGACGGACATTGATGCGGAGTTCAAAAAACCGAAATATTTCTTTGATAAGAGTATTTATGAGAACCGCGTATACAATGGTGTGGGAAAAGCAGATCCATCGGTGGAGATCAAATTTGGCCCGAATATCGTGGACTGGCCGGAGATGTTCCCATTGACCGATCATCTGCTCTTAAAGGCGGTATCGATGATCCACGATCCGGTGACGACGACCGATGAACTCATCCCGTCAGGGGAGACGTCTTCGTACCGCTCGAATCCGCTCGGACTTGCGGAGTTTACGCTGTCGAGAAAAGATCCGGCGTATGTCGGTAAGGCAAAAGAAGTTCAAAAGGCAGAGAAAGCAAGGCTTGCCGGGGAGGATATCTACGCCGTGGATCCGAAACTGAAAGAAGTTTACGCGTCAGTGTCCGCGCAGTTTGAGGTCGTACCGGAACAGACGGAGATCGGCAGTGTTATTTTTGCCGTGAAACCGGGTGACGGTTCGGCGAGGGAGCAGGCTGCGAGCTGCCAGAGAGTACTTGGAGGCATGGCAAATATTGCCAGAGAATACGCGACGAAGCGATACCGCTCTAACCTGATCAACTGGGGTATGCTTCCCTTCCTTTTTGACGGGGAACTGCCATTTGAGAAAGACGATTATATTTTTGTCAAAGATATCCGGAAGGCGATTGCAGAGAAACACGAGACAGTGAAGGCGTATGTGGCAAACCGCGGCATGAAAGAAATGGAATTTCGTCTCGGTGCGCTGACTGACGATGAGCGGGAGATCATTTTAAAAGGCTGTCTGATCAATTACAATAAAGATAAGAAACATGATATTAAAAATAAGGAGGCGATCATATGCGTCAGTTTTACGGCATGAGTCAAAGAGGGGATTTGGCAGAGGCGGTAAACGGCCTGGAACATCCTCAGTTTTTGATGCTTTTGTCGAACAATGCCCAGTTTGAAACACATGTTAAGGAACTGGAAAAACGATACCCCGGTGTTCCCAGCATCGGGTGTATCGGAATGAGTTATGATACGAGAGTAGTGGAAAATGGTGTTGGCGTCATCGCGTTTTTGGATGGCGTCAGCGCGGTAGCCAATGTGCTGGAAGAGGTATCGGTAATGCCGGTCAAATATGTGCACCGGCTGGAACAGGATGTCATGAAAGTAGGCGGGTCCGCACGGGATACGGTATGTATTGATTTTTGTACCGGAAACGATGCCTGTGCGCTGACTACGATACATACCGTGCTAAAGCGGAACGGAATATCCCTTGTGGGCGGAACGGGCGATGCCGGGAAAGTATCGGTAAATGGTAAAGTATATCCCGATGCCGTGGCTTACGCGCTCGTCCGCAACCAGGGCGGCCGTGTGAAAACATATAAAGAAAATATTTACCATCAGATGGGGAATTACCGGTTTATAGCCTCTCAGACAGACCGGTCGAGGTATATCATCGGCGCGCTGAACGGAAAACCAGCGAAACAGGTATATCAGAGCATTCTCCACGTCACGGATGAGCAGATACTGACGCAGACCTTTCAAAATCCCTTCGGCAAGATCAATGGAGACGATACGTGTATCATTTCCATTAAGGAGGTGGAGGGAAACGCGCTCGCGTGTTTCCGCCAGGTGAACGATTCCGATGTGCTTACGCTGCTGGAACTGGGGGATTACCGGGCGATCACGCAGGAGACGATCGCGAAAATATGTGAGGAATTTCCGAGGCGGTCAGCCGTTTTTTCCGTGAACTGCTTATTCCGTTACAAACTGTTTAGCGAACGCGGGTACATGCAGGAGTATTTAGGACAGATGTCCAAACTCGGGAGCCATGCGGGGCTTGTTGGGTACGGTGAACACTATAATAACCGCTTTGTCAACCAGTCTATGACGTGTGTGGTATTTGAGTAAAGGAGGAGAAAAAATGGCATTGAAAAGAAAAGGCAGGAATAAATCTGGCCAGATCTGGCACGATGAAGAGAGTCTTTACCCGGTACTGCATGTGACGAACAGCCTGAAAGATTACCAAAAAGAACTTGTGGACAAGGAAGTGGACTCCCTGTTTGAACTGGGGATGGTCGGAAGTTCTTTTGCGGACGTATTAAAAAAGGCGGAGCATTTTAATTCGAAATTACAGGACTTCGGGGAATCTTTTACCAATATCAACAGCGCGGCCGGACAGTTTGTGCAGGTGAGGGAAGGTATCGTCGATACGGTTTCGGAGACGCAGGATAAAGTGGAGGAGCTGAAGGGGACTTCCCTGCAGGTGGAAAGATCCTATATGGACATGGAGAAGACTTTTGAGCAGCTGCAGATGGCTGTAAAAGGGATCCGGCACTGCATGAGTAAGATCGTATCCATCGCGGACGAGACGAATATCCTTGCGATGAATGCCTCGATCGAGGCGGCGAGGGCCGGTCAGGAAGGCAAAGGGTTTTCCATCGTGGCGGCAAAAGTAAAGGCGCTGGCAGAACAGATCAAGGATCTGACAAATGAAGTCGATACGGGAATCTCGGAGGTGGAGTGCGGCGCCAACGAGCTGAATGAAAATATTTCGGCATCCAAGCAGGCGTTAGACCAGAACATTGATACGGTAAACAATACGTATGAATCGTTTCACCGTATTACCGAGTCCGCGGATGGGGCGGCATCGGTACAGGTAGAAATTTCCGGTGTGATTGAAAACTCTCAAAGGGAACTTCAAGTCATTTGCCAGTTTTTTGATGAGATCACGAATCAGTATCAGGAGGTCATGAGGCATATTGAGCGTGCGGGTAGTCTCGGAACGACGAAAAGCGCTATGTTTGAGGATATAGATAATATGCTGTCGCAGATCCCGCCTGTGATCCAAGATGAGAATCCACAGTAGGAATCTGTGGAACAAAAGGGAAGGGGCTGATCATTATGTTGGGGCAGATTGATGTGAATAAGGAATTGGGGAAAAAGGAATACGAAAAGAAGATGGAAAAGCTGGAAATCCGGTTCGGGGAACTCCAGAGAGCGTGTAAAGACAGGGGCATTCCGGTCATGATCGTGTTTGAGGGACTGGATGCGTCGGGAAAAGGTACGATGATCAACCGCATGATCCAGTCTTTGGATCCCCGGGGGTTTAAGGTGTTTACCCTCGGGAGGGAAAAGGAAGATGAGGTCATGCGCCCGTATTTCTGGCGTTTCTTTACGAAAACACCCGAACGGGGGCGGATCCATATTTTCGATCAAAGCTGGTATAAGGGCGTTTATGAAAAAGATATTTCGGAGAAAGAAGTATTGGATTTTGAGGAAATGCTGACCGAAGACGGCATGCTCATCGTGAAGTTCTTTTTAATGATATCTAAAGAAGAACAGAAAAAGCGTCTGGATAAGCTGGAGAAAAACAGTGAGACGAGCTGGCGCGTGACCGGTCAGGATAAGGAAAACAACCGGAATTACGACAAATGCCTGAGAAAATACGACCGCCTTCTCGTGCATACGGATACGGCAAACGCTCCTTGGACAGTCGTAGAGGGGACGGATAAGCTGTACGCGTCGTGCAAAATTGTATCTACGGTCGTAGACCGAATGGAGCGCGCGATCAGGAACGCGGATATGCAGGCGGCGGCAAAAGCTGATATGGCATCAAAAGCAGATACAGCGTCAAAGGCTGGCACAGCGGCAAAAGCCGGCACAGCGGCTCAAGCCGTCGCACCAGATCAGGCTGGTTCTCCGGCATCGTCCGAACATGAGTCAGACGATTTGATGCAGCCGGATTCACGCGGAATAAATGATCTTTTCCGAAATGGTGTGCTGCAGGGAGTCGATCTGAGTAAAACGATTGAACGGGATGAGTATAAAAAGAAAAAGAAAGACCTTCAGAAACGGCTGCTGGCACTGCAGAATAAAATGTATCTGAAACGGGTTCCCGTGATCCTCGCCTTCGAGGGATGGGATGCCGGGGGAAAAGGCGGTGCCATCAAGCGGCTGACGCAGGCGATGGATCCGAGAGGATACGAAGTCGTGCCCGTAGCCGCGCCAAATGACATTGAGAAGGCGCATCACTATTTGTGGCGTTTTTGGGAAAAGATTCCGAAAGCCGGGCATATGACGATCTTTGACCGGACGTGGTACGGGCGTGTACTCGTGGAACGGATCGAAGGATTTGCGGCCGAGGATGAGTGGAGCCGGGCTTACAATGAGATCAACAACATGGAAGAGCAGTTCGCGAATGCCGGCTGCATCGTACTCAAGTTCTGGATCCATATCGATAAGGAAGAGCAGGAGCGAAGGTTCCATGAACGGGAAAACACGCCGGAGAAGCAGTGGAAGATCACGGAAGAGGACTGGCGGAACCGGGCCAAATGGGACGACTATGAACGAGCCGTCGATGAGATGATCGTCCGCACTTCCACGGCGGATGCCCCGTGGATCGTGGTGGAAGGAAATTCGAAGTACTACGCCAGGATCAAAGTGCTCGAAACTGTCGTTTCGGCACTCGAAAACCGGTTAAGTTAAAAAGAAGATGAAATCAGCTGGGATTCGCGATGCGGATCCCATTGATCTCTACCTGATCGCAGCATTCTATCACGATACAAGGTACGCCGTCGATCACCCGTGTTTCCACGAGATCCGTCCGCGATGGATTGACCTGGATCGTGACATCCGGCGTTTTCACCTCAAACTTTCGCACGTTGGCTATATTATCTGCCACAAGTTTCTGGGATTCCCCGATATTTTCTGAAAACCGTTCCTCAAACACTTCCATCTTTTCTTCTGGCACACCACTCGACGACAGTAACTTTTTCACGTCTTCCTTGTCCAGTTCGAGCGGCTCTGGATTTTCCTTGTGTTCGGAAATCATTTCATTCAGATTTTCATGTATATTTTTTACCACTTCATAATTGCACGTACTGCCAAGTGTTTCTTCGACGACGGTTTGGAATGTCTCCTTTTGCTCTTTCGCCGGAAGCGGAAGCGTGCACCCCAGCAGATCATAAGAAAAATCAATGTCTGCTTCATCCGCGTTTTTGGAATAATAGAGCAGGCTGTGAATGTCTGTATTCCGGTCGTTAAAAGCCGGAAATAAAAATCCGTTGTCCGGCGGCTGGACGATCCAGTCCCGCATACAGTCCTCAATGCTGTTCTTTTCCGGATTATAACATAACCCCGCTTTGGAAAGCTTAACCGGACAAATGCAGCACAGCACAAAATCATACACATAATCCGACGCGTCAAAATTCTCAACCCGGTCTGCCGTAATAGACGGAATATCATACGCATCATGTATGAGCAGGATCAGATAATTCCCCGTATAATCATACGCATCGATCACGCGGTCATAAAACTCATCTAACAGCTCCGTCTGCTCCAACTTACTTTGTAAAAGTGCCATCAATTTTTTCTGCTTTCCGTTCTCCCCCGTCTCCTCTTCCACTGGAAACTCCATATTCATCAAATTTTTACCCAATGTCCCCGAAAGCGTTTTCCTGAAAATCTCCACATACTTAAACATCTCTTCCTCAGGAAGCGAATAAAACGCCTCCTTCAACTCAAGCCTCTTATTTTTTTCCGCATCAACATAACACCCGCAAATACGGGTAATGCCATTATCGTCCTTCTTAAATAATTTCTTGATTTCTGCAATCTCTGTCTTATTCATATGTACCTCATTTCTGTCAGGCGAATCCGCCTGTGCTATTTATATATGACCAGCGCCTATTGTCACACAATATGACGTTAGAGTAAGTATAGCATAAAAAGGGTTCCGGTGTAAATCCGCATTTGCCTGTATGGTAGTTCCGATTTGGCGGCCTCCGCTCTCGCTGATAAATGCGTAGCGGTACTAATGCTGCAAAAGACGCAGCATAAGGACCGACACATTTATGGGCCGCCAAATCGGAACTACCATACAGGTAAATGCTGCCTTACAGCCAGAATTAGTAGGGGGTATGTGTGATTGAGTTGGAAGAAGAGGGGGAATAAAAGGATTTTGTATTTTGGGTAGAGAGGCTGAATAAAGGAAAAATTTGATAGACACCAATATCGTTATAGATGCATTGACATCAAGAGATAATAATCGCTCCATTGATGATGAAATTATTATATGGTATGATGGGAAAAACAGGAAACTATCGAAGAAAACAAGGAGGGTACAAATGAAAGTCTGGAATCGGGGAAAAGGTAATTACGCAGCAAGGATCCTGGCGCTGCTGCTAACCATAGCAGTAGCCGTACAAAATGTATCAGGAACCGGACTGTCCACCACAGCGGAGGCAGCCCAAACAGAATGTGAGGAACAGGAGGATATCCTAAAAAAAACGGAATCGTAGCAGAGGAAAAAATGTCCAGCTGTTCTGTAACGAAGCAGACCTTGACACGAACATATATACCGGAAACGATTTCATCTGTTCCGGAACGAAGGTAACGGTCGGCGGCGACGTAAACGCACGGGGAGCAGTATACCCGTGGTGCGGCCGGTTTCAGGCATCTAAAGTAACCCCCGGCTATCAAAAGGCATATCTGCCAGAACTGCGGAGCCGGATCGAACAGCAGTCCGGCCACTGGGAAGAACAGGATCATTATCTCAACATCAACGAGAAGGAAATATACAACGGATACAAAAAATCCGCCTCAGGAATACAGATCAGCGGGACCGACTTCCGGGGAGACTGCTACCTGATGGCAGAAGAAAGCATCCAGTACAGCGTGAACAGCCTGAATAAAGAAGGAGGGAGGATCGTACTTTATTCAGAAAAAGGAGATATCTGTATCAGCGGAAGCAACATTGTGATCAACGGAATACTGGCAGCACCAAACGGAAATGTCAGGATCAACGAAGACCGCGTAACGATAAACGGCAGGATCTACGCGGACGGCGTGGAAATGTCAGGAACATGCTTTACCATGAAAACGTCCGACCGGGATCTTGAGCTTCTCGGAGAAGGAAAAGAGGAAAAGGAGATCATAAAGATCTATCAAAACAGCGAGGATTTTGCCGAAGGGACAGGACAGGGGACCACCATACGGGATGACAAGCTCTCCCTCGCAGGAAAAACCACCACAGGGCAGACGATAGTACGCACCTATAACGAGGATGTAAAAGACGGGGTGTGCGCACAGATAACCCTGGATACGGACCGTCTGGGAACCGAAAAAGAAACCGTAACCTATCAGATCTCCTTAAACGGCCGTAGTTCCCGGGAAAACCAGCTGCAGGAAGGCACAGACGCCGCGTTCGCCGCATATAAGGGAAACCTGTACGCATTTATCAACAAAAGCCTGTTGTGGACAGAAGCAAAGGAATTCTGTGAAAAAAACGGCGGACATCTAATAACGATCCTGGACCAGCAAGAAAACGATATGGCAGCGCAGCTCGTAAGAAAGTATGGATGCAATTATACGGCAATCGGATTTACGGACGAAGGAAACTGGAGATGGGTAACAGGAGAGCCGTCTGGTTATATGAACTGGAACCCGGGAGAACCAAACAACTCCTTCGGAAGAGGGCAGGACTTTGGATATATGTACTCCAGCGGAAAATGGGATGACGGGTATAGCGACAAACGGACGCCGTTTTTATGTGAATGGGAAAAAAAGGACAAGCTTGTACCAGAAGAGGGCCGTCAGATCCGGCTGGTAGTAGAAATCGAAGGCAGTGTAGAAGCCGGCCAGGGCTGGAACTGTACTGAACACGAAGATGGGACGACAACAGCAGTAAACGAAGCAGCCGCTATAAGTGAGATCCGCGCATGCCCGCTCACACTGGAGATCCGCCCCCGTACGGGTGAAGAGACGACCCAGGCAGACGGCAGCACCAGCACGAACACTTATGACCAGTACGGAAGGCTGGAAACAGCCACGGACTACAACGGCACCACCGCCGCCTACGAATATGACGGGCAGGACCGCGTAACAAAAGAAACAAAAACAGGAAGAGCCGGCGGACCATCCGCTGTAACCACCTATACCTACGACCGTTACGGCCGGGTGGAGGAAGCATCATCCGGAAACAGCACCATCCGCTACACCTATAACCGCCACGGGGAACTGGCAGAAAAACGCTACGAAAACGGACAGGGCATAAGCTACGGCTATGACCGTTACGGCCGGAAGGAAACCGTCACGGTAAAAGACGGGGAAAACGGGGAGCGGACAGGGATCCTCGAGGAAGGCCGCACGGGCAGGACGGAAACGGAGTACGGCTATGACGCCGCCGGGAGGCTGACGGAAGAGAAGACCACGACAACGGAAGAAGACGGCGGGAAAACGGAGACAACGTACGCCTATGCGTACGATGCCGCCGGGAACCGGATCCGGAAAATGGAAGAAACGGACGGAACCGACACCGAAACCGGATACACCTACAACAGCCGGAACCAGCTGGTAACGGAAGAAACAGACGGGGAGGAGACCAGTTACGCCTACGATGCGAACGGGAACCTGCTGGAAAAAGCCGGGCCGGCCGCCACGGAAGAATACACGTACGACACGTACAACGCCTACGGCGAACTGACCCGGAGGACCGGCGGGACGGAGAACCACTACCTGTACACTGGGGAGTACTGCCGGGTAGATTGTACAGGTAAGAAAGAGATCGCGAGCTTTGAAGGGTTTAGTGAGAGGACACCCAGGGTATTTACATCGAAAGATCGTTACTCTCTAACTATCATATTATCCTAATCCAACAAGTTCTGTTATCGAAAAAGCCAGGGAACTTAAAGCTATTATTCCAGATAAGGAACAGCTAATTGCAGAGGTTGAGAAAGTAATCAATGGAACAAAGAATTCAAATAGTCGGATTTCCAAGTTTCATGACAATAAAAACAATACATTGAGTATAGCAAAATTCCATGCTCTTTTTATTTCATTAGAAAGAGGTGTATGGACGATGATGGGATGATCGAAAATACAGAACAGAGCCGTATTGTTGGATTTGAGCAAATTAACAGGTTTTTTTGTTGATTTCTGTGAATTAACATTCTTATATAGCTTCATCTGCTTTGAAACAGTGGAAGAACAGGAGTAGCTCATAGCTGAGTTGGTGGCTGATGACCTAAATGTACTGATTGAGGCGGAGAAAAGAGATAGATATAAACGATGTATCAGCGTGCAGCCATTTTTCCCCCACAAACGACAAAATACGGAAAATAATACAAAAATATATTCAGCATACCACAACTACACGTCAAACTGCCGAAACATAAACGTGACAGCAGAAAATCTATGCTCCTGCCGATACATATCTATTCTTATCAATTATCAATCAAAAGTTGAAACTGTACATAAAAAATCCGCCCCCCCTCCTTCAGCCATATACCCCCCCTCTCTCTCTCAAAAAATCCCCTATTGTATTCCCCTTTGAAAAAAGTTATAATAGTGAAAAATAAATGAGGAGATGAGATAATGGGAATGAATGATACGCCATCTGCAGACCGGATCCACATCGGCTTTTTTGGCTGCCGGAACGCCGGAAAATCCAGTGTGGTCAATGCGGTTACCGGGCAGGAACTGGCTGTTGTTTCGGATACGCTTGGGACGACGACGGATCCGGTCATGAAAGCGATGGAACTTCTTCCGCTTGGGCCGGTCATGATCATTGATACGCCGGGGTTTGATGATGAGGGAGAGCTTGGGGAGAAGCGGATCAAAAAGACAAAGCAGGTCTTGAACCGGGTAGATCTTGCGATATTGGTCGTGGACGCACAGGTGGGAATGAAAAAGGCGGATGATGAACTGGTTTCGTTGTTTAGGGAAAAGGAAATACCATATCTTGTTTTGATGAATAAGGCGGATCTGATCGAGGGAAGAGAGGCGGATTCCCGTCTGGACGAGGGGCATGTACGGTATGTCAGCGCGAGCACGGGGGAGGGGATCGAGGCTTGTAAAGAGACGATTGGGAAACTGGTTTCGGTGGAGGACACGAGGCGGCGCATTGTCGGGGATCTTCTCGGGCCGTCGGATGTTGCCGTGCTCGTCGTGCCGATCGATTCCGCGGCGCCGAAAGGGCGGCTGATCCTTCCGCAGCAGCAGACGATACGGGATATTCTGGAGGCGGATGCGACGGCGGTTGTAGGAAAGGAGTCGGGGCTTCGGGAGATGCTCGCGGGCATGGGGAAAAAGCCTTCGATGGTCATTACGGACAGCCAGGTGTTCGCGCAGGTTTCTAAGTGCGTTCCAGCCGATATACCGCTTACTTCTTTTTCAATTCTGATGGCGAGGGTCAAAGGGTATTTGGAGACGGCGGTAAAAGGGGTGGAAGCGGTGGAGAGGCTAAAAGATGGGGACCGCATCCTGATTTCGGAGGGGTGCACCCATCACCGTCAGTGTGAAGATATCGGCAGCGTGAAGATCCCGCGCTGGCTCAGGGATTATACGGGGAAGGAGCTGGAGATTGAACTGAGTGCAGGCAGGGGATTTCCGGAAGATCTGTCCCCGTATGCGCTCGTGATCCACTGCGGCGGGTGTATGTTACAGGAACGTGAGGTGAGATACCGCATGAAATGCGCGGCTGATCAGGGGGTTCCCTTTACTAATTATGGAATTACGATCGCGTATATGCAGGGGATTTTAAGGAGAAGTATAGAACTTTTTCAAAAAGAATGATAAAAATGAAATGGTGAAGTCTCTACCGGCAGCCGGCAGGAGGCTTCACCATGCGCCGGATGCCAGTTAATCGTGAATGGAAATGGCATTTACCGGACAGCCATCACGGGCTGTTTGAGCGTCTTCTTCGCATTCGGACGGAATGACGTCCACCTGAGAACAGGCTTTTCCATTATCGTTAAAGGTAAAAACGGTTTCACATGTACCGACACACAAACCGCAGGCGATACATGTATCTTCATCAACGACTGCTTTCATGACCAAACCTTCCTTCCTTTGCCAAATGGCATATTTTGAGTAAAAGTATACCCAGGAACAGGAGAGGTTATTCAGATATTATCAAAAGTCTTCCTCTATGACGTGGATTTCCAGAAAATCAAATTCGATCGAGTCGATAAAATTGTCACTCGTAAATCTTGTTTTATCAATCCGTTGAAACTCACTGATGTTATGGTCGAGCCAGATCGGGGCTGACAGGTCGAACGCATGGCATATTTCGTCCAGCGCGGCAAAAACCTTCCGCGTCCGCGTTTCACCGGTGGAGTCATTTTCCACAACGAGATCACAAATCATTTTGTTGTTCTTAAATTCTTTTGCCCATAATCGAAACATAATCGTAATCCTTTTCTGTGTAATGATCGTATGATTCGATTATACGCAGATGTCGCTAAAATGTAAAGAATTATTTGACTTTAAAACGGTTTTCCGATAAAATGAAAGTAATGTGTATAATTCTGTTTTTGAAAAAAGGAGACCATGTGTAATGTTAGAACAGGAATTGGATACGTTATTACTGGATCAGGTCAATTTACCAGCAGATCAGCTGCACGTATTTCGGGGGCAGGAAGAAGAACTGATTAAGATGATGATGATCTACAATTGTGCAATCCGCAGAGTGAAAACCAAATTCCAGGTACTGAACGATGAATTATCAATTACACGGCAGAGAAACCCGATCGAATTTATCAAGTCAAGGGTGAAGCAGCCAAACAGCATTTTTTCCAAGTTACGGAGAAAAGGGTATCCGATCACGGTGGAGTCCGTGATGCAGAATTTATCAGATGTGGCGGGGGTTCGGGTAATATGTGCATTTATTGATGATATTTATAAAGTGGCAGATATGTTTACGGCGCAGGATGACATTGAACTGATCAAGCGCAAGGATTATATAAAAAAACCAAAAATGAACGGGTACCGGAGTCTGCATCTGATCGTTGAGGTGCCGGTATTTTTTTCAGACCATAAAGAGCAGGTCAGGGTGGAAGTGCAGATACGTACGATCGCAATGGATTTTTGGGCAAGTCTGGAACACCAGTTAAAATATAAAAAGGATGTAGACGATGCGGAAAATATTATTTATGAGCTGCGCGCATGTGCCGACGTGATCAATCGCACGGATTATCATATGCAGTCGCTTCGTGACCGGATCGTAGAACATATGTAAGGAGGCAGCACAATGGCAGAGAGAATTGACGGAAAAGCAATTTCAGCAATGGTGAAGGATGAATGTAAGGAGCGTGTCCGCGCCGAGGGGATCGAGGTGACGCTGGCAGTGATCCAGGTAGGGGACGATCCGGCTTCGACGGTTTATGTCGGAAATAAGAAAAAAGCGTGCGAATACATCGGTATCCGGTCGCTTTCGTTTGAACTTCCGGAGGAAACCAAAGAAGAAGAACTTCTGGATCTAGTTCGTGAGTTAAATGAGAGGGAGGATGTGGACGGCATTCTTGTCCAGTTGCCGCTCCCGTCCCATATGGATGAAGATAAAGTTATTCAGACGATTTCCCCGAAAAAAGATGTGGATGGTTTCCACCCACAAAGCGTGGGGGCGCTCAGTATCGGACAGCCGGGATTTGTGTCCTGTACGCCGGCGGGCATCATTCAACTTTTGAAACGCTCCGGGGTGGAGATCGACGGGAAAGAGTGCGTGATCGTCGGGCGCAGCAATATCGTGGGGAAACCGATGGCTCTTTTGATGCTACGTGAAAACGCGACGGTTACGATCTGCCATTCTCACACAAAACAGTTAAAAGAGGTGACTAAACGCGCCGATATACTGATCGTGGCGATCGGTAAGCCGAAGTTCATTACACGGGAGTATGTGAAAGACGGGGCAGTTGTCATTGATGTCGGGATCCACAGGGACGCGCAGAATAAGCTGTGCGGGGACGTGGACTTTGACGATGTGGAGCCGGTGGCATCGGCGATCACCCCAGTGCCGGGGGGTGTGGGGCCTATGACGATCGCGATGCTTATGAACAACTGTGTAGAGGCGAAAGGATTACAGTAACGATGCGCATATATTTTGTTTCGCTTGGATGTGATAAAAATCTGGTGGACAGTGAAAAAATGCTGGCGATTCTTTGCCGTGCCGGGTATGAGTTGACCGATGTGCCGGAACAGGCGGAAGTCATCGTTGTCAATACGTGCGCGTTCATCCACGATGCGAAAGAAGAGAGCATAGAAACGCTTTTGGAGCTGGCAGAGTATAAAAAGACCGGAAACTGTCAGGTTCTCATTGCAGCGGGATGTCTGGCGGAACGTTATCAGGAAGAGATACAGGCAGAGATGCCGGAGATCGACGGCGTGGTCGGTACGGCTGCCTACGATTCGATCTTAGAAGCGGTGGGGCAGGCGCTTGAGGGTAAGCGTTCGGTTTGGACGAAGGAGCTGACGTATCTGCCGGCTGGGCTCACGGACCGGGTTTCCTCGGGGGTGAGTCATGTCGGATATGTAAAGATCAGCGAGGGGTGTAATAAAAACTGTTCGTATTGCGCCATTCCGTCCATGCGCGGTAGATACCGCAGTGTTCCGATGGAGGAACTTGTGGAGGAGGCGGTGAAACTGACGGCGCGCGGGGTGAGGGAACTGATCCTCGTCGCCCAGGAAACGACTCTTTACGGCGTGGATCTTTACGGAAAGAAAATGCTGCCGGAACTTCTCACACGCCTGTCGCAGATCCAGGATCTTGTCTGGATCCGGGTCTTATACTGCTATCCCGAGGAAATTACCGGAGAATTGGCAGATGTACTCCGGGACAATCCGAAAATTTGCCGGTACCTTGATCTGCCGATCCAGCACTGCAATGATGAAATTTTGAGAAAAATGGGAAGACTAACAAATAGAAAGCAGTTGGAGGAAACGATCCGCATGCTTCGGGAGAGGGTTCCGGGACTGGCTCTGCGGACGACTCTCATCACTGGATTTCCCGGGGAGACAAAAGAGCAGCATGAGGAATGCTTGTCTTTTGTGCGTGAGATGAAATTTGACCGTCTCGGTGTGTTTCCCTATTCGCCGGAAGAGGGGACGAGGGCGGCCGATTTTTTGGGGCAGGTGGATGAGGAGACGAAACGTGCCCGTGCGGACGCGATCATGGAAGTACAGCAGCAGGTAATTTTTGATACGAATGAAACTCTTGTGGGAAGCCGTTTTGAGGCGATCGTGGACGGTTATCTCCCGGAGGAGGATGTCTATGTGGCACGTACGTACCGGGATGCCCCGGATATAGACGGGTGCGTGTTTTTCCGTGCTCCGCATGAGTTATTGTCGGGGACGTTTGTCACTCTTACGGTGACGGCTGCCAGAGGATACGATCTGACGGCCGAGTGGTGCGAAGCACAACAATGCGAGGAAGAAGATCCTATTCCAGCAGGGAGTATGGATCCCGCCTTGCGCAACAAGGAGGATTGACGATGAATGTGGCAAATCGACTTACGATTCTTCGGGTGGTAATGATACCGGTATTTGTTTTTTTCATGCTTTGGGAAACTCCCTTTTCCGATTATCTGGCTGCCGCTGTATTTATCCTTGCCTGCATCACTGATTTTTTCGACGGATATCTGGCGAGGAAGTATAACCAGGTCACGACGTTTGGTAAGTTTATGGATCCCCTTGCAGATAAGGTCCTCGTATGTTCTGCCATGATCTGTTTTGTGGCGGATCCGGATTGCGCGATGCCGGTCTGGGTCGTTCTAGCTATCATTGCCAGGGAATTTATCATCAGTGGATTTCGTTTGGTAGCGGCGGAGAAGGGTGTCGTGATCGCGGCAAGTTTTTGGGCGAAGATCAAGACGACGGTGCAGATGATCATGGCAATCGTACTTATTTTTAATTTTCAGCATCCGGTATTCTATTTCATAAACCGTATATTGATCTACGCAGCATTGATATTGACGATTGTTTCATTGGTGGATTATATATATAAGAACAGGGATGTGATGTCAGACATTGATCAGGAGGTAGAATGAGACAGGTGGAAACGTTGGAAGAATGGATTGTCAAAGAATTGACAAAAAGAAATGCTAGTATAACTACCGCAGAATCATGTACCGGAGGACTTTTGTCGGGAAAGATCGTGAACGCGAGCGGGGCGTCCCGTGTGTTCTCACAGAGTTTCGTGACGTATTCTAATGAAGCAAAGAACCATCTTCTCGGGGTTAAAAAGGAAACGCTTGACAGCGTCGGCGCCGTGAGCGAGGAAACGGCGGTGCAAATGGCCGAGGGAGCGGCGAAAGCGGCACATGCTGAGGTGGCTCTCAGTACGACTGGAATTGCCGGCCCAGACGGCGGAACGCCGGAAAAACCAGTTGGTCTTGTCTATATCGGATGCGTCTGTTTTGGTAAGATAGTTGTAGAAAAACATGTATTTCACGGAACGCGGATGGAGGTCCGCGAGGCGTCGGTCGAGGCGGCACTGGTTCTTGCAAAAAAATGTTTAGAGGAGTGATCCTTTTTGAGGAAGATCTTATTTTTTGCGTGCGGGGTCATGATGGCGCTCTGCCTGTTTGGATGTAGTGTGTGGGGCGGGGAGGACGATATGGAGTTGACGCCGGAGGAACTTGAGTCTGTGAACCATACGATGCCCAATGTTTCGTCAGGAAGCGGGGTCAGTGCGATCCAGACGCTGCAGATCTATACGATCGACAGCGGGGAAGAGCAGCTCGTACCCCTGAAAGTACCGCTTGACGTCAATCGGGTGACACCAGAATTTATTATGGACAAGGTGTTAGAGAATATGGATGAAAAAATCGTTGTGACTGAGATCAATGTGGAGAAATCGCGTATCTATGTCAGCTTTAGTGATGAATCGGCGCCTCTTAGGAAGTGTTCTAAAACATTTGAAACATTGATTTTGGATTGTATTTCGAACAGTCTTTTGGATAATCTTTCTTACGTGGATGAAATTGTATTCCGGGCGGAAAAGGGAGCCTATCAATCTCAAAATTACTCTTTTGAGCCAGACGAGGTGTATAGTACAAAATAAGAGAAGTAGGATGAATGGATGATCAATATGTATGATGTGATCGTAATTGGCGCGGGCGCGGCGGGTATGATGGCTGCGGTTGCGGCGGGGAGGCTCGGAGCTAGGACATGCCTGCTCGAACAAAATGAAAAACCGGGGAAAAAGATTTATATCACGGGCAAGGGACGCTGCAATCTGACGAACGCCTGTGAAACGGAAGAACTTTTCACCCATGTGGTAACAAATCCTAAATTTTTATATAGTAGTTTTTATTCTATGACAAATTGGGACGTCATTGATTTTTTTGAGAAGTCCGGTGTGAGGACGAAGGTCGAACGGGGGGAGCGGGTATTTCCGGCTTCCGATAAATCTTCAGACATCATACGGGCGCTATGGAATGAATGCCGCGGGAGCGGCGTTGATATCCGGTTTCACAGCCGGGTGAGCGGTTTGTTGAAACAGGAGGATACGATAAAAGGAGTAAAACTTTCTGACGGAACGGAGATCAAGGCGGCTGCGGTGATCGCAGCCTGCGGCGGGATGTCCTATGCCAGTACGGGCTCCGATGGAGAGGGTTTTAAACTGGCAAAACAGATGGGGCATCAGATCCGGCCGTGCATTCAGGGACTTGTGCCGATGAACCTGCGAGAGGACGAGCCAGGACAGATGCAGGGGCTTTCGTTAAAAAATGTAGAATTGTGTTTTTATACGATGGAGGATGGAAAGAAGAAGGAGCGATACCGCGAGTTTGGCGAGATGATGTTTACGCATTTTGGGATAACGGGGCCGATCGTATTGTCGGCGTCCAGCCGGATCGGAGAACTGGTTGGAACACAGACGGTGTATGTACAGCTGGATTGCAAACCAGCGCTGTCCCAGGAAAAACTGCACCGGCGGATCGTGCGGGATTTTGAAGCAAATCCGAATGTAAGCTTCCAAAACGCCCTCGGAGGCCTTCTTCCCAAAAGCCTGATCCCGGTTGTGATCCAGCGTACGGGTACGGATGGCCGTAAGCCGGTGAACCAGATCACGAGGGATGAGAGGGAAAGTCTCGTACGACAAGTAAAAGGACTGACGTTTACGGTCGATTCCCTGCGGGGATGGAATGAGGCCATCATAACACGGGGTGGCGTTTCTGTGCGGGAAGTAAATCCGTCTACGATGGAGAGCAGGCTTATAAACCATTTGTACTTTGCCGGAGAAATGCTGGATATCGATGCGCTGACCGGAGGATTTAATTTACAGATCGCCTGGTCTACCGGCTATTTGGCAGGAGTGTCTGCCGCGGCACAACATTGTTTGTGACTGCGCGCTGCTTGCACAAACGTTACGGGTAAGGAACAAGGCGAAAAGGAAACCAGACATATAAAAGGAGAAAATAATGAATATTGCGATTGATGGGCCTGCAGGAGCAGGAAAGAGTTCGATTGCCAAACTGGTGGCAAAAAAATTATTGTTTGTCTATATCGACACCGGTGCGATGTACCGCACGATGGCATTGTATTGTCTGAAACATGGGATCGAGACGAAAGATGGGGCGCAGGTTGAGGGCCGTTGTGATGAGATTGATATTAAGATCGCGTATGAAGATGGCGAGCAGCAGATCTATCTGAACGGCGAAAATGTGTCCAGTGAGATCCGCAGCGAACAGGTGGGTAACCAGGCATCCGTTGTGGCGTCATATCCGAAGGTCAGGGAAAAACTTGTCTCCCTGCAGCGGCAGATGGCGGCGAGTTCAGATGTTATTATGGATGGAAGGGACATTGGTACGGTGGTTCTGCCGGACGCGGAAGTGAAAATTTATCTCACAGCTAGTTCAGCTGTGCGCGCAGGACGCCGATATAAAGAATTGCAGGGCAAAGGAATCGAATGTGATCTGAAAAAGATAGAAGAGGATATCATTGTCAGGGACCGGCAGGATATGAGCCGGGACGTATCTCCACTGCGTCAGGCAGAAGATGCCGTTCTTTTGGATTCATCTGACCTGTCGATCGAAGAAGTGGTGGATCGGATCATTGCTATTTGTAAAAAGTCTGCCTGAAAAAAAAGATCACAAACACACGGCGGGCAAAGAAATTCGAAAAGACGGGGAGGAACCGGGAATGGGCAAAGTGACACTGGCAAAGACAGCAGGTTTTTGCTTTGGCGTCCGCCGGGCGGTAGAAATGGTATATACGGAGGCGGATAAGGGGAAAAAAGTGGTGACGCTCGGATCGATCATCCACAATGACCAGGTCGTATCGGATCTGGAAAAGAGAGGGGTATCGGTCATTGAGGAATCTGTATTATCGGATGAATCGGTGGATTTGACTGGAGTGACGGTCGTGATCCGGTCGCATGGCGTTTCCAAAAGCGTATATGAGAAACTGCGGCAGAAAAAATGTGAAGTTGTGGATTCTACGTGCCCATTTGTGAAAAAAATACATGATATCGTGCAGAAACATGCCAGGGAAGGATATGATATCGTTATCGTCGGAAGCCGCGAACATCCGGAAGTACAGGGAACTCTCGGATGGTGCCTCCCGCAGGGGGATGTACTCCCAGGGAGCAAGGTCCCAGGGCCAGCAGGAACTGTGGTCGAGACAGAGGCTGAGATGGAAGCGTTTCGCCCGTCAAACAGGGAAAAAAAGGTATGCGTCGTGGCACAGACGACATTTAATTACAAAAAATTTAAAGATTTAGTTGAAATTATTTCAAAAAAAGGTTATGATATAATTGCTGTGAATACTATATGCAATGCAACGGCAGAAAGACAACAGGAGGCGAGTGAACTTGCCGCACAGTCAGATGCTATGATCGTCATTGGCGGAAAGAACAGTTCAAATTCCAGGAAGTTATTTGAGATAAGTAAAAATCAGTGTGAAAACACTTATTTTATACAGACGTTGGAAGACTTGGACACATCGTGTATTGAGTCGTCTGCAAGCCTAGGTATTACTGCGGGGGCGTCTACCCCAAAAAACATTATTCAGGAGGTTCTAACGGCATGTCAGAAGAAAGAAGTTTTGGAGAATTATTAGAGGAATCAATAGTAACAATCCATAATAATGAGGTTGTAGAAGGGACAGTTATCGGTGTTAAGGAAAACGAGATCATCTTAAATATTGGATATAAAGCAGATGGCATTTTAACAAAGAACGAATACAGTAACAATCCAGACGTTGACTTGACAAAAGAAGTTAACATTGATGATAAGCTTACGGTCAAGGTGATCAAAGTGAACGACGGCGATGGCCAGGTGATCCTTACGTACAAGCGGCTTCAGCAGGATAAGATGAATAAGATCTTTGAAGAAGCGATGGAAAACCATGAGGTCCTCACAGGTAAAGTCGGCGCGATCTTAAAGGGCGGACTGAGTGTAGACTACGGCGAAGGAAAGGTATTTATTCCGGCTAGTCTCGTATCCGATATGTATGAGAAGGATCTTTCTAAATACGCGGGACAGGAGATCGAATTTGTCCTGACAGAAGTAAATCCACGCAAGAGAAGAGTGATCGGCGACCGCAAACAGCTCGTTGTTGCGAAGAAGAAAGAGCAGCAGGAAGCCTTGTTCGCACGGATCGAAGTGGGTATGATGGTAGAAGGTACGGTGAAGAACCTGACAGATTTCGGTGCATTTATTGATCTGGGCGGGGCAGACGGACTTTTACATATCTCGGAGATGAGCTGGGGACGTGTAGAAGATCCGAAAAAGGTATTTAAAGTGGGCGATCAGGTATCGGTTATGATCAAAGATATTACTGGTACGAAAATTGCGCTGACGAGAAAACTTGATTCAAATAATCCGTGGAAAAATGCGGCGGAAAAATACGCCAAAGGAACGGTAGTAGACGGACGGATCGCGCGTATGACAGACTTTGGCGCATTTGTAGAACTGGAGGAAGGGATTGACGCGCTGCTCCATGTTTCCCAGATCGCGATCGAGCACGTTGAGAAACCATCGGATGTTCTTTCAGTGGGACAGGAAGTGACTGCTAAGATCGTAGATTTTAATGAAGAAGCGAAGAAGATCAGCCTGAGCATCAAAGCGCTCGAACTTGAAAATCAAAATATGGCCAATGATGATTTTGACGATGAGGCAGAGGGTTCTGAGGATAATTTTGTAGAAGGGGATGCCGAGTAATCGTTCGCATGTATTTGGTTTTGGGTATATTTTATGTTAAATCAGTATGAAGATTTCAAAAAGGAATTTTTGAATCTTGCAAAAATAGATCTGAGTTCTTATAAAGAGAGCCAGATGAAGAGACGGATCGATAATTTTATTGGCAAAAATAACTGCCGCGGGTATGTGGACTTTTTTCAGAAAATCAAGAGCGACCGGAATCTGTATGACATGTTCATCACGTATCTGACGATAAACGTGTCCGAATTTTACCGGAATCCGGAGCAGTGGCAGACGTTAGAGAAGATTGTCATTCCGCATCTCATCAGCCGGCACGGAAAGCGGCTGCGCGTGTGGAGCGCGGCGTGTTCGACGGGAGACGAGCCGTACACGCTGGCGATGGTTTTCAGTGAGTTTCTTTCGCTCAGCCAGCTTGAGATCATTGCCACCGATCTGGATAAAGAAGTTTTGTCGAAGGCAAAGAAGGGTTATTATAACGAAAAGAGCGTACGGGGGCTGCCGCCAAAATACCGGCAGAAGTTCTTTGAGAAAGACGCAAGCGGCCTGTACAAGGTGTCAGATTCCCTGAAAGCCTGCATTACGTTTCAGGAACAAAATTTGTTAAAGGATCCGTATCCGACCGATGTGGATCTGCTGGTATGCCGAAATGTTCTGATCTACTTTACCGATAAGGCGAAAGACGGTATTTATAAAGGATTTGCGAAGTCGTTAAAAAAAGATGGTGTGCTTTTCGTCGGAAGTACGGAGCAGATCATCGGCGCGAAGCAGTACGGGTTGGAATCCATGAAATCGTTTTTTTATAAAAAACTCTGAATGTAAATGATAAGCCACTCTTTATGGGTGGCTTAAATTAAGACGAGTGAATGAAAAGACCATTCATAAATAAGAAAAGAGGGATTCATATGGAAAAAGTCGTGGTTGCCCTGGACGCAATGGGTGGCGACTACGCTCCAGAACAGACAGTAAAAGGAGCGGTCAATGCAGTAAATTCATCGGATGAGATCAAGGTTCTTCTGGTCGGAAAAGAAGAGCTGATTCAGGAAGAACTTAAGAAATATGAATATGACAGCCGTTTGATCGACGTTGTAAATGCGACGGAGATCATTGAGATGGGGGATGTCCCGACGGCAGCGGTGAAAAAAAAGAAGGATTCCTCTCTCGTCGTGGCGATGAAACTCGTCCGCGATGAAAAAGCAGACGCCGTCGTCTCGGCTGGCAGCACGGGCGCAGTCCTCGTTGGGGGGCAGCTTGTCGTCGGACGGTTAAAGGGGATCAAGCGGCCGCCGCTCGCTCCGTTCGTGCCGACGACGAAAGGGTTTTCTTTGCTTCTCGACTGCGGTGCCAATGTAGATGCGAGACCGGAACACCTCGTACAGTTTGCCCAGATGGGATCTATCTATTTTGAAAATGTGATTGGAAAGAAACACCCGACCGTTGGTCTTTTGAACATCGGAACGGAGGAGGAAAAGGGCAATCAACTCGTAAAGGAGACACATCCTCTCCTGAAAGAGTGCAGTACGATCAACTACATCGGCAGTATCGAGTCGAGGGAGATCGTGCGGGGAGCTGCTGATGTCATCGTGTGTGAGGCATTTGCCGGAAATATTGTGCTGAAATTTTTTGAGGGTCTTGCCCTGACGCTGTTCGACAGTCTGAAACAAGGACTTATGTCCAGCCTTCGCACAAAAATCGGAACGATTCTGATCAAGCCAGCGCTAAAAGGACTGAAAAAGCAGTTTGACACGAGCAGTCAGGGTGGGGCGCCGCTTCTCGGACTGAAAGGGCTTGTCGTAAAAGCGCATGGCAATTCTACGGAGAAAGAAATTGAGATCGCGATCAAGCAGTGTATTTCGTTTAAAAAGCAGAAAATCAATGAGAAAATAAAAGAAAGTATTTGTGAGTAATATGGATGTAAAGATATTTGAGGAAAAGATCGGTTATTCCTTTCAAGATGTGTCGTTATTGCAGGATGCGCTGACGCATAGTTCGTTTGCCAATGAACGGGGCTGGGCATATGAGAGGAATAACGAGCGTTTGGAATTTTTGGGGGATGCTGTGCTGGAACTTGTCAGCAGTGATTTTATGTTCCATGAACACCGTTCGGATACAGAAGGGAAGATGACGAAGCTCCGTGCGAGCCTTGTCTGTGAACAGAGTCTTGCCGGTTCTGCCAGGGAGCTCGGACTGGGAGATTATATCCGTCTCGGCAAAGGGGAGAGGGCGACCGGCGGCGCTGAGCGGGATTCGATCCTGTCGGACGCGTTTGAGGCGGTGATCGGAGCCATCTACCTGGACGGCGGACTGGAGAGCGCGGCCGCTTTTATCCGGCAGTTTGTTCTTTCGGACATCGAGGATAAGAAGTTGTTTTATGACAGTAAAACGGTCTTGCAGGAAATGATCCAGGACGGCGGGAACCACAGGCTTTCTTATGAACTCATTTCGGAGAGCGGACCGGATCACGCCAAAGAATTTGTCGTCCGCTGTAACCTGGATGGAACGCCGATGGGGACTGGAACGGGGAAATCGAAAAAAGCCGCAGAGCAGAAAGCCGCTTATGAGACGATATTAAAAATCAGAAATTGATTGGAGTTTTAGGATGTATCTGAAAAATATAGAGGTTCATGGGTTTAAATCGTTTGCCAATAAACTCGTATTTGAATTTCATAACGGGATCACTGGGATCGTAGGCCCGAACGGGAGCGGTAAGAGCAATGTGGCGGATGCCGTCCGGTGGGTGCTCGGCGAACAGAGCGCGAAGCAGCTCCGGGGCGCCAGTATGCAGGATGTCATTTTTGCGGGGACGGAACTGAGGAAGCCGCAGAGTTATGCGTATGTGGCTCTCACGATCACAAATGAAGACCATGTACTCAACGTACCGTACGAGGAAGTGCAGGTGGCGCGGCGGGTGTACCGGTCAGGAGAAAGTGAATATTTGTTAAATGGAGCATCCTGCCGTCTCAAAGACGTTCAGGAATTGTTTTTTGATACCGGAATTGGAAAAGAGGGGTATTCCATCATCGGTCAGGGGCAGATCGACCGGATCCTGAGCGGAAAGCCGGAAGAGCGCAGGGAGCTGTTTGACGAGGCGGCCGGTATCGTGAAGTTTAAGAAGCGGAAAGCGACAGCCGAGAAAAACCTCGACGCAGAGAGTCAGAATCTTCTCCGCGTGAAGGACATTTTAACAGAACTGGAAAAGCAGGTCGGCCCGCTGGAGGAGCAGTCGGAAAAGGCGAGGGAGTATCTGCATCTGAAAGAAGATCTGAAAAACTATGAGATCGGTCTGTTCCTTCAGGATTATGACAGCTTTCATGAGGAACTCGAGGAAGTTGGCGGAAATATTTCGAACACCGAACGGGAACTGGAGGAGGAAAAGGAGCGCCAGGCGAGCACAAAAACAGAATTTGAACATGTGGAACATCAGATCCAAGCGTTTGATGAGCAGTTAGAGAGGAAAAAGGAAAAATGTAACAAAGACCGCCTGCTCTGTACAGAAATTGAAGGAGAGATCAAAGTCGCCAGGGAAAAGCTGTCTTCTCTTTCCGACGGCAAAGAGTACCAGGCCGAGCGGATGGCGAATATCCAGGCAGGTATCGAACAAGCCGAGCAGGAAAAACAGGGGTATTTGAAAACGCAGAAAGATCTGCTTGAACGGCTGGCAGAAAAACAGGCACAAGAGAATACGCTTTTGGCGGATGAGAGCCGGCTTTCGGCGGAATTGACGACGATCAGCGATGCGATCACCGATCAGAATGCGATCATCGATTCAACGGCGGGCGTGAGTTCCGAGATCCATCTGGAGAAGCAGAAGACGGAATCGATGATGGAGCAGAATTCGATCCGCCGTGCGGAACTGAACCGGCAGATCCTTTCGAATAAGAGCCAGATGGCTGCCGCCGCTGAGGATATGGAGCGGGAGGAGAAGGCGCTGGAAGGTATCCGGGCTACGCTGGATGCGGAGAGACAAAAGAAACAGGAGCTTTTACAAAAAGCGGAGGAGAACAGGAATGCGGCGGGCGAGGTCCGGAGACAGTTAGAGGAACAGCGTAAGCAGTATCATATCAATAATTCCAGGCTCACGACACTGAAAAATATCACCGAACGGTATGATGGGTATGGACAGAGCATCCGCCGTGTGATGGAGCAGAAAACGAAACATAGAGGAATATTAGGCGTCGTGGCCGATATCATACAGGTGGAGAAAAAGTATGAGACAGCCGTGGAGACGGCGTTAGGCGGTAATATACAAAATATCGTGACCGAAGATGAACAAACGGCAAAGCAGATGATCGATTTTCTCAAAAAGAACCGTTACGGAAGGGCAACGTTCCTGCCATTGACGACCGTGTCAGCGCAGAGCGGGCGGATCCGGCCCGAGGTTCTGCATGAAAATGGCGTGATCGGCTGCGTGGCGGCACTTGTCACGAAAGAAGAAAAATATGACGGATTGATCGAGTATCTGTTAGGAAGTTTTGTCCTTGTCGATACGATCGATCACGCGCTAAAGCTTGGCCGGAAATATCATCATTCCCTGCGGATCGTCACACTGGAGGGCGAACTGCTCCGTCCTGGCGGATCGATGTCGGGCGGCGCGTATAAAAACAGCAGCAACCTTCTCGGCAGAAGACGTGAGATGGAAAAACTCGAAGATGAGATCCGGAAAATAAAAACGTCTATGGAAAAGCAGGAACAAAAGATAGATAAGCGGGAGCAGGAAGCGGAAAAAGCGAGACGGAAGGCCGGCGAGAAGGATTCTGTACTGAGGGAATTGGAATTAAAGGAAAACACGGCGTCGCTCAAATATGAGCAGGCAGTTTCCGTGAAAGAAGAAAAAGAGGCGGAATACCACTCGATCGTAAAAGATGGAAGAGAACTCGAGGAACAGAAAAACGTGTTAGAGGACACGCTTTCTCGTATTGTCGAGCGGCTGGAGGAGAGCCAGAAGGCAAACGAGACGGCAAAGAGTGAGCTGGAACAGGCATCCGAGCGGATCGAACGGGTCAGAGAGGAACTTTCCGGATGCCAGCAGCGATTAACGGAACTGAAGGTCGATATATCGAGTGATACGAGTCAACAAGAATTTCTTGTCGAAAATCTGGAGAAGGCAGAGCGCCTGCTGACTGAGAGACGCGGGGAATACGAGATGCTGGTAAATGAACAGGATCATTCGGATTGTCAGGCAGAAGAGATGGAACAGTCTATCCGGCAGTTTGATCAAAGGGTGGCAGCGCTTCGGGAGGAAATCGCCGTTTTGGAGCAGGAGATCGAGGAGTCGGCGAAGAAAAAGGACGAGCTCATGGCCTCGCAGAAAGATTTCTTTGACCGCCGCAACGAGATGATGGAGCGTATCGGAAAACTGGATAAAGAATGCTTCCGGCTCAGTTCGCGCAAGGAAAAACTTGAGGAGCAGTTAGAGGCGAGGATCAACTATATGTGGTCCGAATATGAGATCACGTATCACAATGCAAAGGAACTTATGGCGCAGACAGATCTGTCTTATACGAGGATGAAAAACCTGGTGGCTGAGACAAAAGACCGTATACGGACTTTGGGAGATGTCAACGTCAACGCGATTGAGGATTTTAAAAATGTCAGCGAGCGTTACCGCTTATTAAAGACGCAGCACGATGACCTGATCGAGTCCGAGGAGGCGTTAAAGAAGATCATTGCGGAACTGGATGAGGAGATGCGCAAACAGTTCAGTGAGAAGTTTGCGCAGATCAAAAGCCAGTTTGACAAAGTGTTCCGTGAATTGTTCGGCGGTGGAAAGGGAACACTGGAACTGGTAGAAGAAGAGGATGTACTTGTGGCTGGTATCCGTATCATCGCCCAGCCGCCAGGGAAAAAACTGCAGAATATGATGCAGCTGTCGGGAGGAGAGAAAGCGTTGACGGCGATCGCGCTTTTGTTCGCGATACAGAATCTAAAACCATCTCCGTTCTGTCTGCTAGATGAGATCGAGGCAGCGCTTGATGATTCAAATGTCAAGCGCTACGCCAAATATTTACATAAACTTACGAAAAATACACAGTTTATCGTGATCACTCACAGGCAGGGCACGATGTCAGCAGCTGACGCCCTCTACGGGATCACGATGCAGGAGAAGGGTGTTTCAACGCTCGTTTCGGTAAAACTGATTGAAGAACAGTTAAAAAGTGAAGAAAGTGTGGATAGAACTACTAAGCTTTCAAAAAACGAAAGCTAAGGAGTTCTACGGTGGCTAAGCCATCTATTCACACAGGAAGCAGCGTTCTTTACGGATTGTTTGTGCTGGCGGCGCCGGCATGATTGAATGAAAGGGCAGGAATGGATATGAGTGAGAAGAAGGGTTTTTTCAGTAAGTTGAAAAGCGGTCTGAGCAAGACCAGAACGAGTTTTTCCTCGGGGATCAATTCCATTTTTTCGGGATTTTCGGAAATTGATGATGAGTTTTACGAGGAACTGGAAGAGCAGCTTGTCATGGCGGACATCGGGGTCGATACGACGATGCGCATTATGGAAGATCTGCGGCATAAAGTAAAAGAAGATAAGATCAAAGAGGCCTCGGCGTGCCGGACGGTCCTGAAAGATACGATCAAAGACCAGATGCGCGTGCAAGAGGACGCTTATGCGTTTGAACAGAAAAAGTCAGTCGTTCTGTTTATCGGAGTCAATGGCGTCGGAAAGACGACTAGTGTAGGAAAACTGGCAGGGCAGCTCAAAGGCGACGGAAAGAAAGTGCTTTTAGCGGCGGCGGATACGTTCCGTGCGGGAGCGATCGATCAGTTAAAGGAGTGGTCGGTGCGCGCCGGCGTCGACATCATCGCCGGACAGGAGGGTTCTGACCCGGCGGCGATCGTGTACGACGCGGTAGCGGCGGCAAAGGCAAGGAATACTGATATTCTTTTGTGCGATACGGCGGGGCGGCTGCACAATAAGAAGAACCTGATGGCCGAGCTGCATAAAATATATAAGATCATTGCGGGGGAATACGCGGATGCCCATTTGGAGACGTGGATCGTCGTCGATGGGACGACGGGACAGAATGCGCTCGTTCAGGCAAAACAGTTCAGTGAGGTGGCAGACATTACGGGTGTTGTACTGACGAAGCTTGATGGCACGGCAAAGGGCGGTATCGCCATCGCGATCCAGTCCGAACTCGAAGTTCCGGTAAAATACATCGGGATCGGGGAGAAGATGGGAGATATGCAGAAATTTGATGCGGACCAGTTTGTGGACGCATTGTTTGATGAGTAGACAGAAAGGCAGATGACGGTAAAATGATGACATTGGATAAGTTTGAAGAGGCGAGTGAGAGAGTCAAAGAGGTGATCCTACCGACCAACCTGATCTACAGTGAGTATTTCAGCGCGCAGACCGGGGCGAAAGTGTACCTGAAACCTGAAAATATGCAGTATACAGGCGCCTATAAAGTGAGGGGCGCGTATTATAAGATCAGTACGCTCTCGGAAGTAGAGAGGGAGCGGGGACTGATCACGGCATCGGCAGGAAACCATGCACAGGGCGTGGCATACGCGGCCAAATTATTCGGCGTGAAGGCTGTGATCGTCATGCCGACGACGACGCCGCTCATCAAGGTGAACCGCACGAAAAGTTACGGCGCGGAGGTTGTCCTTCACGGTGACGTCTATGACGACGCGTGCAGCCATGCGCTGAAACTGGCGGAGGAGGAAGGTTATACGTTTGTCCATCCCTTTGATGATGAAGTCGTGGCGACCGGGCAGGGTTCGGTCGCAATGGAGATTTTTAAAGAACTTCCCACCGTTGACATCATTCTCGTGCCGATCGGCGGAGGCGGACTTGCCTGCGGCGTATCAACGCTGACGAAGCTTTTGAATCCAAACATTACCGTGATCGGCGTGGAGCCGGCGGGAGCAAACTGTATGCAGGAATCGATCCGGCAGGGAAAAGTCGTTTCGCTTCCTTCCATCAATACGGTGGCGGACGGCACGGCGGTGAAAACACCGGGGACAAATATTTTCCCCTATATACAGAAAAATGTCGATGACATTGTGACGGTGGAAGACCAGGATCTGATCGTGAACTTCCTTGACATGATGGAAAACCATAAGATGGTCGTGGAAAATTCAGGACTTCTTACGGTGGCGGCGCTCCGTAAACTGGATATAAAAGGAAAACGCGTCGTCTCCATCCTAAGCGGTGGTAATATGGATGTGATCACGATCTCTTCGGTCGTACAGCACGGACTGATCCAGCGCGGGCGGATCTTTACAGTGGCCGTTGAGATGCCAGACCGCCCAGGTGAATTGTTCCGTGTCTCGGAGGTACTTGCGAACGCGAAGGGAAATATCATCCGGCTCGAACACAACCAGTTTGTCAGCATCAACCGGAATGCGGCGGTGGAACTGACGATCACGATGGAGGCATTTGGCCATGAGCATAAGGACCAGATCATCCAGGCGCTGGGAGACGCCGGCTATCAGCCGAAGATCCAGCAGCCGACGGGGATTTACTATTAGAAAGGGATTGGAAGTTATGGAGTATGAAGAAAATTTGTTATTCACACCCGAGGGTGTGAGGGATATTTATGGTACGGAGTGTGAAAAACGGCGGCGGGTCGAGTCGGGGATCCATTCGATCATGAACGTCTACGGATTTCAGGATATACAGACGCCTACGTTTGAATTTTTTGATATATTCAAGCAGGAGCGCGGCACCGTGGGGTCAAAGGAAATGTTTAAATTTTTTGACCAATATAATAATACGCTCGTTCTCCGGCCGGATATCACGCCTTCGATCGCGCGCTGTGTGGCGAAATACTATGCGGATGAACAACTTCCGATCCGGCTGTGCTATGCGGGCAGCACGTTTATCCACCGCCGGGGGTATCAGGGAAAGCTTTCGGAAATTTCCCAGATCGGTGCGGAGCTTATGAATGACGCGAGTTCCGATGCGGATGCGGAGATGATCGCCCTGACCGTGGAGTGTCTGGCAAAAGCGGGGCTGGAAGAATTTAAGATAGATGTCGGACATGCTGGGTTTATCCGCGGCATTATGGAAGAGACAGGGTTTTCGAAACAGGAAGTCGAACAGTATAAAATGCTGCTTGCGAATAAAAATCTGTTTGGCGTGGAGCAGATGATGGAAGAGAAGGACATTTCCCAAGAGTGGAAGGAGTTTTTGGTCCGGCTGCCAGATCTGTTCGGCGGGAAGGAAACGCTTGCCTACGCGAAGAAATACATACATCATCCGCTCGCTCTCGAAGCGATCGAGCGGATGGAACGGGTGTATGAGATTTTGGATATTTACGGAGACCTCGGACAGTGCGTGACGTTTGACCTGAGTATGCAGAGCCACTATGAGTACTATACGGGTATCATATTTAAAGCTTATACATATGGGACCGGCGAGGCGATCGTCACCGGAGGGCGTTACGATAAACTGGTGGAGCAGTTTGGAAAGAAGACGCCGGCCGTAGGGCTGGCAATCGTGCTCGATCAGCTGATGAATGCCCTTGGCCGGCAGAAAGCGGATATTCCGACCGATGGAGACGGCGTACTCGTTTTGTATCACTCGGCGCAGCGAAAGACTGCGATCCATACGGGGAACCGTTACCGGGACGAGGGACACCGGGTGATGCTCATGCGCAAAAATGCGGAGACCGGACTGGAGGAGTACAGACAGTATGCCGAACAACATCAGATTGCTACCGTTTTGTATGTAGAATCGGATGAGAGTGTGAAACAGCTTTGAGGAGGATGTTATGAAATATATCACGATCGCGCTGGCGAAGGGAAGGCTTGCCAAACAGACGCTTGCGCTATTGGAACAGAGCGGGATTACGTGTGAGGAGATGAAGGATAAGGAGACGAGGAAACTCATCTTTGTCAATGAGGAACTCGGACTGAAGTTTTTTCTCTCGAAGACGTCAGATGTCCCTACATATGTAGAATACGGCGCCGCGGATATCGGCGTGGTGGGAAGTGATACGATCCTGGAAGAGGGCCGTAAGATCTTAGAAGTCTTAGATCTAGGGCTCGGTAAGTGCCGGATGTGTGTGGCGGGGCCGGTGTCGGCGAAGGAACTTCTCATGAAAAATGAGATCATCCGGGTGGCGTCAAAATATCCGAAGATCGCGAAAGACTATTTTTATAATAAAAAACATCAGACCGTAGAAATCGTGAAGTTAAACGGTTCGGTGGAACTGGCGCCGATCGTCGGGCTCTCCGAGGTGATCGTCGATATCGTGGAAACCGGTTCGACGCTGCGGGAAAACGGCCTGGAGGTATTAGAGGAAATATGTGATCTGTCGGCGCGGGTCGTTGTGAACGAGGCGAGTATGAAAATGCAGCGGGAGCGCATTACGAATCTTATCAGGGATTTAAAGAGCGCCATCCATCAGGGATGACCGCAGGAGAGAACGATAAAGGATTGCGGGATATGAATGAAAAAAGGAGGACGGCAGCATGAAACGGTTACAGGTCAATGATGCGTCGCTTGAGAATATGCTGGAGACATTGTTAAAGCGAAGTCCGAACCAGTATGACGAGTATCAGCAGAAAGTGACGGAGATACTCGAGCAGGTGAGACAGAAGGGCGACGAGGCTCTATTTGCTTACACAAAACAGTTTGACGGAGCTGACATTTCGAAGGAATCCATCCGGGTGACGGAGGATGAGATCGACGAGGCTTATTCGCTCGTGGATGACGGGCTGATCGACGTAATGAAAAAGTCGCTCGCAAATATACGGGATTTTCATGAGAAACAGATGCAAAAAAGCTGGATCGATACGAGGGACGACGGCGTCATCCTCGGGCAGCGCGTGACGCCGCTCGCAAGTGCCGGCGTGTATGTACCAGGCGGAAAGGCGGCCTATCCGTCCAGCGTCCTGATGAACATCATTCCGGCAAAGGTGGCCGGCGTGGAGAGGATCGTTATGACAACGCCGCCGGGGGCAGACGGAAAAGTGACGCCTGTAACTCTTGTGGCGGCACATCTGGCCGGGGCGACGGAAGTATATAAGGTGGGCGGCGCACAGGCGGTCGCCGCGCTTGCCTACGGGACGGAATCCATTGCGAAAGTGGCAAAAATATGCGGCCCGGGAAATATTTTCGTGGCGCTTGCCAAAAAGAGTGTATACGGCCATGTCAGTATCGATTCGATCGCTGGGCCGAGCGAGATACTCGTGCTCGCGGACGAAAGCGCGAATCCGAGATATGTGGCGGCTGATCTTTTGTCCCAGGCGGAACATGATGAACTGGCGTCCGCGATCTTGGTGACGACGAGTGAGGAACTGGCGGATCGCGTCGAAACGGAAATCGAGGGATTTCTCAAACAACTGAGTCGTGCAGACATCATCCGCAAATCACTGGATCAATATGGTTACCTGTTAGTGGCGTCAGATATGGAGCACGCGGTCCGCGCGGTGAATGAGATTGCTTCGGAGCATTTGGAGATTTTGACGAAACATCCGTATGATACGATGACGAGAGTGAAAAATGCAGGCGCAATCTTCCTTGGGGAATACAGCAGTGAGCCGCTTGGAGATTATTTTGCCGGCCCGAACCACGTTCTGCCGACGAATGGAACAGCGAAATTTTTCTCTCCGCTCGGCGTCGATGATTTTATCAAGAAATCGAGTTTGATCTCCTATTCGAGAGAGGCGCTGGAAGAGATCCATGAGGACATCATCCGGTTTGCCAAAGCGGAGGGTCTGACCGCACATGCCAATTCCATCTCCGTTAGGTTTGAAAAATAGTTTTGCTCATACATCAAATATCCGATAACAGAAAGTTGAGGACACCGGTTGCATTTCCGGTGCCCTTTTCTAATAGTGAGATCAGCCCGCGTATCGTCTGCGCGATTTCTTCTTCTGACGCGGGTACGATCGTATTGTCTAATTTCAGCGTCAGCACAATGAGCACGATCTCTGCTAGTGCGGCCGGATGGTCAAATTCAATGTCCCCGGTTTGGATCCCCTGTTTGATGATCGACGTGAGAACAGGTTTTAATTCCGTGACGAGATAGTTGATATATGTCTGGTGCAGGAACGCCTTTTCGGCGCCAGTCATCGTAGAGGACTTCCCCTGACGGAGAAATTCGGCGGATGACGTACGGCACGCCTGAAAGAGCATGGCCATCCGGGTAAAGGCAGGGATGTCTTTTTGTGCCGTCAGATTTGTGGCAAGTTCGAGAGGTTTTTTATAACTTCGTTCAATGAGTGCTTCCAAAATGTTATCTTTGGAAGAAAAATAGTAATAGATACTTCCTTTCCCGATACCGGCTGTCCGGGCGATCTCTTGAACGGAAATGGTTTTCATGTCTTTTTTTTCTAATAACGTCTGAAGCGCGTCTAAGATCATGTCGTATTTGGTTCGGTTTTTCATTGTTTTTCCCTCTTTCTGTTCGTACTTAGCAGTTATAAAAGGACTAGCTGGGAATGGCAGCCCTTATAAGAAAACAGTATAACATATTTGTTGAAAAAAAGGAACGGGCAAGACAATCTTGTTTCCGGCGTATCAAGTATTCGCCCTGAATCTAAAAAATGAGTTGACTGGTGGTCGAAAAAGTGATAACCTTATAAATATAGAATATCGACCAGTGGTCGAAAAAGAAAATAAAATCCACGGGCGGCCGTTTGGGGAAATCCCGCATTCCGTGGTGGAAAGAGGTTCAATCATGACATATGCAGATTTTTTTGCGACGATCAGAGATAAGTTTATGCAGGCAGATGTAAGTGATGTCGGAGAGCATCTGGCATTCCAGTTTAACATTACCGGAGAGGAGGCGGGCATTTTTTACGTCGAGTTAAAAGACGGGCAGCTTCATGTGGAACCGTACGAGTATTTCGACCGGGACGCGATGTTTACGGCGTCGGCGGATACGCTGATGAAAATCGCGGAAGGAAAGACGGATCCCATTAAGGAATTTACGCTGCACCGCTTAAAGGTGGAGGGAAATATTGATAAGGCATTGAAACTGAAAAATCTGATCGACAGCAAACGATAGCGGGCGGTCAGGGGTAAACTTGTAAGATGCGCAAAAAGACGTGCGCGGATGGAGGAGAGGATGAATGGTTTCGTGGGCGGGGCACTGACGGTGCTTGGCGTAATGGCGGCGGCTGAACTGGGCGGTTCGATGTATCTATACCAGCGGACGATGCGGCGTCAGAAGAAAGGAAGTACAGAGCGGACGATAAAAATGGCGGGGACGGACTGGGAACAATATAAACCGTTTATTGAGAAACGGAAAGAAGTTTTTTTGTCCCAGCCGCTAGAGGATGTGCAGTTGGTTTCGCACGATGGCCTTCGGCTCCATGCCTCTTATATCCCACAGGGGGATGAGAAGAAGGTGGCAATCCTTTTTCATGGCTATACGAGTGAAGGGATGAAAGATTATATCGCGTTGTCGGATTATTACATAAAAAATGGATTCAGTATGCTGCTCCCGGATGCAAGAGCACACGGGAGAAGTGAGGGAACGTACATCGGGTTTGGGTGTCTCGATCGTCTGGATGCGGCAGGGTGGATAAACTGGGTGCTCTCCCGCTGCGGAAAAGATGTTCGCATGTTGCTGCATGGAACGTCGATGGGCGGCGCTACGGTTTTGATGTGCAGCGGTTTGAAGCTGCCAGGACAGGTGCGCGGGATCGTTTCGGACTGTGCGTTTACGTCCCCGAAATATGTGTTTACCCATGTGCTCCATTCCATGTATCACTTACCTGCATTTCCGATGATCCCGATCGCCGACTGGATGAACAGACGGTTGGCCGGATATGGGATGGATGAATGCAATGCGGCCCGTGAGGTGAAAAAGGCAACTGTGCCGGCGCTTATCATTCATGGCTCCGGTGATACCTTTGTTCCCTGCCGTATGTGCGAGGAGATTTATGAGAATTATGCTGGAGAGAAGCGTAAGCTGATCATACCTGGCGCGGCACATGCGGAAAGTTATTACAAAGAAACGGAACGGTATGAGATGGCGTTGGATGAATTGCTGGAAATGGCAGGATTTATTTCCGCGCAGAAATGAGGGAAGATATGAAAAAAACAAGAAAAGGATATGAGATATATCCACTGACCGTTGCACAAAAGTTTCATTTTTATTATGTGAATGCCTGCCCGAAAAAGGAGGTATTAAACATCGGCACCAGCCTTACGATCGAGGTGGATCTGGATTTTGACGTGCTGCGGCAGTCCATTACCGAAGCCTATGAGCGCTGCGAGTGTTTGAAAGTCCGCTTTTTTCAGGAGAAGGATGGAACATGGTATCAGTACATCAAAACGGATTCTGCATGGGATATTGGCTACGAGGATTTTTCAGGAAAAACGATGGAAGAGGCGGAACGGATCATGCGGGGTTGGACGCAGATCCCGTTTACCAAACAGGAAATATCCATGAGCCGTATTGTTATGATCCGGATGCCGGACGGCTATGAGGGTGTGTACCTTCTCGTTGACCACCGTATTATGGATGCGCAGTCCATGATCTGTCTTCTGAAAGATATCATCGAGATTTACTGTAGCAAAGTATATGAGGGCGTGGCGTACCCGAAAGAGATGTCTTCCTATATCGAACAGATCAAAAAGGATCTGGCGTATGAGGCCGGATCGAAGGCGAGGGCAAAAGATGAGGCATTCTTCCGACAGCTCATTGAGTCCTCTGAGCCGATCTATAACGGTTTGAACGGCCCGGAGCGGCTCGAGGAGGAGCGCAGGATTTCGGGAAATCCGAAGGCGAGGGCGGCAGTGAACGTATCGGATTGTGTCGATTCGGCGTTAGATACGTTCCATCTGGAAGAAGAGCCGACGAAGCGTCTCATGGATTTCTGTGAGGAATATCATGTTTCACTTTTGTGCCTGCTCATGATGGGACTCCGTACATATTACCAGAAGATGAACCAAAATGACGATGTATCGATCACGACAACGATCGCGAGGCGCGCGACGTTAAAGGAAAAGAAATGCGGAGGGACGAGGATCCATTCGTTCCCGTTCCGTACGATCATTCCGGAGGATAAGACATTTTTGCAAGGGATCCAGGAGATCAGGGATCGGCAGAATGAATATTTCCGCCATGCTAATTATGATCCAGTCGCTTATTTTGCCCATCGCAGTAAATTTTGGAATGTAGCGCCCGGACGGGTCTATGAGCCGATTTCCCTAACCTACCAGCCGATGTCCATGAGAGATAAGGAACTGGAAAAACTGGGTGACATACGGTATAAGACGAAATGGTATCCAAATGGCGCGACGACACAGGCCGTTTACCTGACTGTCATGCACCGTCCGGAGGACAACGGCTTGGATTTTAATTTCGAGCACCAGGTCAAGGCAATAAGCTGGAAGGAACTGGAAAATTTCTATTATTATTTGTGCCGTATTTTATTTAAAGGCGTGGAAACACCAAACTTAACGATTGGTGAGATCATTCGGCTCGTATGACACCTGGAAGGATCGAGAGCGATTCTGATGTCAGGATAAAAAGTAGAGCCATTTATATTTCAGCTGCGATAGAAAAAACAAGGGGGAATTCTAATATGTTTGATCAGTTGACAGAAATTATTTGTGAGTACGTAGAGATCGATCGGGAAAACATCTTACCGGAATCACGATTTATGGAGGATCTGGGATTTACGTCATTTGACTTTATGAGCATGCTGGGCGAAATCGAGGACCAGCTTGACGTGGAGATTGATGAGGCGGAAGCAGCCAATATACGGACGGTTCAGGAAGCGGTCGAGTACTTGGAAAAACTGGAGGATGAGAAAGAAGACTAGAATGCTGTGCCGTTCATTTGAAACAATGTTTCAAGTGGTGAAAGTCCGCCCGGTTGGAAAAAGAGGCGGCAGAATGCGAGGAAAGTATGGTATGCAGTACAATTCGTGATATTTTAGTACAGGCGGAGAGTAAGTTTGGCGCAGGTGATGCCATTCGTTATAAGGGGCGGAAAAAAGAGATCATCACAAAGTCCTATACGCAGATCAAAGTAGACAGCGAAGCGTTTTCCTGTGTTCTGCGGGAGTTGGGAATGGAGGAGCGGCACATTGCGTTAACGGGGCCGACGTCCTATGAGTGGATCGTGTCTTTTTTGGGGATCGTGAACAGCGGCAGCATAGCGGTTCCGCTCGACGTTTCCCTTCCGGTGGATGAGATGTGCGAGCTGATCAACCGCTCCGACGCAGAAGTATTTGTTATGGATGAAGTCCGTGCCGACGTAGGAGCGGCCGTGCGTGAACGGTGTCCGAACGTAAAGTATGTAATTTCGCTGCAGAAAGCGCAAGGAGATGAGGATTCGTGCTCGTTTTGGCAGCTGATCGGTCGGCAGGGCGGCGGATTTGCCAAGGATATCGACCCGGATCGTCTCTGTACGATCATGTTTACTTCGGGGACGACGGGAAAAAGTAAAGGAGTCATGCTCAGTCATCGAAACCTGGCAGAAAATGCGACCTGTCTCGATATGAAAATACCGGAACGGACGGTCATTCTTTCCGTCCTTCCCATCCATCATGCGTATTGTCTGAGTATGGATATCCTGAAGGGGATTTCGCTTGGAAGTATTATCTGTATCAATGATTCGCTCATGCGCATGGTTAAAAATATGAAATTGTTCCATCCCGATATGATCCTGATGGTGCCTCTCATGATCGAAACGATCGCGAAGAAGCTAGAGGATGCCGGGGGGCTGCCGGCAAAGATCGTGAAGCGCAACGCATTTGGTAAAAACCTGCACACGATATGCAGCGGCGGCGCGTATCTGAACCCGAAGTACATCGACCTCTTTGAAAAATACGGCATCACGATCCAGCAGGGATACGGCATGACTGAGTGCGCACCGGTCATCAGTACGAATCTGAGCTGGAATATCCGGAAAGATTCGGTCGGACAGCTTATGCCGAACTGTGAAGCGAAAGTGGTAGAGGAAGAACTCTGGGTCCGGGGAAGCAGCGTGATGACGGGATATTACCAGATGCCGGAAGAGACGGCGGAGACGCTGTCAGACGGCTGGCTGAAAACAGGGGATCTCGGTTATGTGGATGATGAGGGGTTTGTCTATCTTACCGGTAGGAAGAAAAATTTGATCATTACGAAAAACGGGGAGAACGTGTCGCCGGAAGAATTGGAAAATAAGATTGGTTCTGAGCGGCTCGTACAGGAGATCCTCGTGCGGGAATCGGATGGCGTCATTGAAGCGGAAATTTTCCCTGATCTGGAATATGCGGCGAAGAAGAAAATAAAAGATGTGCCGGGACAGCTGCAGGCGGCTATCGATGCGTACAATGAGGGAGCGCCTCTGTATAAAAGGGTGTATCGGCTGAAAGTCCGAGATACAGAATTTGCTAAAACGACTTCGAAAAAGATAAAGCGTTCAACTAGTAGTTGATTTTTTCTACCTTTGGTGGGTGGCTTTTTCGTCTGTTTCGGTATATACTTAGTACAAAGAATCGGTGTACGGAATCTTTTATACAGAAACGGAGTGATCATGTATGAATACGAACATAGGAGTAACGATCAAAGAGGCAAGGAAAAAACTGGGTGTCAGTCAGGAAGCGCTGGCACAGGAACTGGGATTATCCGTGCAGGCGGTCAGTAAGTGGGAGTGCGGTCTTTCCTGTCCGGATGTGTCGCTGCTGACTCGTCTCGCCGATTATCTGGGAATTTCGCTGGATCAGCTTCTGCGCGGTGAGGAGCGGGATACAGGGGGAACATTATCTGAGCTGCCAGATGATGGAACGCTTCGCATCGTACAATGCGTGGGCCGGAAAATTTTATCGATGGACGAATGGAAGAAACTGGGGACAAAGGATAAGATTCCGGTAAAACTTGACGCAGTCAGCGTTTCGGAGAAAAATAAAGCGCAGCAGATTTCGCTGGAAATCTGGGGAGCGGCAAAGATCGATGGCGATGTGGGCGGAAATGTCAACGCCGGTGATGACGTAGCATGCGGCAACGTAAATGGAGATGTAAGTGCCGACGACGGTGTGGCATGCGCCAACGTGGGCAGAGATGTCCGTGCCGGTGACAGCGTAGCATGCGTCAACGTGGGCAGAGATGTCAGTGCCGGTGACAGTGTATCATGCTGCAATGTAGGTGAAAGTGTCGATGCCGGCAATGATGTGACGTGTGGTGACGTGGGTGGAAATGTAAGTGCCGGCGGCAGTGTGACGATCAACAAGTAAATAGACCCATATTAGTTTTTCAGGCAGCGTTTCACCGCTGCCTTTTAAAGTGCCTTTTTTCAGACTCTACCGACCGTAGAACTGTGATTCTACGCATAGAAGGTTGTAGGAGGATGTATTTGTTGTTATAATAAATATGACTAAAATTACCGGAAGGCAGGTTTATATCATGGATCAGGCTAAGTCGGGCAGATTTATCGCAGAGAAGCGAAAGGAAAAGGGAATGACGCAGAAAGAGCTGGCGAAGCAGCTTGGCATTGGGGATAAAGCCGTCTCAAAATGGGAATGTGGACGGGGAATGCCGGATAATGCTATGATGCTTCCGCTATGCGATCTTTTGGGCATCACTGTAAATGAGCTTCTTATGGGTGAAGATCTTTCAAAAAACGATTACAATGAAAGCTCGAAAAATATTATTCTAACACTGATGAAGGAAAAAGAATCTTTAAAAAAGAAGAATAAAAAGAACCTGCTTTCTTGTGGCATGGCTATTTTGTTTACTATCCTATTGATCCTTCTCATGGATATGCCTATCCAGATCCGGCATAACTGGGTATATTTTTTTGATCCGTTTTCTTTTCTTATGGATCCCATTCTTGTTTTCGTGATGTTGCTGGTGACCGGTAATGTAACGTCCTTTTTTCAATCTTTTTTGATCATACGGAATAGAGATGTTGACAGGAACAGGCTTTTTTCCTCGCTGATGGCAGTAAAACTTGCCATGGCTTCTTTTTTGCTGGGTGGAGCGATGTTTACGATCTTCGACACGATTTTTGTATTGGGAACTATGACAAAAGAACCGGGAAAAGGGGTGGCGGTCACGCTTCTCACAATGCTGTATGGAATGCTGTTTGCATTGTTTCTGCTGCCGCTAAAAGTTAAGCTGGAATCAAAATGGGAGGAACTACATGAAGAATCTGATCAAAGCTGAATGGTACAAACTGAAAAAAATGACCGCTTATAAGGTACTGCTGGTCAGCTATCTGTTTTTGGAAGCTGCGATCCAAATGAATAATATAAGCAACAGCGTTGTTTATCCCCAATATAATCCTACCTACACGGGGGTAGAATGGTTATCGGACCTGCATCAGACATCTTTTTTGTATTCCATCGTCATATTCATTTTTACCTCTTTTTATGTGAATGGAGATTTCGTGAAACATACCTTTTATACCAGCCTTTTGTGTGGCATATCGCGTAAAAGCGCGTTTTTGGCAAAGCTCATATCTGTCATTGCAGGAAGTCTTCCGCTCATGTTTGTGCCGTTCCTGACGGGAACACTGTTCTGGAGCATTCATGCAGGGTTTGGTATGGAGTTTGGCGCGGAAGCAGTCTGCCTTATGGCAAAGGCTTTTGCCAGGCAGTTTCTAGCTTCACTGATGCTCGTAAGTAACGCGGTATTTTTTGCCGTCTTAGCCAAAAGCAGGATCCGAGCTTTTGGCTGGAGCTTTGGCACATTGTATGTACTAGGCGTACTCAGGCAGAACATCGGGTTTATGATACATGTTCCGGCGCTTCGTGAGGGTTTGCTATTGTTATTATCTTTATTTTATCTAAACCTCGGAACCTTTCTGACGGCTATCGTGCTGATGCTGCTAGCGGCCGGATATATGTTTGAACGATGTGATTTAACATGAACGGAGTTGATTTCGAATGGAGGCAGATGTGGCTGATATTATTTTTAAAGCGGAGAATGTAGTGAAGAGATATAAAAAGAAGAAGGGGTTTATTGCTTTAAATGGGTTTGATATGGAAATCCACCGTGGAGATATCTATGGCTTTGTAGGGGAAAACGGCGCAGGAAAAACAACGCTGATGCGTATTTTGGCAGGATGGGCCAGGCAGACTTCGGGAAACATTACCCTTTTTGGGGAAAGCAGCGAGAAGGGACTTTGCCAAAAACGCCGATATATCAACGGTATGATCGAAACTCCGGCTTTCTATCTCGACCTGACTGCATGGGACAATCTTGAAATCTGCCGTCTGCAGCGGGGCATTGCAGATAAGGAACGCATCCGCAGATCGCTAGAGGTCGTTGGTCTGACGGGAATAGAAGCAGACGGCACAAAGGCTAAAACGTTTTCATTTGGCATGAAACAACGTTTAGGGATCGCAATGGCTTTGCTTGGAGAGCCTAAATTTCTTTTTTTTGATGAGCCTCTGAACGGACTTGATCCTGTGGGAATCCGTGATTTTCATCAACTGATCCAGGAAATGAGCAAAAATGGGATTACCATCCTGATATCCAGTCATATGCTGCGTGAGCTGGATTCTCTGGCGACCTGTTATGGATTTATCCATAAGGGAAAGATGATGGAACAGATCTCAGCCGAACAACTCTCGGAAAAGTTCAGACGGTATATGCTGCTTACTGTGGATGATGCCGCCGGCACAGTGAGAATTCTCAGGGAAACGTTTGGAACGACGCGTCTGGAAGCCGTTTCGGAAGATACGGTGCATTTATATGAGGGAATGGATAAGAGGGGAGAGATGATGAAAGCGCTTATTACGAATGGAATTACGGTAGAGGAAATGACTAGAAAAGGTGAGGATCTGGAAAAATACTACTTGTCGCTGCTCAAGAACGAGAGATGATATAGAGGTGGTTTTGTGAGAGATTTGATCAAAGCAGAATATTATAAATTAAAAAGACTTCCCTCTGTCCACATGATCTTTCTATTTGCTTTTTTGGCAGGGGTCGTACAAGAGTTCTCTCCCTGTCGGGGATATCAGGTTTACACAATATCCCTGGCGCCGCAATTGTTCGATGTCGTCTTGATCTCTGTTTTTACGGCCGCTTTCTTATGCGTAGAACGTTCTTGGCGCACAATTGGCAATGCGCTTCTTAGCGGGATGTCGCGTCGAACTGTTTTTTTTGCCAAACTTTCGGCATATGTTCCGGCGTTTCTTGTACTTATCCTGCTTCCGCTAGCGGTCTCTGTCTGTGTCGCGACGATAAGAAATGGTTTTGGTGCGGATGGGGATGCCTTGTTTTTTGAATGGATGGCAGCGTTATTTTTCTATATTGTTTATCGGTTTTTTATGGCGGGCCTTTCCATTTTTGCTGCCACAGTGATCCAAAATCCGCTAGGAACGCTGGGAATCAGTGTGGCGGGAAATTATCTCATATCTCGGGTCAAAAACCCTATGGGAAATGTGGTCACGTACGAGACATTGATCTTTGGCGTCATAGGAACCGTTATTTCCTTATGTTTGGCAGCATTTGTGTTTGAACGGATAGAAATACGGTAGCTTTATAATAAAAGGTTTAATATTTCTGTGTATTAAAAAATAACTTTACAGATTTTGTTTTTTATGTTACTATAATCAAGTTAGAAGAACCAATGCCCGGAATTTGGACGACTCCAACCGGTTCCTGGCAATTGGCAATTACAAAATAAATGGAGGTACATCAAAATGATGACGACAGAAAGAAAGGCAGAAATTATCAAGGAATACGGAAGAACACCGAATGACACGGGTTCACCGGAAGTACAGGTGGCACTTTTGACCGAGCGGATCAATGTTCTCACGGAGCATTTGAAAGAGAACAAAAAAGACCATCACTCACGCAGGGGTCTTTTGAAAATGGTTGGTAAGAGACGAGGTCTTCTTGATTATCTCAAGAGAACAGACCTGGAAAGTTATCGTGCCCTGATCGCTAAACTCGGATTGAGAAAATAATAGGAAAAAATGATAGTGAAACCAAAAGCGGAATCGGTGGTTACACTATCATTTTTTGCACAGAAGAGAAATCGAGGGCGGGATTTTGGAGTTAGTGTTGACGGAAAGTGTGACAAAGGGTAAAAGTGGGTTTGCTCATTTTTACAGAGATGAGGGAAATGATGAAACGAGACAGAAGCCAGTCTATGGTGATCCGCGGCGACCGGATCCTGCTTGTGGAGCATGAGCTGTTTGGGAGGGACTTTTATAATCTTCCCGGCGGCGGTATGGAAGAGGGAGAGACGCCGGAACAGGCGGCGCTCCGTGAATTATCCGAGGAATGCGGAGTCGAGGGGCGCATTGTCCGCCCGCTTACGATCGAGTACAAGCCCGATATGGAGAGCCGTGTATTTACATTTTTGGTAGAAATAGCGGAAGACGCAGAGCCGGTCAAGGGAATTGATCCGGAACTTCCGGAGAATGAACAGTCGATCGTGGCAGTCAAATGGCTGAGGCTGGACGAGATCGCGGAGAGGGACCGGGCCTATCTATTTGGAGCCGGGTTGATGCGGATCCCGTTTTTTCACGATGAGGTACTTCTATGGGATGGAGATGACATAAGCTATCCGGTGAAAAAAGTGTTTTCATAATGGGAAAATTATGTTATAATCTATATGTATGTGTTAATGATATTTGGAGAAATGTCCGAGACTTCTGAAAAGCGCATTCGTTGTTACCGCGTGTTTGAAGGAGTGTGTTTTTTAGTTGTTTCGGATTCTCTGAGAGAAAGAAAAAGGAAATGAGGAAAAAGTATGTACAAGACATTTTCAATGGAACTTGCCGGGCGTACGCTTTCCGTCGATATCGGACGAGTAGCGGCGCAGGCAAATGGAGCAGCGTTCATGCACTATGGGAATACGGTTGTATTATCTACAGCTACGGCATCGGAAAAGCCGAGGGAAGGCATTGATTTCTTCCCGCTCAGTGTGGAATATAATGAAAAGATGTATTCGGTGGGGAAGATTCCCGGCGGATTTACGAGGCGGGAGGGAAAACCTTCCGATAATGCTATTTTGACATGTCGTGTCATCGACCGGCCGATGCGTCCGCTCTTTCCAAAAGATTATCGGAACGATGTGACGTTAGAGAATCTCGTGATGTGTGTGGATCAGGACTGCAGTCCGGAACTCACAGCGATGCTTGGAGCCGCGCTTGCGACATGTATTTCAGACATTCCGTTCGACGGCCCGACAGCTGCGACGCAGATCGGTCTTGTCGATGGTGAGCTTGTCGTAAACCCGACATTTGAGCAAAGACTTGTTTCGGATCTGGCGCTTACGGTTGCTTCTACGAGGGAAAAGGTGATCATGATCGAGGCCGGTGCCAAAGAGGTGCCAGAAGATACGATGATCGAGGCGATTTACAAAGCGCATGAGGTGAACGGGCAGATCATTGAATTTTTTGATAAGATCGTGGCGGAGTGCGGTAAGGCAAAACATGAGTACGAGCACTGTGATACGCCGGAAGATCTATATGATGACATCGTTTCGTTTATCACGCCAGAAGCGATGGAGGAAGCTGTTTTTACGGATGTAAAGCAGGTAAGAGAGGAAAACATACGGGGGATCAAAGACCAGCTTGAAGAGCGCTATGCCGAGGAACATCCGGAATGGCTGGAACTTATTGACGAAGCGGTATATAAGTTCCAGAAAAAGACAGTGCGTAAGATGATCCTAAAAGACCACAAGCGTCCGGACGGACGTGAGATCACGCAGATCCGACCGCTGGCGGCAGAGATTGACGTTCTTCCTACGGTACACGGATCCGGCTTGTTCCAAAGAGGACAGACACAGGTTCTCAACGTAACGACACTGGCGCCGCTCGCGGAGAAGCAGAAGCTCGATGGACTGGATGAAAACGCGACTTCAAAGCGATACATCCATCACTATAATTTTCCGTCGTATTCGGTCGGAGAGACGAGGCCGAGCAGAGGACCGGGACGTCGAGAGATTGGGCACGGAGCGCTTGCGGAGCGGGCACTCGTACCAGTGCTTCCATCAGAAGAAGAGTTCCCGTACACGATACGTACCGTGTCGGAGATCATGGAATCTAACGGTTCCACTTCTCAGGGAAGTATTTGTGCATCCACGCTTTCACTCATGGCGGCCGGTGTTCCGATCAAAGCGCCTGTAGCCGGGATTTCGGTGGGACTTGTGACAGGCGATGCAGATGATGATTATTTGATCCTGACAGATATACAGGGATTGGAAGATTTCTTTGGCGATATGGACTTTAAGGTTGCCGGTACGCATAAAGGGATCACGGCGATCCAGATGGATATTAAGATCCACGGCCTGACCCGTGAGATCGTTGAGGGTGCGATCCACAGGACGAAAGAGGCGAGGACATACATCCTTGATGAGGTGATGACAAAGGCGATTTCGGAGCCGCGTAAAGAGGTCAATGAATACGCGCCGAAGATTCGTCAGATCATGATCGATCCATCGAAGATTGGTGATGTGGTTGGACAGCGCGGCAAGACGATCAATACATTGATCGAGCGCACCGGTGTGAAGATCGACATTACCGATGACGGCGCCGTGTCGGTATGCGGTACGGATAAGGCGATGATGGACGAGGCGATCCGTCTCATTGAGATCATTGTCGCTGACTTTGAAAAAGGCCAGATATTAGAAGGAACCGTTATCAGTATTAAAGATTTCGGTGCGTTTATCGAATTTGCGCCGGGCAAAGAAGGTATGGTTCATATTTCCAATATCTGTAAGCGTCGGATCAATCATGTGGAGGACGAGCTTACTCTCGGTGACAAAGTGAAAGTAGTCTGCCTTGGAAAGGATAAGATGGGCAGGATTTCCTTTAGTATCAAAGATGTGAAAGAAGACAGGAAGTAACCTGTACGGATATTATGAAACGCATAAAAGCGGGCCTCGGATTCCGGGGCTCGCCTTATGATTCTTTTTACAAAGTACATAGATAATTAAAATCATCGTATTGTGCAAAAAGGCACGCGTATAATTATGTGTGAAAGTGTCACACTACCTAATGAGAACTAGAAGTATGTTATCATTTGAAAGGGAAGGTGTGTGCATGGGAACCGATTATATAAAGGAATACGGAAAATGTCAGCTCGGAGGGATCCAGCTGTTATCTATCATTGGGGAGATCGAGGGACACGAGTGTGTGTCGGAAAATACCAAATCGACGAAGTACGAGCATCTTCTTCCGATCCTCGCGTCCGTAGAAGACGATGAGGCGGTGAAGGGGATTTTATTTCTTGTAAATACCGTAGGCGGAGATGTATCATGCGGTCTGGCTCTCGCGGAGATGATTGCTGGGATCAGTAAGCCGACGGTATCGCTCATTATCGGGGACAGTCATTCCATCGGGGTGCCGTTGGCGGTAGCAACGGATCATTCATTTATCGTGCCGAGCGCTACGATGATCATCCATCCAGTGCGCATGAGCGGTATGGTGATCGGTGCGCCGCAGACGTATGGGCAGTTTCAGCAGATCCAGGACCGGATCGTGGATTTCATCGTTCGCAACTGCGAGGCGAAAAAGGAGCGGATCGAGGAACTGATGATGAATCCGAGCATGCTCTCCAAAGATCTGGGGACCGTACTTGTGGGACAGGAAGCCGTAGAGGAGAAACTGGTCAATGAGGTGGGTACGATTTCTAAAGCATTGGAATATATAAAAAATCTGACGAAAAGTTAAGGGAAAGGTTTGATGAAAGTGGCAAAGAAAAAAAGAAAGGCAGTGAAAAAGCTACCAGAGTCATCTCCGCTTGCTAGAGAGATCATACTTTTGGTCATCATTGTTTTTTCGATCTTGTCATTGCTGAGTTTATTTGATCTGTGTGGAGCGGGAGGAAAATTGCTGGCGGGGCTGCTTTTTGGTCTTTTTGGGGCAGCTTCGTACGTATTTCCCATCTGTCTGCTCGTCGCCAGCGGGTTCTACATCTCGAATCCGCAAAATGCGGAATTAAAGAGAAAGATCTATTACAGCGGCGGGCTTTACATATGTTTGTGTGCCATTTTCCAATGGGTCATTGACAGTAAGGCGGAAGGGTTGTTTGAGGTATTTAAAATTTGCAGCAGCGAGAGGATCGGCGGCGGTTTGATCGGCGGCATTCTCTCTTATCTGCTTACGCTGATAGCAGGAAGAGCTGGTTCGCTCACGATCATTTTAGGGCTGACGTTACTGTTTGTTATGCTGATCACGAGAAAGTTGATCTTTGCGGCGATCCGTGACCTGTATGAGGAATCTTCCATGAGGAGGGAACGCAGTGCGGATCCAATGGAAGAGGAGGAAAACGAACAGGAAGAGCCGGTATATGCGGCGGAACGGCAGATGAAAGTCCATACGTTTGAAAAGAAGAAAAAACGGGCAAAGCTGAAAAAGGAACAGGTGAAAAAGAGCGGGTCGAACACAGAAAACCGTCAGTCTACACTGGCAGGGAGTGATCAGGCAGCGGGCAGTCAGGCAGAAACAGCGGAGCAGCCAAAAGAGAAGAAGCCGAACATTTCGATTATCCGCGGTGATGCGGTGCAGGAGAACGACGTTCACGAGCCGGTCGAACCTGTGTATCAAGAGGAACTTGAATCGAAGTTCGGTGCGCGGCAGGGCGGGCAGTCCGAGAAACCGGAAGCCGATCGGGGATCGGAAGCCGTCAGCGCTGCACAGAGTGCAGGGGCGCAGGGACGGAAGGCGAAGGCAAAAACGAGTGGCGAACAGGTCAGGAGTGAGGTAGAAAAGATCGGGGATCAGATCAGGAAATCGGACGGCGATGCCCGTACATATACGTTTCCGCCCCTTTCCTTACTTTCGAAACCGAAAAATAAGGCCAAGATCAGCGACACGGATCTATTGCAGACGGCGGCAAAATTACAGGAGACGCTGGAGAGTTTTGGCGTCAAGGTAAAAATGGGAGATGTGAGCTGCGGGCCGAGCGTGACCAGGTATGAGCTGGTGCCGGAGCAGGGCGTGAAGGTCAGCAGTATTACGAGGCTGACCGATGACATCAAGCTGAGCCTTGCCGCATCTGACATTCGTATCGAGGCGCCGATCCCAGGGAAAGCAGCGGTCGGTATCGAGGTACCGAATGCCAAACGGAATATGGTGACACTCCGCGAACTGCTGGAGAGTAAGGAATTTCAGGAAGCGAAGTCCAATGTATCATTTGCCGTGGGGAAGGACATCGGAGGAAAAACGATCGTTACCGATATTGCGAAAATGCCGCACATGCTCGTGGCAGGCGCGACGGGTTCCGGTAAATCCGTTTGCATCAATACGCTGATCATGAGTATTATTTATAAAGCCTCTCCAGACGACGTTAAGTTCATCATGGTCGATCCGAAAATGGTGGAATTGACGGCTTATGCGGATATCCCGCATCTGATGATACCGGTCGTAACCGATCCGAAAAAAGCGTCGGCCGCGCTCAACTGGGCTGTACAGGAAATGACAGTGCGGTACAATAAATTTGCGGAACTCGGTGTCCGGGATATGAAGAGTTATAATAAAAAAATAGCCGCTCAGAAACACACGGAGGAGAGCGAACACGAGAAGATGTGTCAGATCGTCATTATCGTGGATGAGTTCGCGGATCTGATGATGGTCGCTCCTGGCGAGGTCGAAGATGCCGTGTGCCGGCTGGCGCAATTGGCGCGCGCGGCGGGCATCCATCTGGTGCTTGCGACACAGCGTCCGTCCGTCAACGTAATCACAGGACTGATCAAGGCGAATATCCCATCCCGGATCGCGCTTTCGGTGTCATCTGCCATTGATTCGCGGACGATCATAGACGGCGCAGGGGCGGAAAAGCTTCTCGGGAACGGGGATATGCTGTTCGCGCCGCAGGATTATCCGAAACCAGTACGGATCCAGGGTGCTTTTGTTTCGGATGAGGAGAGGGATGGCGTCGTTTCCTTTTTGAAGGAACAGCAGTCAGGGCCTTCTTATGACGAGGAGATTACGAAGCATATCGAGGCGAATCCGGTCGGAACGAAGACGGGGGGTGCTGGCGGTTCCACGTCGGATGCCGGTCAGGATGAGCTGTTCACGGAGGCGGCGAGATTTATTATAGAAAAGGATAAGGCGTCCATCGGTATGCTGCAGCGTGTGTTCCGTATCGGTTTTAACCGTGCGGCGCGTATTATGGATCAGTTGTGTGAGGCCGGTGTCGTGGGCCCGGAAGAGGGGACGAAACCGCGGACGATCCTGATGACGATGGAGCAGTTTGAAAAAGAAGGAATGGAACAGTAGCTGTCAGAGAGAAGAAAAAACGAAAAGACAGAGAAACGGAGGTCAATATGAAAGGATGGATCATTGTAAACGGATTTTTGTACACCGATAAGTTTTCCGAGATTGCGGAGATGTTTGTGAATGCGGCGACCGCACATCGCATCAGTCTGGAAGTGAAATCCAATTGCGAAATCTATACCGGGATCTTTCAGATGGATCCGTCGGTAGAAAAACCCGATTTTGTTTTGTTCTGGGATAAGGATATTATTTTGGCCAGATATTTGGAGATTTCAGGCATACCGGTATTTAACAACAGCAAAGCCATCGAGATCTGTGATGATAAGCGCAAGACGTATACGGCTTTTCTGAAGGCTGGCCTTCCGATCCCGCCAACGGTATCGGCGCCGATGACATATGAAAATATCGGTTTTTCTTCGTTGAAATTTGTAAAGCCGATCATTACGAAACTGGGGTATCCGGTCATTTTAAAAGAAGCGTTTGGTTCTTTTGGGGATCAGGTTTATAAAGCGGACAATCCGAAAATGCTGAAACGTTTGCTTCTCGATCTGCAGCAGACCCCGTTCCTGTTCCAAAAATATATCAGCACGAGCCATGGGCAGGATGTCAGGATCCAGGTCGTCGGAGGAAAAGTGATCGCGAGTATGCGGCGGTTTTCCGATAAGGATTTTCGTGCGAATATTACATACGGCGGAAGTAAAGAGAACTATGAACCCGACGAAAAAGCATGTGCGCTGGCAATTGCCGCCTGTAAAGCAGTTGGATGTGATTTCGGCGGCGTTGATCTTTTGTTTGGCAAAAAAGGATTTCTCGTCTGTGAGGTCAATTCCAACGCCCATTTTAAAAATTTATATGACTGTACCGGAGTCAATGCGGCGGATGCTATTATTGAGTACATCATTGAAAAACTGAACAGGTAGCCGCTGATGAATGTTTGGATGGTTTATGACCGGGAAGGACTAGCACGCAATGAGAGTTATGTATCCTTGTTCCGCAGGCATTTCCAGATGTATGGATTTTGTGTCGAGGCGGTTGTTGACGAACAGGTCAAACAGAAGATTTCGGCGGGAGAGCGTCCGTTTTGTGTATTTGTGCGTACCATTGATCCGCCGGTCAACCGCTTTTTTGAAACAGAGGGGATTCCTGTTTTTAATTCGTATGAGGTGAGCCGGATTTGCAATGACAAAGGACATACGCTTGCGCGGTTTCGGGATCGGGTGCTTTCGGTTCCAAGTATTACGCTGGAGGGCGGAGAATGGGAGCGTGTGATGGAGCAGGATGGGCGGGATCTTTCCAGCGTCCGCCGCTATTTTTCCGATCGCTTTTCATTTCACACCTCTTCGTTTGGCGCTGCCTTTGAGGAACAGGAACGTGATATGATCGAACGGGCGGAGGATTTTGTATTAAAGACTGTGGACGGGCACGGTGGGAGCGAAGTGTATCGGTTTTGCCGGGAACAGGAACGAATCCGCGCGGCGTGTCAGCAGACGGCCAAAGGAAATGCGGGTGGGCGTACGATCGCCGGGCGTAAAATGGTTTTGCAGCCACTCATTAAAAACGGCTGCCAGTTTCAGGATATGCGCGTGTATGTGATCGGGAAACGGATCGCGGCGGCAGTCATGCGCAGTTCTAGCGGAGATTTCCGGGCCAATTATTCCCGCGGGGCAGACGTGGCGCTCGTTAAACTCCGTGACAGTCAGGCACAGATTGTCAATCGGATCACAGGTGAACTCGAATTTGGTATGGCAGGTATTGATTTTCTATTTGACAGGGATGGGAATATGGTGTTAAATGAGATCGAAGACGTAGCAGGATCGCGTATGCTTTATGAGTGTGCGCCGCACATAGATATTGTCAGTCAGTACGTGGCATATGTTATGTCGTGTTTGTAAGAGGGAAAGAAAGAGGAGGTTTTACAATGAAATCAGATATTGATATTGCGCTTGAGGCCGAACTCCAGCCGATCCAGAAAGTGGCGGAGAAACTTGGAATTTCGGGAGACGATCTGGATCTGTACGGAAAGTATAAAGCAAAGCTGACCGATGAACTGTGGGAAAAGATCAAGGATCGGCAGGATGGAAAGCTCATTCTCGTGACGGCGATCAATCCGACGCCGGCCGGAGAGGGAAAGACGACGACGACAGTCGGCCTCGGGCAGGCGATGAGTAAGATCGGGAAGAAGGCTGTGATCGCCCTGCGGGAGCCATCTCTTGGCCCGTGTTTTGGTTTGAAGGGGGGAGCCGCTGGCGGCGGATACGCCCAGGTCGTTCCGATGGATGAGCTGAATCTGCACTTTACTGGTGATTTTCATGCTATCACATCGGCCAATAATCTGCTTGCTGCGATGTTAGATAACCATATCCAGCAGGGGAACGCTCTGTGCATTGATACGAAACAGATCGTCTGGAAACGGTGTGTCGATATGAATGACCGGGTATTACGAAATATTACGGTCGGCCTCGGCCGAAAGACTGATGGCGTGACGAGGGAGGATCATTTTATCATAACGGTTGCGTCTGAAATCATGGCGATCCTCTGTCTGGCGCAAAACATGAAAGACCTGAAAGAACGGCTCGGGAAGATCATCGTAGCTTATGATTATGAGGGCGAACCGGTGACGGCGGGGCAGTTGAACGCAGTGGGCGCGATGGCAGCCCTTTTGAAGGAAGCGTTAAAACCGAACCTGATCCAGACGCTGGAGCACACACCGGCGATCGTACACGGCGGGCCGTTTGCCAATATCGCCCACGGTTGTAATAGTATGCGCGGTACGAAGACGGCGCTGAAACTTGCTGATTATATCATTACCGAGGCCGGATTTGGAGCAGATCTCGGAGCGGAGAAATTTTTTGATATTAAGTGCCGCATGGGTGGATTCCGGCCGGATACGGTTGTTTTGGTGGCAACGGTGCGCGCGTTGAAATACAACGGCGGTGTCGCCAAAGAAAATCTCGGTACGGAGGATCTGGATGCTTTAAAACGGGGAATCGTCAATTTGGAGAAACATATGGAAAATATCGCGAAATACGATGTGCCGTGTGTCGTCACCCTGAACCAGTTTGTAACGGATACGGAGGCGGAAATTTCATTTGTCAGGAATTTCTGTGAGGAGAGGGGTTGTGAGTTCGCGCTCTCTAGAGTGTGGGAACAGGGCGGAGAGGGCGGCGTCGAACTGGCGAATAAAGTCGTGGATACCATCGCCTCGAAGGAGAGTCATTTCCACTGTCTGTATGAAGATTCCCTTTCGCTGCGTGAGAAGATCGAAACGGTGGCAAAGGAGATTTATGGAGCCGGTAACGTCGTATATGAGGGGGCGGCAAGTCAGGAACTCGACCGTTTGGAACGCCTGGGATTTGGAAATATGCCCGTCTGTATGGCGAAGAACCAGTACTCGCTTTCGGATGATCCGAAGGTGCTCGGCAGGCCAGAAGGGTTTACGATCCATATCCGGGATGTGTATGTTTCGGCAGGAGCGGGATTTGTCGTGGCTATCACAGGAACGATCATGACGATGCCGGGACTTCCGAAAGTGCCGGCGGCAGAGCGTATTGATGTCGATGAGAGCGGGAGGATCACGGGGCTGTTTTAAGGGAGAAAAAAGCGGAAAACAAAAAAGTGTCTTCGACACATCAACTCCCCTAGCCCCTCATTCATGAGGG
>CAJUTR010000007.1 GCA_910589665.1 uncultured Eubacterium sp. | reverse complement strand
CTATCATACAGGTTTGCTCCGGTTTTGTATAGGTACGCGCTATCTACCGTTTACTATTTTTTAGTAAGATTTTTTGGATTTCCATTATTATAACATTGTTGACTTTCATAGCAGGGTCTTATCAGTCATTGATTGTACAAGATGAGGCATTGGAGTGTTATCAATGTGCAGCAGTATATGGCTCAGGACATATTGTTGCTATGGTTTTATCACCACTGCCATTTTTAGTGATCTTTTCGGATGAAATAAAAAAAAGAGTAGCATATTATCAAATTGTTAGAACTAGTAAAAGAAAATACATATTTGATCAAGTTATGGCTGTTTTTACATCGGTTATGGGAATGGGATTTATTGTATTGCTCGTTTTTTTTCTGATTTGTAAGGCATATGATTGCGATTTTTCTTTTAATGAATACGATGCACGAAAATTACAAGGACTAGGTATCTTTGAAAACATAGTGAAAAACAATGTAATGTTGAGCTACTTATTAGTATACCTATCGTATGTATTACAGATACTTCCTGGCGCATTTTTTACGATGATCATAGCTTGTTTTGTAAAGAACAAATATATTGTTTTTGCGATGCCATGGATCGTATTTCGTGTTTTTCAAATGTTAGCATTAGTTTTAGGAATCCCATATTTGGATTTGACGTATGCGTCATTCGCTGGTACTACTTTGACAGAAAGTTTGGGCGGAATGCTTTATTGCTTTTTATATCCGTTTTTTCTTTGTTTGTTCGCTATTATTTCTTATTATATGATTTTTAAAAGGAGATTTGTGAATGGAAAGTTTTAAACATACTATAAAAACAAGAAGGATTGTTGGCTTATCTTTAAAATATGAATTTTTAAATCCGGTCCTTTATTTTTTTTCGATAATCGTTCTATGTTATCTTGTATATACCTTTGGTGGAATATCCAGCTGGTTGTTACAACATGAAGATAAATTGAATATCTTTGAACTCAGTACGTTTTTTGGGGCTGGTTACTATACAGGAATGATATATAAAATCGGCATAGCTTTATTTTCCTGTGGCATTTTTTTCTTTCATCCAGGTTTTTCATATAGCCTGGTCAGAATGAACAAGAGATTATGGGTTAGAAGTCAATTGTGTTATGTGTTTTGTATTGTGCTTATCATAAACCTGTTTATATTTGTGATATTATTTTTAACGAGTGGCGGACATGTTACACTGGACAACTCCTGGAGTGATGCGGCATATACATCGTTGAGTAAGGGACCTTATGAGGTAGGCGTAGAAGGTGTAGAGATGTATTATCCGGATATGTTTGTGTATAATCCTAATGTGGTGGGCGGTTTCAATATCCTGCTTATGATTTTAGAAGGAATGTCAGTTGGCTTATTATTTGTTTTGTTATCCTTAAGAAAAAAGACAACATATGCGGTTGCTTTTGTTTTTGGAGGCTATTATATAGATTCTGTATTGATCAGTGAACTATATAAAATAAATCCACTGGTAAAGATGTGGAGTAGGATTTCTCCATTTAGAGTATATAGTATCGCAGAAAGCACATTAAATATAGGGCCAAATTCTATGGTTTATTCCGTATTATATGGCATATCTGTAATTAGTATACTTGTTATACTGATCCGAAAGAGTTTAGATCATGTAAGCTTTAAAAAAGATGAGTAAGGGGATTTTAGTATGGAAAATGTAATAGAAATAAAGAATGTGAGTAAATCTTTTAAAAGTCATAAAGTTCTCAATGATATAAATATATCAATTGAGAAAGGAAGTGTATGTGGTTTTGTTGGACTGAATGGTTCAGGCAAAACCCTGTTAATGAAAGTGATAGCAGGCTTTTTGAAACCAGATCGTGGTACAGTTTTGGTTCAGGGGAAAGAAGTAGGGAAAGAGGTAGATTTTCCTGAGGATATAGGTGTGATCATTGAAACTCCGAGTTTTATGCCTTACATTTCGGGATATAAAAATTTATATGATCTGTATTCGATAAAAGGGATACCTGACAAAGAGAAAATTCGACAAACGATGCAGTTAGTCGGATTAGATCCAGATGATAAAAAGTTCGTTTTTAAATATTCACTCGGTATGAGACAAAGATTAGGAATTGCTCAGGCTATTATGGAGGAACAATCTTTATTGATATTAGATGAACCGATGAACGGACTTGATAAAAAAGGTGTGGAAGAGATGAGAACTCTTTTTCTCCGATTAAAAGAGGCTGGAAGAACCATTGTGATCGCAAGTCATAATCAGGCAGATATTGATTATTTGTGTGATAAAGTATATGAACTTGATAATGGAAATATTATTGATGTCAGGAGTTTTTAAAAGGTTTTGAATTATGTAAATGGAGGGAAAATGAAATGAGAAAAACGGTATTGATAAGGATATGTTTGGTTTTGGTTTCAATAGGTGTATTATCAGGATGCTCGATAAAAAGTGAAATTAGGAAAAAAGAGCCCAAAGATGAAAATGCGAGCACAGAAATGAATGATTTAAATGATAGATCGGATATTAAAGATGAATATTCCATATTTAATATATCATTTATGGATATAGATGATACTGCGCTAGCGTCAAGTGTCGTGGGAGAAAATATAGATGTGAGCAAGATAAAGAAAGAAAAAAATAGTGAAATGGAGAATATTTCCTGCGAGTATGAGAATAAAGGTTTGAAATTTTCCTGGCTATGTGATTTGTTCGACGGGGAAAAAAGGGATGTTAGTTTTGGCTTTTACAAACAGGGGGAAACGAAATTAGAAATAAAAGATCCAGATAGTTTTATTCGAAATATATTAGAAAAGATGGGATGTCGTTATCCAGTATCAAATGGAAGAATAGTTGAAAAAGAAGGTGATGAGGTACAAATAGAATATAATTATATATATGAAGGTACGGAATTAGTTGGAAATAGAGGAATATCGTTTGATGAGGAGGCTTTATCTAAGGTAGCAAAACCTCCATATATAATGTTAGCTTTGGAGGGTGATGTTGTCAAATATGTAGATTTTGTTAGAGTGCCAGATAAGATTAAAGAAGTGAAGAAATGTAAGCAAGAAGAGTTTATATCATTAGATGATGTAGCAGCTATTACAGATAAGGCAGTTGCGTACCCGTCTGCTGAAAGTATTGATAAAATCGAGGTTGTATATATGTCTTTACCGCAAAATGACAATTTTACTTTTTCGCCACTGTATCAGGTAAAGTTTAAAAATAGTGAGGAAGAAGTGTGTAAATGGAAAGATCTTCTTTTGATCGATGTTTTTACGGGAAGAACATATCGTTAATTATAAGGTTGCCTTCGTACCCTTCATTTCGCCATTTGAAGGGTACGAATTTTCCCATCTTTATTTCATTTTTTCATATATTTCCTGAATCCTGTCCTCGTCGATTTTGGTATCGAGGAAGATCTCGACCGCGTATTTTGCCTGCGCGACCAGCATTTCCAGCCCGTTGACGCCGATCATTCCGAGTTCCTTTGCCTGAGCAACGAGTTTAGTTGGAAGAGGGTTGTAGACGACGTCCATGACGGCCTTGCAGTTCGGAAATCTGGTGAGGTCGACCGGGCTGGCATCGACGTTCGGATACATGCCGATCGGACTGGTGTTGATGATGACGTCGGCGTCGGTATGCTTTTCAAAACATTCTTCATAGGAAATGGATTCGCCGTCATCGACTATATCGACGATGATCATTTCCTTGGCGTGGTGTTTTTTGACAACGGCTTTGATCGCCTGTGCAGCGCCGCCGTTTCCGAGGACGACCACTTTTTTTTGTTCGAGATCTACGTGATGGCGCACGACCATGTATTCAAAACCGGAAAAATCGGTGTTGTAGCCGCGGAGTTTTCCGTCTGTGTTGACGATCGTGTTTACGGCGCCGATGGCTTTGGCGTGATCGTCCATCGAATCCAAATAAGGGATCACGTCCTTTTTGTAAGGGATCGTGACATTGATCGCGCGGAATGCTTTTTCCTCCATAAATGTTTTAAATTCTTCCCTAGTGAGGGGGTGGATGTCGTATGTATAATCGGCAAGGCTCTCGTGGATCGGTTTTGAGAGACTGTGCCCAAGTTTTTCTCCGATCAATCCGTAATCCATTTTTTATACTTCCTTTCTATTTGTGATTTATATGTTTTATTATAACAGATTAGAAAGTAATTTCAAGTTGGGATAAGAACGATAGCGGTATTGCGAGAAGATTTGCGATTTGGTATAATGGAGTTGCATTGATTTGATCAGGATGAACAAAAAACGTTTGGAGGATGACGATCATGAAAAATGGAAAACGAGTGCTGACAGCAATTTTGTGTGTCTGTTTACTATTCTCGAATGCGGTAGTTTCTGCGCATTCAGGAAGGACAGATTCCAGCGGAGGGCATCACGATTATAAGAACAAAAGCGGGCTTGGCAGCTATCATTATCATTGCAATGGAAATCCACTGCATTTACACAAAAATGGGAACTGTCCGTATTCTGCCAAACCAAAAACGGGATCTGCTGCAAAGCCGAAGTCCCAATATTATTCCGCGGCAACGGTTAAAAAAATTCAAAAGAAGCTGAACAAACTGGGCTATAAGTGCGGGAAGGCGGACGGTTCTTTTGGAGCAAAGACAAAATCCGCGATTAAAAAATATCAAAAAGAGAAGAAGATGAAATCGAGTGGAAAAATCAACAAAACGCTATTAAAGAAATTGAATCTATCTTCTAAAAAATAGTGATTAGGTTGTTGCGATGTTAATGACATAATAGGAACCATATCCGGAGGTTGTTGCGAAAATCCGTCTGTTCACATGATAAGATGAGAGACATGAAAAGAGAGATTTTTTCTTGACTATCTCTATAGTCTTATGTTACAATGAAAACATAATCAAAGACTGTTTCGGTAGACAGGAAGGAGATGGTGGATATGGTAAAAAAAATGAATGGAATCATGAAAAAAGTTGTTGTTTTAATGATGGTGGTTTCGGTACTGCTGGGAAGTCTGCCTTCATTTGGAGGCCCACTTGTTCAAGCGGCTGCCTCCGATGTAATTTGGAACGACGGAACGGGAATACCAGATAAAGCTCTTTATCAGGAAATCCTAAAAGCGTTGGGAAAGACACCGGTTAGTACCTTCACAGAAGAGGAGGCGCAGAAGGTAGAAAGGTTGTCACCGGACATATTTTCAGCAGGTGATCGGGACAGAAAAGAAGAGGAGCAGATCGTTTCTCTTCAGGGAATAGAAAAATTAACAAATTTACGCTATTTTAGGCCGGGAAGAAACAAGATCACGGATCTTAAACCGTTAGAAGGTTTAAAAAATCTGACGGAACTTGATCTAGGATATTGTTTCAGTCTCACGAGTATTGAGGGAATCCGTAACTGCACGCAATTAACCCGTCTCGAACTTCCCTCTACGGTAACGGATATAAGTCCGATCGGGGGGATGACGGAACTGACTGGTTTTTATATAGTGAATGCTAATATAAGTACCCTGCCAGATCTGACGAGGCATACGAAATTAACCCGTCAATATACGTGTTTAACGGGGAACAACCTGACAAAAACGGAATTGACCACAAAATTACCGAAACAATTAGTAGAAGATAAAGTGTGGCTTGGTCAGATGGTGGATCTCCAGAAAAACAATGTGAAGAAACTGAAGAAAACATTGAAAGTGACTTCTCCCAAAAAGATGACGAAGATTACCAGCAAGACGAAAAAGATTGTCGGGAAAGCTGGTAAAAATCTGGGGGTTGAGCTCTATTACCGGAGCGGACGTCCTGGTGGCGAGAAGATGATAAAAAGTGTAAAAGCAGATAAAAATGGTGTGTTTAAGATGAAAAACTTAAACCTGAAGAAATATAAGAAAAAGAAATTGATTCTGGAATCGTATTATTTTGACCACTGTTTCCAGGATGATCCATACCTGATGAAAAAGGTAACTTTTAAACTGAAAAAATAGTCAAGCTGCCCCCTCCAAATGAAAGATCATGGCCTGTCATTTTGGAGGGGGATGCTCATGTTAGATTGGGGAAGACGTCATCAGTGCGTACTCTAATAGGTCGATCGCATTTTCTTTTATCTCGATATCTTCGAAAGCGTGTTCCATATGATAACAGCTGCTTCTGGAGTCGCAATAAATGCAGCCGTGGGAGCAGCCGCGATATAAGTTCATTCCGTTTTTGGAAGATAAAATCCCCTTTGCTTTAACAAAGTGCATAACATGAACCCTCCGTTACTGGTGAAATTGTATTTAGTATACCACTCTGGGCGAAAGAATAGAAGCCGTTTATTTTTTTTGCATGATTCCTCCCTTCGCTGCATATATTCAAATAAACGCAGACAAGGAGTGATGACAGATGGAGTGGACGGAGATCGAAAACATACTGCCGGCGAAATTTCGGTCATATTTTACGGGCGGGCGTATTGATATGGACAGGCTGCGGGAGATAAGGTTCCGGATGGGACAGCCTGTGGAAGTGATCGGCGGAAAACGCCGGATACTCGGCGCCGGGAAGGTGGACAGGTCGGATTTGAAAGAAATGATTGCCTACATAAGCGGATATTCCCTGTATGCGTTTGAGGAGGAGATTGCACAGGGATTTATGACCATTCCGGGCGGTCACCGTGTCGGGGTGGCCGGGCAGGTGGTGGTCGAGCGTGGGTGCGTGAAAAATATCAGGAATATATCGTTTGTCAATGTCCGTATCTCTCATGAGATCATTGGCTGCGGGAAGAACGTGATGCCGTATCTCGATGAGGACGGGCGGCTGCCGGATACGCTGATCATCTCACCGCCTGGTTGCGGAAAGACCACACTTTTGCGCGATATTGCGAGGATGTTGTCTGGGGATGCCGGGAGTTCGGAGGGAAAGACCGTGACGGTAGTGGACGAGCGGAGCGAGATTGCCGGATGCTACCGCGGCGTGCCGCAAAACGATGTGGGCTGTCGGACGGATGTACTTGATGGCTGTCCGAAATCCGAAGGTATGATGATGGCAGTCCGGTCGCTTTCGCCGGAGGTGATCGTCGTCGATGAAATTGGCGGAAAAAAGGATGTACAGGCACTTGAACATGTGATGAACTGCGGCTGCCGCATCATCGCGGCCATTCACGGCGAAAATTTCCAGGAGGTCAGGAATAAACCGGAGGTAGGAAAACTGGTGGAACAGGAACGATTTGGACGGTACATCGTTCTCGGACATGCGGAAGGGCCGGGGAGCATAGAGGATGTGCGGGATCGGAAGGGGCGGATCTTATATGATGGCTGAGATAATGGCAAAAATACTGGGAGCGGTACTGCTCGTATTTGGAACAACGGCATTTGGCATTTATAAGGGATGCCTGTACAACAGCAGGCTTCTGAACCTGTATGAGATCAAGAAGGCGTTTCTGTTCGTGCAGGGAGAGATCCGGTATATGAATACGCCGATGGCGGAAACGCTGGAGGGGGCGGCGCATCAGATCCAGGGTAATAGCCGGCGTTTTTTTTCCCGCGTATCCAAAGAACTGCAGGCGGGCAGCCAGAAGGAATTGAAGCAGGTCTGGGATGATGCCGTTTCGAAGGAAATGGGCGGAGATTGTTTAGAGCGGGAAGCGGTCGAGGTACTCCGGGAAATGGGAGGGCAGCTTGGCTGTCTGGACCGGCAGGCGCAGGAGAAGGCGATTGATTATTTTCTGAGTAAATGGGAGTTTTTCATTGAAAAAAGGCGGAGAGAAAAAAACGAGAAGTTAAAGCTGTATTATGTGTGCGGGATCATGTGCGGGTTACTAATGGTCATTCTCATCGTGTGAGCACCGGAAAGGATTAGCTGTGGAAGTTGGTATTATTTTCAAAATTGCGCTGGTTGGCATTCTTGTGTCGATGCTCAATCAGATCCTGCGGCAGTCGGGCCGGGAGGAACAGGCGTTTTTAACAGGACTGGCGGGATTGATCCTCGTGCTTTTCTGGGTCATACCCTATATCGCAGAACTGTTTGAGATGATCGAACGATTATTTTCAATCTAGCAGAGCGAGGACGGCTGCGCAGCATTTTTAGGAATTGCGGCATCCGAAGGAGAGAGGGGGAGCAGGATAATGGTAAAGATCGCTTTGATCGCCATCGTAGGAATGACGCTTGCCATCGTGGTGGGGACGATGAGAAAGGATATCAGCATATGGATCACGATCGTGAGCGGAATGATCATATTCTTTTTTGGTATTACAAAATTTGAGTATATTGTGGACATGTTCCATGAACTGACAGAGTATATCGGGATCAGTGAGACGTATATCAAGATTATCTTAAAAATGATAGGGATTGCATATCTATCCGAATTTACGGCGTCCATTTGTAAAGATGCCGGCCAGAATACGATAGCAGGTCAGGTGGACTTTTTTGGAAAAATGAGCATGATCGCTGTCAGTCTGCCGGTGTTACAATCGCTTTTGGAAACGATTGGGGAATTGATTCCATGACGGTTTTTGCATGCGCGCGGAACCTCGCGGGAAAAAGCGGTTTGTGGACAGAAACGAGGATTGAGGATTGAGGGAAATGATGAGAAAGCTTGGGCGTTGGAAATGGATATGGCTGTTGTGTGTGTGTGCGGTCCTGCAGCCACGGATCGATATCCTGGCAGAAGAGAGCGCGTGCCATCGGGCAAAAATTGTGCAGGCGGATGAAGAGAGGCCAGCCGCGCAGATAGGGAAGGAGAAGTTGGTGACGGCGCAGGAAGGCGGGGAGAGACCAGCTATGCAGACGGGGAAGCAAACATTGGCGGCAGAGTATGGCGAGGAACTGCGAACAGAAGATGTCTACGATACGATCTACGACAGCATCCCATTGGATGAAGTGGAGGAGATCCTTCAGGATATGAAAGCGGATGAGATAGATTTTTCTGTGCGGGAGTATGTGGATCAGGTGCTTCACGGAAAGGCGGAACTATCCCTTGCCGGTATTGGGGAATATGTCAGGCAATATCTTTCGGAACAATTGGAACACAACAAAAGTACATTTATCCGTCTTCTATTATATGGGATCCTGTCGGGCATATTTATTAATTTCTCAACGAGCTTGTATGAAAAACAGATGGGAGATACCGGGTTTCAGATCATTTATTTTCTCGTAGCGTCGGTTTTATTTGCTGGATTTTTCTCCGCCTTTGCCGTGGCGGGTGAGGTGCTCCAGAACATTGTAGATTTTATGCGGGTACTCGTGCCCACCTTCTCAGTCGCGCTCACATGGAGTTCCGGCAGCGCCACGTCGATTGCCTTTTATCAGACGGCGCTGTATGCGATCGCGATTGCGGAACATCTGCTGGTCAATATGTTTTTGCCCATTGTGCAGGTCTATTTTCTCGTCAGTATGCTGAATCCGCTGATGGGCTGGAGGTTCACGAGATTTACGGCGCTGCTGCGTAGTTTCGTGCGTATTGGGACAAAGACGCTTTTGGCGCTCCTCATCGGGCATCAGGGCATTCAGGGACTGATCATGCCAGCGCTCGACGGCGTGAAGCGGTCTGCCGTATTTAAAGCGGCGAGCAGCATACCTGGGGTAGGAAATGTATTTGGCGGTGTGGCGGATACGGTCATCGGCACGGGTATCCTGATCAAAAGCGCCATAGGCGTCGGCGGCCTGGTGGCCATTGCCGTGATCTGTATCGTGCCGCTCATGAAACTCGTTGTCTTTACCGTTCTTTATAAAGGCTTGGCGGCGTTTTCCCAGCCAGTCACGGATAAAAGGATCGTGTCGGTATTTCAAAGCACGGCGGACAGCGGAAGACTGCTCCTGCATATGGTGTTTATGACTGCCGTTATGTTTCTGATCACGCTCACGATCGTCATAGCTGCGACAAATATGGCGCTTTAGAATCATTCACAAAAGTCGGAGGTTTGGTATGGAAGAGATGCTTCACGTCGTAAAAAATGTAACGGTTTTTGTCCTGCTGTTTTCTATCGTTTCGAATTTGTTTGCCAAATCAAAGTATGAAAAATATTTTGATCTTGTGCAGGGCGTCATTTTGATCATTCTTGTAATGATGCCGCTGTTTTCCTGGATCACCGGTGAAGATTTTATTGATGGGCTTCTGCGGGATAATATGTCGAAAGTAGAAGAACAATTCCGCGAGGACGAATTGAAAATGATCGGCGAACAGCGGGAACAGATGTTACAAAATGGCTTTGGACTCGATGGGAGAGAGGCAGATGAGTGATTATATGGAGAAAATAAAAGAAATGGTACGTAAGGCAGGGCCGTTCCGGATCGCGGCGGTCATCGTCTCGGGCGTGCTGCTGTTATTGCTTTCGTGCGGCAATGTGTTTTCTAAGCCGGATACCAGAAGGGAGCCGGACGTGGTGTCGGAGTCCGCCGGGCCGCCGGCAAATGAAATGACGGATTACAAAGAACAGATGGAAACACAAGTCAAAGAAATATTGGAGCGCGTGGAAGGGGTCGGTGCGGTCGATGTCATGATCACGCTCAAAAGTTCGCGGGAGAAAGTGACATTAAAAGATAATTCGGCCGGTGCGGAGAGGAGTGAGGAAAAGAGCGTGCTGATCGAGGATGAGGATCATAATACAGAGCCTTATATCGTGCAGGAAGTGGAGCCGGAGATCGAAGGGATCCTCGTCGTCTGCGGCGGGGGTGCGGATCCGGGTATCCAGCGAGAAATAATAGCAGGTATTTCGGCATTATTTCCTGTGGAGAGTCATAAAATTAAAGTAATGAAAAGTAAGGAGGCAAAGAAGTGAAGAAACTTTTGCGGAAAAATCAGATCATTATAACGGCACTCGTCGTCATGGTTGCACTTGCCGGATATTTAAGCCTTACCAATGAGGAGGATCTGGCGATCGGTGTGCTGAATAACGGTTCAGCAGTTAGCGAGCAGGCAGCAGAAGGGATGGACGATGCAGAAGGGACAGATGGAAAAGCATCGGAAGAAGCTTCTGTATCTGGGGAAGAAGGTTCTGTTCCCTCGGATGGCGTAGCAGCTGAGAACACTTCGGCGGAAGATAGTGTCGCATCGGAGGTACAGGATGACGCCGTGGCAGACATTTCCGATGAAGACATTGCAGCCGCGGAACAAAAAGACTCCTCGGAGGCATCGAAAGAAAATGCCGGGGAAGCGGTGCTTGTAAATAATACGGTGACTTCGGATTACTTTGAGTCGGCGAAGCTGTCGAGAGAACAGACGCGCGCAAAGAATAAGGAAACACTTCTTGAGCTCGTGAACAGCAAAAGCGCTTCGGACGCCCAAAAGGAACAGGCGATGAACGAGATCGTGTCGATGACGGCGGTGAATGAAAAGGAAACGGCGACCGAAAACCTTTTGGCGGCGAAAGGCTTTGAGGAAGTGGTTGTCACGATCGTCGATGACAGCGTGGACGTCATTGTCAATGCGGAAAAGCTGAATGAGCAGCAGATCGCTCAGATCGAAGATGTCGTGAAAAGGAAGACAGAATGCGCTTCCGATAAAATTGTCATTTCACCTGTTGGCAAAAAAGGCTGAATGTGGTAAACTAAAAACTGTATATATGCTCTTGGCATATGTATAGTTTTGTGACAGATGAGGTGACAAGTATGGCAAAAGACGTATTTGGTACAGAAGACAGCATCGGAGAAGTACAGATTGCCAGTGAGGTTGTGTCAGCGATCGCAGGAATATCCGCATCCGAGGTGGATGGGATCGAGTCTATGGCAGGCGGCAGCATTAATGATCTTGCTGGAAAGTTTGGCGTGAAAAACCATTCCAAAGGGGTAAAGGTAGAGATTACAGACAACCGGGCTTCCGTGGATATTGCTGTGAATATGAAATTTGGATACAGCATTCCGAAAGTGTCGGCAAAGGTACAGGAGAAAGTAGCACAGGCGATCAGCAGCATGACGGGACTGGAAGTGACGAAAGTCAATGTCCGGATTGCCGGGATCGTTCAGGTGAATGCAGAGTAGATCGCGGTTTTGAGTTTGCCAGAACATGATGCCAGGGTCAAAAGGTCAAAAAGCCATTTATGCTTGCATGATCAGGCATTTGACCTTTGACCCTGCCAAACATGAGAAAGGAGCGAGTTACATAGTAAATCAGCGGATTTCGAATGTTTGAGGGATTGCGGGAGTTGTGAAACGACAGAGTAACCGCGGCATCAGGACATGCCGGCTGAATGGAACGATAATGGAGAATAATTAAGATGACGAGAAGAGAACTTAGGGAGCAGCTATTTGTCCTGCTCTTTCAGAAGGAGTTTTATGGGGAGGAGATATTTGGAGAACAGAGGGAGATTTATTTTCAGACGCATTCGATGGAAGAAAAGGAACAGACATATCTGACCGAGAAATTGGGAAACATAGGAAAGAGGCAGGCAGAATTGGATGCTATGATCTCCGAACATTCCAAAGGTTGGAAGATCGACCGGATCGGGAAAGAAGAGCTGGCGATCCTGCGGCTGGCCGTGTACGAGGCTGTTTTTGATGAGGATATTCCAGTCGGCGTAGCCATCAATGAAGCGGTCGAACTCAGCAAAAAGTACGGTGCGGAGGGCGGCGCAGCGTTTGTCAATGGTATTTTGGGAGAAATCGTAAATGAATAGAGGACAAGTATATTCCGTGTCGGCCATCAACCGATTTATAAAAGATATGTTTTCGAACGAATATGCCCTCTCTGTCGTGTTTGTAAAAGGAGAGATCTCCAATTGCAAATATCACAGTTCCGGGCATGTTTATTTTACGTTAAAGGATGCCTCCTCTTCGCTCGCCTGCGTCATGTTTGCTGGTGACCGCAGAGGACTTTCCTTTCGTCTATCAGATGGTCAGGAGGTCGTGATCGGCGGTACGATCAATGTTTATGAGAGAGACGGGAAATATCAGCTTTACGCGAAAAAGATCACGCTGGCGGGCGACGGTGTGCTGTATGAAAAATACGAGCAGTTAAAACGAAAATTAGAAGAAAAAGGATATTTTGATGAAAAGAGAAAGAAACCGATTCCCCGCTATGTAAAGCGGGTCGGGATCGTCACCGCACAGACGGGAGCGGCCGTTCAGGATATGATGCAGATTGCCGCAAGGCGCAATCCGTATGTCCAACTGATCCTCTACCCGGCAAAAGTGCAGGGGGAAGGGGCGTCGGATACGATCGTAGAAGGGATCCGGCGTCTGGACAGGCACGGGGTGGATGTGATCATCGTCGGCCGGGGCGGCGGTTCGATCGAAGATTTGTGGGCGTTTAATGAAGAAAAGACCGCGCAGGCAATCTTTGCGTGCCAGACGCCGGTCGTGTCCGCAGTAGGACATGAGACCGACACGACGATTGCCGATTATGTGGCCGATCTGCGGGCGCCGACGCCTTCGGCAGCGGCGGAACTGGTCGTGTACGACGTGCGGCAGGCGTTGGAACAGCTCTATGGCGGGAAGGAGCGCCTGATGCGGAACCTGTTTGACCGCATCGATGCGGCGCGCCTTGATCTAAGCCACATGAACAAGATGCTGAAATCATACAATCCGGAGAGCCAGATGAGGCAGAAGCGGCAGTATGTGACCGATATGGAGGACAAGCTTTCCCGCCAGTGGGAGCGCATTTTAAATGAGAAGAAACATCGGCTTCAGCTGCTTGCGGGAAGGCTCGACGGTCTTTCGCCGCTGAAGCGTCTGTCCGGTGGATTTGCCTATGTGGCGGATGAAAAGGGGATGAGAGTCGATCGTGCGGAGATGGTAAAGCCGGGGGATGTTTTGGAGATCACATGGCGCGATGGGTCTGTGCGGGCGGAAGTGACTAAGGATGAGTAAAGCGTTCAACCTAGCTAATTTGAGTTTGAGCGCTCAAATTTGAACGAAAAACATGCGCGAATTTGGAGGTAATGATGGAACTGGAAGAAATCATGGAACAGCTGGAAGAAACCGTAGAGAAGATGGAGAATGAGACATTGTCACTGGAAGAGGCGTATGATACATTTTCCCACGGGATGAAGCTCGTAAAAGCGGGGAATAAAGCGATAGACAAGGTAGAAAAAAAGATAGAGATCCTAATGGAGAAAGAGGTTCATGGAAGTGAAGACGAATGAGTTTGAACAGGAATTAGCGGAGCGGGCGGCGCGGGCTGACCAGATGATCGAGCCGTTTTTGCCGGCGGAGGAAGGGTATCAGCGTACGATTTTTGAGGCGGTAAATTATAGTATCCACGCAGGTGGGAAACGCATCCGCCCGATCATTATGAAGGAAGTGTATGAGATGTGCGGCGGGACGGATCCGACTGTGGTCGGGCCGTTTATGGCAGCACTCGAAATGATCCATACGTATTCCCTCGTGCACGACGATCTTCCGGCGATGGACAATGACGATTACCGCCGGGGGAAATTGACGACACATAAAAAATTTGGCGAGGCGATGGGAGTCCTTGCGGGGGACGCTCTTTTAAATTTTGCGTACGAGACGGCGTTCCGGGCATTTGACAGCAGCGCGGATCATGCGTTACTGGCGTCGGCGCTCAAAGTGCTCGGCCGTAAGGCGGGCATGTACGGCATGGTCGGCGGCCAGGTGGTAGATGTCGAGGAGAATGGAACATTTGTAGATGCGGAGACACTGATGTTTGTTTATGAGAAGAAGACGTCGGCACTATTGGAAACGGCGTTTATGATCGGCGGCATCCTTGCGGGCGCTTCTGACGGGGAAGTGAAACGGTTGGAGCAGATGGGAAGAAAACTGGGGATTGCTTTTCAGATCCAGGACGATATACTCGATGTCGTGGGCGATGAAAGGAAGCTGGGAAAACCGGTACATTCGGATGAGAGCAATGACAAATCCACGTTTGCGGCGATGAATGGAATCGAGGCGTCCAAAACAAAGGTACGGGAGTACACGGATGCGGCATTAGGGGATCTGAAGGAGTTTGATGGGGAGAAGGAGTTTTTGACAGAACTGATGAATTGGCTGGTCGAACGGGACCGTTAGCAGGGAACGACCGTTAGCAGAGAACGGAGGAAAAACGGACATTGGGCATTTTATTAAATCAGATAAAAAAGGAAAATGATATTAAGAACATTGCGCCGGAAGATTACCGCAAGCTGGCGTGGGAACTCCGCAAGCGGCTGGTGGGAAGCGTCAGCCGGACGGGCGGGCATCTCGCTTCGAATCTGGGGGCGGTCGAGCTTACGATGGCGCTGCATCTGTTTTTAGACTTTCCAAAGGATAAGCTGATCTGGGATGTCGGACACCAGGCGTATGTGCATAAACTGCTGACGGGGCGGAACCGGGAGTTTCGCACGCTGCGCAGGCTGGACGGCATCAGCGGATTCCCGAAAGTGAGTGAGAATCCCGCCGACACGTTTAATACGGGGCACAGCTCCACGTCGATCTCGGTCGCACTCGGGATGGCAAAGGCCAGGGATATACGGGGCGGCGACGAAAAAGTGGTGGCGGTCATCGGCGACGGCGCCCTTTCCGGGGGCATGGCGTTCGAGGCGCTCAATAATGCGGAACAGATGAAGTCGAACCTGATCATTGTCCTCAATGACAATAAAATGTCCATCGCGAAAAATGTGGGCGGCATGTCAAAGTATTTGGGGAGGATGAGGACAAACCAGAAGTATAACAACCTGAAGATCAACATTGAGGGTCGTTTAAACGAAATACCAAATGTCGGGACTACGATGGCGGAAACGATCAAAAATGCCAAAAATTCCCTCAAGCATCTGTTTGTACCCGGCATGTTTTTTGAGGAGATGGGCATTATCTATGTAGGTCCGATTGATGGTCATAATATAGAGGGAATGTTAGAAGCATTCCGTGCGGCGGCGCGCATTAAAAACCGCCCAGTCCTGATCCACGTCGTGACGAAGAAAGGGAGGGGATATTTACCAGCCGAGACGAATCCGTCTATGTTTCACGGGGTCGGCGCGTTTGATCCGAAAACAGGGGAACTGGCGGAGCTGCCAAAACGAACGTATACGGATGTGTTCGGGGAATGGCTGCTCGAAAAAGGAAGGGAGTGTGCGGAGCTCGTGTCCGTCTGTGCGGCGATGCCGGACGGGACAGGCGTAAAAGCATTTGCCGGGGAATTTCCTAACCGCTCGTTTGATGTCGGTATCGCGGAGGAACATGCGGTGACGTTTTCAGCCGGTCTGGTGTCGGGCGGTCTGCGTCCGGTCGTGTCCATTTACTCCACATTTTTACAGCGTGCATATGACCAGATCCTCCATGACATCTGCCTGAACCGGCTTCCGGTTATTTTTGCGGTTGACCGAAGCGGGATCGTGGGACGGGATGGCGACACGCACCAAGGGATTTTTGACATTTCCTATTTGACGTCCATTCCGAATATGACAGTACTTTCGCCCGCGGATGGAACCGAACTTCGGAAGAGTTTGGATTTTGCCTATGATTGGGATGGGCCGGTGGCAGTCCGCTATCCGCGCGGCGCGGTGCCGGAAGCGGAAACGCCAGAAGAGGTAGCGGATTTCGTATATGGCCGTGCTGATATCATCATGGAAAACGGAGCATTTTGTGAAAATGGATCGTTTTGTGAGAATCGGACGTGCGGTAGTGCCAGCGAACACGAGGGAAAACAGGCGGGAGAACACGCGGGCGGCGATTTTGTCATTTTCGCGGTGGGGAATATGGTCAGGACGGCGATCGAAACGGCACTGCTTTTGCGAGACGACGGGATAAGCTGTACAGTTGTGAATATGCGTTTTGTGAAGCCGTTTGACGAAGTGCTCATCCGGGAGCTTGTGCCGCGGCACAAAGGAATGGTAACGATGGAAGATAACGTGGCGTCAGGCGGCTTTGGGCAGCAGGCGGAGGCAATGCTTGCGGAACACGGAATCTATCCGGAACGGATGTTGAACATTTCTATCCATGATACATTTGTAGAACACGGAGCGCCTTCTGAACTATACGCTCGGTATGGCATGGACGCTGAGCATGTAGCGGAACGGATGCGCAGGCTGGTAAACGATTCAGAAGTCGGTGAAAAAACTGGAAAAAAGGCGGAAAAAGAGCGGCTGGACGTGCTTTTAGTCAATCGCGGCCTTTCAGAATCGAGAGAGAAAGCGAAAGCGCTCATCATGACGGGAAATGTATTCGTGGAAGGGCAGAGGGAGGACAAGGCTGGACACAAATTTCCGGTGGATGCGCACATAGAGATCAAGGGAAAGCAGATGAAGTTTGTGAGCCGCGGCGGGTATAAACTTGATAAGGCGATGCAGGTGTTCCCGATCGAACTGAACGGCCTTATCTGCATGGATGTCGGTGCATCCACGGGCGGCTTTACGGACTGTATGCTGCAAAATGGAGCAAGATTCGTGTACGCCATCGACGTCGGCACGAACCAGCTTGTGTGGAAACTGCGTCAGGACAGCCGTGTAAAATCGATGGAAAAGACGAATATCCGTTATGTCGTGCCAGAAGACATCGGCGAGCCTGTCGATTTTGTCTCGATTGATGTGGCATTTATATCGCTGTCAAAAGTGCTCGCACCAGTGAGAGAGCTGATGCGGGACGGGGCGCAGGTCGTGTGCCTCATCAAGCCCCAGTTCGAAGCCGGACGGGAAAAAGTGGGGAAAAAGGGTGTCGTCCGCGATCCGGCGGTTCATAAGGAAGTGATCGGTGCGGTCATGCAGTATGCAAAAAGTCTGGGTTTTGTCATTCACGGACTGGACGTTTCTCCGATCCGGGGAGCTGAGGGAAATATCGAGTATCTGCTCTATGCCAAAAAGGAAGGGGCACAGCCGGAGGAACTAACAGAAGAAGAAAAGGCGCAGATTGAACGTATCGTGGATCAAGGGGTCAGATAACCCCTTTGTCCGCAACATCTTAATTTATAGAAAGGTTTGTGAACATGGAGCGGATTTGCCTGATCGTGAATGAGGAAAAAGATGCGGAGTATGCCGTGGCGAATGAGATAAAAACATATTTGGAAAAATGTAATATTTGTGTTACAATAATGAGTCATAGGGAACAGATCTGTCAGGAAAGAGCCGGGAGTGTTTCTGATGGTACGGATCTAGCGATCGTATTAGGCGGGGACGGTACGGTCATCCGAGCCGCTAAGAAGATGGCGGGAAAGGGGATCCCGATCCTCGGCGTGAATCTAGGGACGCTTGGATTTCTGACCGAAGTGGAGCCGCCCCGGGTGTACGAAGCGCTGGACGACGTACTGGCTGGGAAGTGCCGCTTTGAACGGCGTATGGTTTTGGAAGGGGTGATGCAGGCTTCTGGCGAGAGGAGTCTTACCGTAAATGAAATTATTGTCGGTAAAAAGAATCTGGGGAAGATGATAACGACGAGCGTATGGGTCAATGACGAACTTTTGGATACGTACGTCGCAGATGGCGTGATCGTGGCCACCCCGACTGGTTCTACGGCGTATAACCTTTCAGCTGGCGGGCCGGTTCTGTCACCGAACATGGAGGCGTTTGTTATCACCCCCATTTGCCCGCATTCACTGAATAAACGCAGCCTCGTGGTTTCTTCTGACGACTGCATCCGGATTCGGGTTGAGAAGACGAGAGGGAGTTCGCCGGACGAGGCATCGGTCCGGTTTGATGGCGATGTGCTTTGGCAGGCGGAGACCGGGGATGAAATACATATCCGAAAAGCGGAGGAGTCATTTGACGTCGTTTCGCTGCCAGATGTGGGATTCTATGAAAAAATGAGGAGCAAGCTGAATCGCTTTTAGGAGAGATGAAAAAGAAGAGACAGGAAAAGATTATTGAGATCATAAATCAATATGAAGTGGAGACGCAGGAAGATCTGGCGAGATACTTAAATGAGGCGGGTTACTCGGTGACGCAGGCAACGGTCTCCCGCGATATACGGGAAATGTCGCTCGTAAAAGTTCCGGGGATCCGCGCGAAGCAGCGCTATATGACGGCGGCGCGCGGCTCCGGCACAAGCGCCGGTTTTGGCCGGCAGTACGCCAGCGTACTCCAGGACGGAGTCGTATCAATGGAGCAGGCGGGAAACCTGCTCGTGATCCGGACCCAGAGCGGAATGGCAATGGCAGCGGCGGCCGCCATTGATGCGATGAAACTCGAGGGAATCGTCGGTTCGATCGCTGGGGATGATACGATCATGTGCGCGGTCAAAACGGAGGAAATGGTGACGCATGTGATGGCAGAACTGAGACAGTGTATCATACAGATCTGTGATTAGATGCGCGGGGACAGCCACAGAAAGCCATAATTTAGCCAAAGCCGTATTATGGTTGTTTCTACAAACTTGAAAGCTATGGAAAGCTTTACATAAAAAGCAGAAGCGGGAAAACGCTTGGCAGAAAAGAGGGAAAGATATGTCTGGACATTCAAAATTTGCGAATATCAAGCACAAAAAAGAAAAAAATGATGCAAAAAAGGGTAAAATATTTACCGTGATCGGGCGTGAGATTGCCGTGGCGGTCAAAGAAGGCGGCCCCGATCCGGACAATAACAGTAAGCTGCGCGATGTGATCGCAAAGGCAAAAGCAAATAACATGCCAAACGATACGATCGACCGCGGTATCAAGAAAGCGGCGGGAAATGTCGATGCCGTAAATTATGTGAGCATTACATATGAAGGATACGGTCCGAACGGGACGGCGATCATCGTAGAAGCGCTGACCGACAACAAAAACCGTACGGCTTCTAATGTAAGGAATGCGTTTACAAAAGGAAACGGCAATGTCGGTACGACGGGTTGTGTCTCTTATATGTTTGACACGAAAGGTCAGATCATCGTGGATAAGGAAGAATATGAAACCGACGCGGACGAATTCATGATGCTTGCCTTAGACGCCGGCGCGGAAGATTTCTCCGAGGAAGAAGACAGCTATGAAATTCTTACTACTCCGGAAGATTTCAGCCAGGTCCGCGAGGCATTAGAAAAAGAAGGCGTTCCGATGGCGCAGGCGGAAGTAACGATGATCCCGCAGACCTACGTGGAACTCACTGATGAGAATGATATAAAAATGTTCAACCGCATTTTGGACCTGCTCGACGAGGACGATGATGTCCAGGCGGTATACCACAACGTGGATGAGTAATGGCGACCTGGAATTCCAGAGGTTTACGCGGCTCCTTTTTAGAAGAACTCATCAACCTCACAAACGAAAAATATCGGTCACAAAGCCTGGCTCTCATACAAAAAGTGCCGACTCCGATCAAACCGATCCGCATTGATCAAAATACGAGACATATCACGCTCGCCTATTTTGAACAGAAAAGTACGGTCGATTACATCGGCGTGATCCAGGGAATCCCTGTCTGCTTTGACGCCAAAGAATGTGTCGGCGACCGATTCCCGCTGGCGAACATACATGAGCATCAGATGAAGTTCATGACGGAATTTGAACAGCAGGAAGGCATCGCCTTTCTATTGATTTATTTTGCTGGCAGGGATTGCTACGTATACCTGCCATATAAAAAATTAAAACAATTCTGGACGCGCATGGAATCCGGCGGAAAGAAGAGCTTCTCCTTTTCCGAACTCGACCCCGCTTTTGAAATTTCAACGTATTCCGGAACATTCGTGCACTACCTGGAACAAGTATCCATGGACATGGAACAGCGGCAGTCACAATAACAAAAACTACCAGAATGAAAAAAAACTTCGTGGGTACAATAGTATCAGATAACCGAGTGGCTTCGATTTGAAATGTTTCGGATAACGGAATGTTTCAGGGGACATTCCGTTATCTCTCAAGATAAATACTAAAAACACGGAGGTGAAATGTGATGAGCAAATCTAGCAACAGAATGGAAGTACCACAGGCCAAAGACGCTATGAACAAATTCAAGATGGAAGTTGCATCTGAGATCGGCGTAAACCTGAAGGAGGGTTACAACGGTGACCTCACATCCAGAGAAGCCGGCAGCGTAGGCGGCGAGATGGTTCGTCAGATGATTAAAAAGCAGGAAGAGTCTATGCGCTAGTTGATCTGTCAACCCGACAGAATGGTGGAATTACGTGAACTCACGTACTTCCACTACCACCACGCGCAAAAATACCTGCGACAAAAAGCACCCCGGCTGCCAGACGGCAGCCGGGGTGCTTTTTTTGTATCACAAAATATGAAAATATGAAAAATGTGCCAATGTAGCAAATTGTACCTTGAAAATTGCAATCCGTACTAGATCGCTTGAAAAACAGAAATTATTTTGGTATAAACTTGCCATAGAAGGAACCTGTTTTAATCTGTTTTAGGATGGAGGGGAAAGACATGAAGGAACAAAACATACGCATGAAATCAAAAAAGAAAGGCCAGCGCATCTTAGCGGCGTTGCTCGCCTTATGTGTATTTGCCACGTCCTGTCAGAATATGCCGGGAGTGACTGCTGCGAGCGCAGCAGAACATGTGGAGAAAACCACGACGGGAAATACGACAGAACGTGCAGCGGAGCGTGCGGCGGCGCCGAAGGCGGGAGCAGCGGAACCGGCCGAGAGCGCTGGGAGCGCTTATATGTGGTATGACAATACGCAGCCGTATTTTAATGTGCGCGGCATTGACAATGGTAAGGAGCTGCAGACGACTTATCGGGATCGGGGTTACACAACTGCGAGCAAGGTGGACGGAAATAAGATAAGATGGAACAGCAGTAAGAACGTCGCGATGGGAAATTCCCTTTTTGGCTCCAGACAAATGGAATTAGTCTATAACGGAAGATATGTCCGTATCCGTTATACGGTGGAGAATAAAGGTTCTACGGAGCAGGAATTTCAAGTTGGCTCATCGGCAGATGTCATGATTGATGACAATGACAATGCTGAAGTTGTGGGCACGAGCAATGGCCTGAAGATGGACGGCGCCCCGCAAAACAGTTATCAATATAATTTGGCAGCGCCTACGGCAACGACGATGTGGTATGGATATTTTGCTAGAGCCTATTGGAATATGTTTACGGATCTTGCGGATAAAACGGTGCCTTACAATGACGACAGCGGTATGGCATGGTCATGGACAGGGAAGGTAGCACCCGGACAGAAGTGGAGCCGCTATGTGCTGCTCGGCGTGGGTGAACTTCCGCCTTCCCCTAAAAAGCCGGAACTGACCGCTGACGTTCCCCAGCTGGCGGTAGGAAAAACTAGAAACGTGGCGGGAAAGACAAATCCGGGCTGTACGGTCTGCGTGGAAGTGCAGGGAGAGGAATATACCGCAGTGGCGGATGGGAACGGTAATTTTTCCGTTCCGATAACGCTGCCGGAAGATGCGGTGATAGGAGAAACGACACTCAATTGTTATGCGGTGTCTCCAGAGGGAGGACTTTCTGATACGTTGAACAAGCAGATCGATGTAGTTAGAGAGCCGTTCATCAGCCTGACGGATACTGTGACGACGATTTTAGAAGACAGTACCGTAGATCAGGAATGGTACTTATCGTTTATCAAAAAACACGTCGGCACCGTAACTTATACATCGACAGTCAACACGAAAACGGCAGGTACCTATACCGTTACCTACCGGGTGAGTGTGCCTGGCTATTCCGACAAGACAGCGACGCTGAAAGTCACTGTACTGCCGAAACCGCTGGAACTGAGCAGAACGACGGCGGTGCGTGTGGCCGGCAAGGACAGCTTCAGCCTTTCCGCCAAGCTCACTTACACAGGCGGGGAGAATATCACAGAGACAGGTTTTGTGTGGGGCATTATGATGAATCCCACCACCGGAGTCTGCAACGGACAGGTAAAGACGCCATCGGCGGTGAAGACAAAAGGCGGCTCCCTGAAAGGGACGGCGACGAACATTGTGGACGGCGTCGTATATCATGTCCGTGCCTATGCTAAAAATGCAGCAGGGCAGGTCTGGTACGGCGCAGAGGCTCAATTTGACATAAATGCAAAAAAATACGGAGAATTTACGATAAAGAATAATGGAAACAATAAATTTACCGTTACGAGGATCAATGGAACGGATGGTAGGCAGACGGTATATTACCGCACGCAGAATGGCTCTGCCGTCAGCGGTACTCATTTCACTGGCAAAGCTTCGTCGCTGACATTTGCGGAGGGCGAAACAACAAAAACCATCGAGATTACCGAAAAAGGGGCGAACGTTGTATTTTCCGGTAAACCTGCCACGGCATACACAAATGCAGACCGTGTCTACTGGGTAGAGCTGTACCGCGTCGATGGCGGCGGTAAGCTTGGCAGCACCGCCAAGGCAAAGAGAACGCTGGCAAAAGACGGCAGTTATATGGTAAACAGAACGGTATATGGTGAAAACCCAAGAAGCGTCTCCACGAGTGATGATAACAAATACGTGGTGGACAGAAGTAAGACGAAAGCGCATCAGCCGTTTTTTACAAATAACAGGGGATATAACCAGAGTCATGGCTATAAGAATTTTAATACCCAGCGCTCCTTTGACATCGGGACGGCGAACGAACGCGCTTACTTGAAACAGACGGCGACAAAAGATATGTACTACAGGCTGAAATTTAAGGCACGAGAAAAGGATGACGCCTGGGAACACATTTGGATTGCGAATCATGCGCCGAATAATTTGGATAGTTCCAACGAGCATAACGGTCCCATCAATATTAATGATTCTTTGTTTGGGGCGGCGAAGTACACGGCGAGATTTGACATCACTTCATCATCCGGGGCAGATGTAACGATTCCCGGTACGGCATCAAGAACGAATATAACAGATTTTGCCTCCTCTGCGCGTGACGGCGCCGTGTCCGGGGACTGGCTGAAGTTTGGCAGGGATGAAACAGTGAATGTGTGGTTTGCTGCGACAGGAAAGGACACAGACAAATGGTACATGGAAACATATACAGATTACATGAAGGTGGTGGATGAGATAGAGCCGCAGCTATGCAGCGTCGCATCGGTTGGCGTCGGCACATTCAGGCCGGGCGATGAAGTGAATCTTCCGCTTATTTTTGATGAGATCGTGGACAGTCAGAACAGCACGCTGTCCGGTGTGACACTGGATACTTCATGGGGTACTTTTACCTATGTGGGCGGTGCAGATACAAATGTCCTCTACTTTAAGGGGAAGGTTCCGGAAAATGCGTCTTCTACCCTGAAAGTCAATAAAATAAACGGCGCAGATAAGATCAAGGATATGTGTGATACGAACGGCAAGGCATCCGGAGGCACGGGAAGCACGACGGTGGATGTAGACAATAAAGTTCCTGCCGTATCCATCACGAACCCGTCCCTTACAAACGGCACGGCACAGGCAGTCATTACCGCCACCAATGCGGATATACTGCAGTATGCGTGGTCTCAGACAAGTGCCATACCTGCAACGGGCTGGATCAGCAGTACAAGCGGGTCAAAAGTAACGAACAGGCAGACCTCCGGCACATGGTATCTCCATGCGCGGGCTGTTTACAATGCCACGGGTAGAGAGGCCTTTACCAGCCGCGTTTTTAATTTTTCGGGCGCTGCGTCCGGTAAGCTGCCGGACATCGTCCTTTCCGTGGACAATAGTGCATGGGCGAGAGAGCGGAAAATAACCATAACGACAAAGGAACCCGCAGGGGCTGTCGTGAAGGTCAGAACACCGTCCGGGTCGGAGCAGGCAGTCTCCGGGAATTCTTATACGGCGACGGCGAATGGCGGCTATACCTTTATCCTTACCGCAGGCGGGGAAACGGTAGTAAAGTCTGTCACGGTCACAAAGATTGACAGGACAAAGCCTTCGGCGCAGATTACGGAGCCAGTGGAGAAGGTTCAGACAGAAAACGTGGCATTTATCGTCACACCTGCGGATGCAGGCGGCTCCGGTGTAAAGAATGTTACCGGTACATGGACGAAGACGACAAACGGCGGCAGCCAGGTGACAGAGAAAGCCGAGCTGACAAAGCAGGATGACGGTACTTATAAAGCAGTAACAACGGGAATTACGGGCAATAACTATACGTATCGTCTGAGCATAGACGTGGAGGATCATGCGGGCAATAAAACTACGTCTGCCGCGGCTTCCGGCACGTATACGGTCAACCTTAAAGTCCCGACCGTTACGGTGCAAAAGAAAAGCGAGACAAACAAAGGGTATATCTATGCCTATACGGTAAATGCGAATGGCAATACGATCACGGCGGTCAATCTGCCGAACGATACAGTGACAACAGAATTAAGCGGCGAGTTCACACTGACCGCGGCAGGGACTTATTATGTAATAGCCAGTGACAGCGCGGGACATGTGGTGAGAAGCCAGGCCATCAACGTGGCGCAGGGCGTCGATTTTGATGCGCCCGAGGTCCGCGTATACCAGAGAGATACCAAATGGGCAAAGAAAGCAGTGCTGGAACTCTCCATTTATGAGAGAAGCGGGATACAGTCCATCAAAATGCAGCGCGAAGGGGCGGAGGCGACAACCCTTGCACTGGACAAACTGCAGACAGAGGCCGGTTCTTCCGACGTTTATCAGTACAAAAATATCGGGATCACCGCCAACGGCAAATATACCTTTATGGTAACGGACACAAAAGGAAATGCGGCAGCGGCAGAGATTACGGTAAAAAACGTCGACAAAACCGCTCCGGTGCTGACTGCGAAAGCCGATGCGACGCCAAGGGCGAGCGGCTGGTATACGGATACGGCGGTGCCGCTTGTGATGACGTTTAGCGATCCTGTGCCGGCCAATGGTGAGGGCGGCACGGAGAGAAGTGGTCTGGCTTCGGTGCAGTATAAGCTGGTGTCAAAAACGGATAAGAATACACTCGGCACGGCAACGCCGTCCGGATTGAAGTCCGTGCCCGCCTCCGACCTGGCAAAAGGTACTTATACCGTCAGCCTCACGCAGATGGGAACCTGGTATCTTTATGTAAAAGCGACCGATCAGGTGGGAAACGAATATAAGGGTTACTGTAATGTGACAGGAACAGCGAATACACTTGAGATTAAGAAAGACCAGTTCAAAGGAAGCCTTGCGTCCCTAAGCGGACCGGGGACGGCAAAGAAAGAGACGGAAGGTCTCCCGATGACAATCAAGGTGTATTACGGCCCTTCCGGCGGAAAGATGACTGCGGATGGACAGGGCGCACCGATTGCATCGCTTGCGGCAAATGACGGGTCATCGACGAAACAGGCGACGGTTAGCTATACGACGAAACAGGTCGGCGTAAACCGCCTCTATATCCAGCCGGCGTCATGGGACAAAAGCTTTCATTGGACCTACTATGTGTACCGGGTGAGATTTGACAGTCAGGGCGGCTCTGCCGTGCCGTCGTATCTGGTATGGACAAAGCAGGACAAAAATTCCACAAGTACGACCGTGGACTGTAAAGTGGCAGAGCCGGTTGTACCAACACGCAAGGGTTATACGTTTCACGGCTGGTACACCGATGCGGCGTGCACAGACAGCAAAAAATTTGATTTTGTTAATCAGACGCAGCTCAGAAACGATATGACGCTTTATGCCAAGTGGACGCAGGACGTCTATCAGGTGGAATATGATTTGAAGATGCCGGATTACGATATACATTTCTTACGCGACATGAGTAATACGGACTGCAAGCCGGCCGATCCCCGGCGTTATGCGCACAAGCACTATAAGGAGACACCTTATACGGCGCCTGCGGATAAAACGGAATACCGGTATGGAGATAATATGAAACTGCCTGTTCCGACTCTTGAAACGATAAGGGGAACGTTTGACTATGAAGCAAATGGTGAAACGAAAACGGAAACCTATAATGTTTCCATGACAGGCTTTACGTTCGATGGCTGGTATGATAATGAGCAGTATACGGGCCGGAAGTATACTACGATTGAGGCGGAGGCGACGGGCAATAAGAAATACTATGCGCAGTGGAAGGATACACAGGCCCCCCAGTATGGTAGTACGTGGTATAGTGGATCTTCCGGCGGATATGGTAGCTGGTATGGCGCAGGTACAAGCAGTGTGGGACCATCATTCACAGACAATATCGCAGTAGAAAAAACATCAATGGAGGTCCAAATAGACGATGGAGAGTGGAAAGCGGTTGCGTCAACAAATCATGGAAGCACTCCCAGTTATTTGTACGGGAATTACTATATTGGATGGGTTAATATAGGAAAAAGCTATATGTCGGAGGGAGAGCATACGTATCGTGTAAGGGCAGCGGACAAAGCCGGTAATCTGTACGAATCATCGCTGTATACCATATGGATTGACCGTGGCAAGCCTGCCGTCACCGGCGATCTTACCTATAGTGTGGAGCCGACAGCACGCTACAAAGCGAACAGCAACGGACAGTTTTATGATACGCAAGTCGACGACAGTAAAAGAATATTGTTTTTCAATCAAGCACCGACGATTTCCATTTCGGGAAAAGATGAACCATTGGATGAAAATGGCATATCCAGCGGACTTTGGAAGGTGACATATACGCTGACTGAGCTGGATATGGAAACGGGTAAGGAAAAGCCGTCGACCGAGAAGCCGAGATATACCAACCCGCAATCGAAGTCAGTGTCTTTCGCGAACTACTCTACCACAGAGGGCGTCAGAAGCGGCACCGTTTCGTTTAAACTGCCTGAGAACTGGCGCGGCACGATTACGGATATCCGGCTTTATGACCGGGCGAATAACTATATTAAAATACCGGATATTGGAGAAGTCGTTGTCGATACACTTCCGCCGGTAATTCAGAATGAAAAGATTTATTTCTTTGGTAACAGCAGTGAACATATTGCGCAGCCGGAAGACAAATGGTATACACGGGAGGAATTGACAGGCAAGGGGATTACTCGCTTTGGTGCATACCCTGACCATGACGGAAGGGATGCGGAAGGAAATTCGATAACCGGTGCCCCTATTATGCGTTCCCGATGGCTGGTAAATGGGAAACCATCAGGAGGGGTCGGCAATTTATTTTGGAATTATGGCACAGATCTTGGACTCGTGGACTCCCCAACGATCAGCAGCCTCACGGGCGTAAATGAAATTACGCTGGAAGTTACGGATTTTGCCGGAAACACGGCGACGGCGAGCACGACGATCAAGATCGGCGGCGGGCAGGAGATGACGCCGGAGGCGGCACGAGATTATCCGGCGGATGCGATAACGCAGCTTGCGAAGAATGCAGAGTATAAGATCACGGTTGACAAAATGACCTATACGGTTAATTCAGGTGTGGCGGGCAGGATTCCTTTCGTGCTGACACATGATATCGCTGGTGCCATTCCTTCCGGCAGTGATATTGACCTCTGTGGAAAGACGATTGTGATCAGGAAGAAAGGGATATCGGGCCACTCAGAAGATTCGGAGGCGCAGATGCTCGACATCAAGGCGCGTCCGGCTGCACTGAATATGGAGGATGATACGGTTCTTTCGGTTGATTTTGAACTATTGGAGAAAGCGGAAGATGCACAGATCAATCTGAAAATTGCCGATAGTACATATGCCTATGAATACAGTACCGACGGGGGAACAACATGGAAACAGGTTCCGGCGGACAAAGTGATCAAAAATCTGCCAAGTGGAGATATTCCGCTTCGCGCAGAGGCGAAAGCGAATACGACGGAGGCCGCGAACGACGGCTGGCCGCACGGGAAACAGAGCAAAAAATATATTAATCCCGGCAGCGGTAAGATTTTTGTGCAATATGATCTGAATGCGACGGATCCTTCGGCGATCGGGCAGCCGGGCAGAGTAGAGGGTCTCAATTATAAGAGTACGCTGTCGAAGCCGGTGGACCCTACGCGAACGGACTATCAGTTCATGGGCTGGTATACGAAGTCAAACCCTTACCAGCCGGGAGGCGGCACGGAGGCACAGTGGCGTTTTACTGGTGCTGCCAATGCGAATACGGTTGGTGAAATTATCGGTACAAACAGGGCGGATTATGAGGGGAGGATCGTTGACAACAGTATAGGTGCGACGCTCTATGCCGGCTGGCGGGAGACGACGAAACCTACATTAAATGTGGCGCTGGAGACTGACACGAGTGCAGATGGCAGCGGTGTGATGGAAAGTGCCGAATCGGGGAAATGGTATCCGAATCTCCGAATCAAGATGACTTACAGTGATAACGTGGGTGTGACGGGACTTTACTATACAACTTTTTCCAGCACCAATCCCACATGGTATCCACTGAGTCTGAACGACGCAGAAACATCAGACCATAAGGTATTTACGCTCCCTTATACAAATTTGTCTGAGGGCAGCAAAACGATCCGCTTTAAGGCGGTGGACGCTGCGGGCAATGAGACGGAGGAGAAGATTTCCTATAAGCTCGATAAGACGCTGCCCGTGCTCGGTGAGGAGTCCTATAATTCCGGTTGCAAGAATATATGGCACTGGGCGATACGCAAAAGCAATCTTAACATCACCATTCCGGTCACGGAGACGAATTTAAAACAGGTGGAATATACTCTCATGCCGTTTACGTCCGCTGCGGCAGGGAAAGAACTGACGGAAGAGGTGTCAGACGAAGCTGTGGCGGCAGGGAATACGGATGTGAAAACGGCGAGTGTCTCGGGCGGTAAGGCTACGATTACGCTTCCCTCCGATTTTAAGGGCGCCATCAAAGTGAAGGCAGTAGACCTGGCAGGCAACTGCTCGGAAGAAAAGCAAATCGGCGTGAAAGTTCCCGGAATTAAGGGATTATTTGTGGAAAATAATGCGCCTGAGATCGCCGTAAACGCGAATGGTGCCAGTCTCTCATCCGGCTACTATGATACCGCACCCGAACTTTCTGTCGATGTGACAGATTTGACGGGTGGAAAGGATAAAAATGCGGGGATTGCTTCCATTACATGGCGGATCGGCAGCGGCACGAAAAATACGGTCAAAGCGGATTTTGATGCCAAACCCACGAGAAACTATACATTTACTCTAAACGAACTCGCCGGAAAGACGGGCGTATTCAATGTGACTTTCACAGCGACTGACCAGGCGGGTAACTCGAAGACGAAGAGCGTGACAGTTAAAATAAAGAGCAAGGCGGAGACACCGGTTCTTACGGTTGATTATATGAATGAGAAGCTGACAGGTCTTGCGGCGAATGCAGAATATGATGTGCGCGGTGAAACATTTACGGCAGACGGAAGCGGTTGTATCCGTATGGCAGGAGACTGGTTTGGCACTGACAATTTCCAGATCAGCCGCAAGGCGTACAGAGAAGATCTGCTTGACAGTGACTGTGCAGTCTGTAAGATCGCTGCCCGTCCGGAGGCACCAGATGTGCGTGTGGCAAAAGATGAGACGATCCGCGGCAAAGCTGACGCACAGTTAAATGGCGTAACCCAATATATGGAATACAGTGCTGACGGAGGCAGGACATGGACCGGCGTGCATGAAAGTGATCTGAAAGAACTGACAGGGGATGCCGGCATACTGGATGTCCCCACAGGAATTTTGACAGTGCGCGTAAAAGCGACTGCTAGCGTACCACACGGATTTGAGACGGAAGTGAGGCCGAATGCGGGCAGGACGCTGACCGTTACGTTCCATCCGATGGGCGGCAGTAATGTTTCCGCGATTATGGATCGGTCATGGCATGATACGGTGAAGCGGCCCGCTGACCCGATAAAAGCGGGACATGATTTCATGGGCTGGTATAAGGATGCAAAAGGCGAAGAGCCTTGGCATTTCGAGGGAGATGCGGGGACTAAAGACCGGCTGGAAGATGATATTACCCTCTATGCGAAGTGGCGTGATACAGTAACTCCTTCCCTTAGCGCAGCATTGGAGACCGGTGTGGACGGCGTCATGGAGGATGTGACCGGGAGGGATCAATATTATCCGAACCTTCAGGTTAAGCTGACCTACAGCGATAATGTAGATGTGACCAAACTCTATGTCAGCAGGGACGGCGGGGCCTATGCCCTTGCAGGCAGCATAGGCGGCACGGACGGCAGCGCAGACATAAGCAAAGAAGTTCCGCAGGGCAAGACAGCGGACGGTTATGTGCAATATCATTTTATATATGATGATATCGCGGAGGGCAGCCACACCTACACCTTCAAGGCAGAGGATGCGGACGGCAATATGATGGAAACCGAGGCGCTGACGGCAAAACTGGATACGACTGCTCCTGCTATGGGCGAAGCATCCTTTGAAAGCGGATATAAGAATCTTTGGGATTGGATCGTCCGCAATGAAAGCCTGCAGATTATAGTGCCGATCAATGAGATCGACAGCGGTGTGGAAGAGGTTGTATATACTCTTATACCTGCGGCTGATGTTACCGATGCAACTGTTATAACAGGAACTGCGACGGTGGAAGAGGTTTCGGACCACGGTGTGGATTATCAGGCGAAGATTTATGTTGCATCCGATTTCAAGGGAAGCGTTCGCGTGGAAGCAAAGGACAAAGCCGGGAATGAGGCGGATGTCAAGACGATCGGTACCGACGACGAAGATGTAAAAGGTGTGATCGTGGAGAACAAAGCGCCTATGATTACGGTACATGCGGACCGTGATATAGCGGTAACGGGAGCGGCAGTATCGGCAGCCGCGGCAGATGTACTCGGAATGACGGTTTCAGAGGAATATTATGAGACGGCGCCGGAACTTATGGTGAACGTAACGGACGAGGAGAACGACATTCTGAACGGTCTGATTACAGGAGGTATCGCGTCTCTCAGCTACCAGATCGGAGAGGGTGAGCCGACGCTGGTGGGGACGCAGGATGAATATAAAAACGAGCGTAAGACAAAGGTTGATTTCACCATTCCGAGCGCGAAGATCCTGGAAGGAGAGACCGATATTACCATAACGGCTGTGGATCATGCGGGGAATCAATCCACAAAGAAACTGACCATCAAAGTCAAGACTCCTCTCGATGTACCCCGGGCAAAGATCGGTTATGTGGAGGAAACGCTGACCGGTCTGGAGGGAGATACGTCATATTGGATCAGCGTGGATGGTGAAGATGATAGCAGAAAGATGATGACAACGGATGCGGACGGGAAGATCATGTTAGAGGAAGACTGGATTGGCAAGACGCTTACCATCGTGCAGATCAGCAGTATGGAATCAAGAAGCAACAGTCCGGAACAAAGCATTACCATTCCTTTACGTCCGGACGCACCGATACTTGGTACAGAAGACGAGAGCCATCCGATGTGGCGTGACGGAACGATTACGGGGTTTGCGGCGGATCAGGAATACGAGATTGCCGAAGACAGTTTCATCATTCAATGGCGTGATGCCGTTGTGACAGACGGAAAGATTACCGGACTTTACGGTACCGGCTGCCTGCCAGATGATGCTTTGGATTCTTTCGGAAAATACTGTGTGCGTGTAAAAGCAGCAGATCATCCGGACGGTACAGGCAATTTTACGGGCCATCCGGCGAGAGTGACAGTTGGTTCCGGTTTACCCGTGCGGTTTGATATGCCGGATGCGGACATTGATTACCGGGAAACATCATTGAAAGAACGAGTGCCGGGCGGGCTTGTACCGAATGCGGAATATAAGATCGTATACACAGAAGACGGGAACACGATGACCAGTACTTTTATGACGGATGATGCCGGTTATGGATATATCGAGGATGTCTGGATGGGCCAGGAATGTCAGATCATTCGTTCCGGTTATGGTATGTCGAGTATTGACAGCGAGGCCCAGCGCCTGACGATACCGCCAAGACCTGCTGCACCTGCACCCGTGGGGAAAGAGGTAAGCGGAATAGACAGAGAGGACGGGATGCTGACTGGTCTGAAGGCAGACACAGCCTATGAAATATCCACGGATGGCGGCGGGATATGGACGGAAAAGATCGCTAACGAAAAAGGTGAGATTACCGGACTGGCAGCCGCAGATTATATCGTGCGGGAATCCGCTACGGATACAAAGTTTGCAAGCCAGCCGTGTGAGCCGGTGAAAGTAAATGGATGCTATGAGGTTACTCTGCACGGAAACGGCGGAAGTGCCGGAACCGAACTTACGGATTATACGGAAGGAACAGGGGCGGTGCTGCCGGCTGACTGGACGAGAGACCGTTATCTTTTTGTCGGCTGGTATGACAACGAGGCCTTTGACGGAGAAGCCGTAACGAATATTTCCGCTGCCGAAACCGGGGCGAAGGAATACTGGGCAAAATGGCAGTGTGAGAAGCCAGCTTCAGAGATTGATTATCGAGAAACATCGCTGACAGGGCTTGCGGCAGATACGAAATATAAATTGGAATACGAAAAAGACGGGGAGACCGTGAGCGAGATCATAACGGTAAATCAGGAGGGCAATGTACCCATCAAAGAGGAATGGATGGGCAGAGACTGCTGCATCATCTGTCTCGGGAATGGTTTATCGGAGGAAGACAGCGAGGCACAGAACCTGACGATACCGCCAAGACCTGAAGCGCCCGCACCGAAGGCTGAAGATGTAAGCGGAGAAGGCAGGGAGGATGGAAAGCTGACCGGTTTGAAGGCAGACACGCTCTATGAAATATCCACGGATGATGGTAAAACATGGACGGAAAAGACTGCGGATGCCAATGGTGAGATTACCGGATTGGCTGCTGCAGATTATATCGTGCGAGAACCCGCTACGGATACAAACTTTGCGAGCCAGCCGTGCGAGCCGGTGAATGTAAAGAAATACAATGCTGCGACACCGACACCGGCCGCCAGTGCGGATCCAGCCGAGACGCCAGTACCAGACGCCAGTGCGAATCCAGCCGAGACGCCAGTACCAGACGCCAGTGCAGATCCAATCTTGACGCCGGCACCCGATGCCAGTGGGAAGCCAATTGTGACACCGACAGAAACACAAAAGGCATTCGATAAGGAAAAGAGCAAACTGGAACTGCATTCCAACTTGAAAGCCATTCAGACGGGAACGAAACTGAAAGTCTCATGGGGCAGGGTAACAGGCGCCAACGGTTACAGCGTCTATGCTCAGTATTGTGGAAAGGATTTTAGTGCCAAGTCGCTGAATCGGGTCAAGAATGGCAGAATAACAAATATTACCATTAAAAAAATTAATGGTAAAAAGCTGGATACCACAAATAATTTCAAAATGTATGTTGTGGCATGGAAGTGGGAGAATGGTAAAAGAGCATCTCTTGCCAAAACCTTAATCATACATACCGCAGGGAAAGACAGCGTAAAATATACGAATGTCAAAAAGATTCAGGTAAAGAAAGTTTCGTATGTGATGAAGCGGGGCAGCACCGCAACACTCCGTCCCAAAGCAGTTCTGTATGATAAGCGGAAAAAGCAGCTCACACTGGCACATTGTAAAGAATTCCGCTATCTGAGCAGCAATAAAAAAGTGGCGACGGTAACGGCAGGCGGAAAGGTAAAGGCAAAGGGAACAGGTGAATGCGCTATATATGTCTTTGCGAAAAACGGCTGCAAGCGGAGAATTAAGATCAAGGTAAAGAAATAGGTAAATAGAAAAGTGGAGTTGGCATCCCAGGAATGTCATTTAGTGAAGGCATAGGTAGTGACACTCCTTACAGAGCAGGGTATATAGAAATATGTACCCTGCTCTTTTGTTTGCCCAGCATGGGCGAGTTCTAACGGGTGAAAGTCCCGAGTGCGCGTAGGCAACAACGAAGCACATAGCCGAACGGCAAGGGTGTCCGCCGTGTGACGGAATCTGAAAGAAGCTGTAAGCAAACCTTTGACCTGACGGAAAGAAACCGCATATAAGGCTCGGAAATGCGGATAAGGTGACAAGAGACACTGAAGTCCAAAAGTTGCTGGAAGTACGAGTAAATGTGGCAGGTACATGGAGGGAAATATCGCCCGCGTATGTGCATATGGAAGTATTGGAAAACGCCAAAGAACAGAGCAAAGAATCTAATGAAGCTGGATGTACCCCGCTGGGCGGCATATAAGATTGCATACTCGGGAGCGGAGGGCCTGAATGGGATCAGCAAGAGCACAAGGGGATGCGGATTACTGCCCCCCTTCCACATTGACATTTCCCCCACATTATGTTACGTTATACACATACCATTTTTTTATTTCAAACAAACAACTTACCATAAAAGAATTACCCGAAAGTTACAAAGCTAACACGTAATATTTCATTGCGGGGCAGAATGTGAGGAGAACATGAAGATCATTATTGTTGGGTGCGGGAAAGTCGGCAGGACGCTGGCGGAGGAATTGAACAAAGACGACAATGAAGTTACCGTGATCGACCGCAGCTATGCAGTCGTAGAGGAATTATCGAACCAATTCGACGTAATGGGCGTAGCAGGAAACGGAGCGAGCTACAAAACCCAGATGGAAGCAGGCATTGAAAAAGCAGACCTTCTGATCGCCGTAACCGCTTCGGACGAGTTAAACCTTTTGTGCTGTCTGATCGCCAAACGCGCCGGTAACTGCCAGACGATCGCCAGGGTGAGAAACCCAGAGTACAGCGCGGAAATTGATTTTGTAAAAGAAACGCTCGGACTGGCTATGACGATAAATCCGGAATTCGCGGTAGCGCAGGAGATCGCGAAAGTACTGCGGTTCCCATCTGCTATCAAGATCGATTCATTTGGCAAAGGTCGCGTGGAGATGCTTAAATTCCGCGTTCCGCCGGAGTCAAATTTAAGTGATATGCTGGTGATGAGCATTGCCCCCAAACTAAAGGCCGACGTCCTCGTCTGCGCCGTGGAGCGGGGAGGAAATATTTTCATTCCCAAAGGGGATTTTCGTCTTCATGAAAAAGACGTGGTATCGATTCTGGCCGACGCCAAAAAAGCGAGCGACTTCTTTAAAAAGATTGGCATTGAGACGCACCAGGTCAAAGATACGATGATCGTCGGCGGCGGGGATACGTCGTATTATCTGGCAAAGCTGCTTTTGCCGATGGGCATTGACGTAAAGCTGGTGGAGCGGGATGAGCGGCGGTGTGACGTGTTATCCGAACTTTTGCCAAAGGCGCAGATTATTCACGCGGACGGTGCGGAACAGAGTGTCCTCATAGAAGAAGGAGTGTCCCAGGCGGAGGCGTTCGTGGCGCTGACGAATATTGATGAGGAAAACGTTATGCTGTCTTTATTTGCCCGCAGCCAGGGAAAAGGCAAGGTGGCGACGAAGATCAACCGCATGGATTTTGACCAGATCATCCGTGAACTTGATTTGGATACGACCGTATATCCGAAAAAAATTACGGCACAGCACATCCTGCAGTTTGTGCGAGGGAAAAAGAACTCGATCGGCTGTAATGTCGAAACGATGTACCGTATACTGGATGATAAAGCGGAGGCGCTGGAATTTATCGTGAAACAGGACTCGGAATTGTCCGGTATTCCGCTGGAGGAACTGCAGATCAAAGAAAATACGATCGTTGCCTGTATCATCCGCGGAAGGAACATCATCATTCCCCGTGGTAAGGACACGATGCGGGTCGGGGATTCGGTCGTCATCGTGACGACGACACTCGGACTGAAAGATATCCGCGATGTGATCCATGTCAGGAAGCAGTAGGGGGAAGTAAGAAATGAATTACAGGGTTGTCATTTACATGCTCGGCTGGCTGCTGGATTTTGAGGGGATCTTTCTCATGCTGCCGTGTCTGGTGGGAGCCATTTACCGGGAAGAGGATGCGGTATTTTTCGCTGTGTCCGCGTTGATCTGTCTTGTGACGGGTTTTATTATAACTAGATTTAAGCCGCAGAATAAATCGATGTATGCCAGAGAGGGATTTATTATCGTGGCTCTAAGCTGGTTTTTGCTCAGTATATTCGGCGCGCTGCCGTTTGTGATGTCAGGCGCCATACCTTCCTATGTCGATGCGCTGTTTGAAACCGCGTCGGGATTTACGACGACAGGGGCGACGATCCTCGGGGATGTGGAGAGTCTCTCAAAGTGTATCAATTTTTGGAGAACATTTACCCACTGGATCGGCGGTATGGGGGTTCTCGTCTTTATGATGGCAGTCGTACCGCTTGCCGACGGCAGGAATATGTATCTGATGAAAGCGGAAAGTCCGGGCCCTACCGTAGGTAAACTGGTGCCCCGCATCAAATCGACGGCCAAGATCCTCTACGGCATGTACCTTGTTCTTTCGGTCGTAGAATTTCTCTTTCTGCTGGCGGGACGGATGAGTGTTTACGATGCCCTCACCACTACGTTTGGTACGGCGGGTACGGGTGGATTCGGCATCTATAATGACAGTCTGGCCGGTTTTTCCCCGTACATACAGATCGTCGTGACGGTATTTATGATAGCTTTTGGAGTTAATTTTACATTTTATTACTTGCTCATATTAGGAAAACGCTGGAAAGAGGCGTTTCAGATGTCAGAAGTCCGCGCGTATCTGGGCGTGATCCTGGTGGCGGTGGCATTCATCACCATCAATATCCGGGGCATGTTCGGCAGTGTAGGCGAGGCGCTGCGGCATGCGGCCTTTCAGGTGGGATCCATCATCACGACGACAGGGTTTTCGACGGTGGATTTTGACCAGTGGCCGGAATTTTCCAAAACGATCCTGCTCTTACTTATGTTTATTGGCGCCTGCGCGGGCAGTACCGGCGGCGGTATGAAGGTTTCTCGTATGATCATATGGGCAAAGACCTTTTTTAAAGAACTAAAAATCATGATCCATCCTCGGAATGTGTATAAGATCTCCGTTGACGGACGAAAAGTGGAGCATGAGGTCGTGCGTTCCGTCAATGTGTTTTTAGTGGCGTATCTCATCGTTTTTGCCGTGTCCGTGCTATTGATCAGTTTGGACGGGTTTGATTTTGTGACGAATTTTTCTGCCGTGGCCGCCACGATCAATAACATCGGCCCCGGTTTGAAGGATGTCGGGCCAATGGCGAATTTCTCGCTGTTTGCGCCGGCATCAAAACTTGTTTTAATTTTTGACATGATAGCGGGAAGACTGGAATTGTTTCCGATCCTGCTCTTGTTTTCACCTAGCACGTGGAAAAAATAAATACGTGTCACCATCTGGACATGTTAGAAAGTGTATTTGAAATGTCTCATAATAATCAGAAAAAAATTGCGATCATCAATGATATATCAGGATTTGGCAGGTGTTCCGTCGCGGTATCCCTGCCGGTCATTTCCCACATGAAAGTACAGGGGTGCGTGGTTCCGACCTCTGTTTTTTCAAACCATACCGGTTTTCCGTCGTTTTTTTGCGATGATTACACGGACCGGATGCCGGCGTATATTGAGGAGTGGAAAAAACTGGGACTGCGGTTTGAGGGGATCACCAGCGGTTTTCTTGGTTCCGTGGCGCAGATTGAGATCGTTACGGATTTTATCCGGGCGTTTCGCGACGAGCGGACAAAAGTGGTGATCGATCCGGTCATGGGGGAGAATGGAAGGGCGTATCCGACTTACACGGCAGACATGTGCGAGCGCATGAAGCACCTCGTTCAGTTTGCGGATATTTTAACGCCGAATGTCACGGAAGCGTGTATGCTGGCCGGCCTGCCGTATAAAGGCTCCGGCTGGACCGGCGGGGAACTGCGGCAGATCATCGAGCGGCTGCGGGGGCTGGGGGCGGGAAAGATCGTGATCTCCGGGCTGGAAACAGGTCATTATGTCTCGAACGCGGTCAGTGAGCGGCCGGGAGAACTAAAGATCCTGCGCCAGAAACGGGTCGGCAAAGTGCGCTCGGGCACGGGCGATATTTTTTCCGCCATCATCGCGGCAGACTGTGTCAACGGCGTGGATTTTGAACAGTCGGTCAAAAAGGCGGCGGCCTTTGTGAAGGATTGTATCCTGGTAACGGAAGAAATGGACATTCCAGAGACGGACGGCGTCTGTTTTGAGGAAGTTCTCTATAAATTAAAATAAAATATAACTTTTGGAGGTAGCAGAAATGAGGAAGGTTGAAGGACTGGTCAACACAAAAAGAAAGCAGGGGAACATAAACAAAGAAATTTACGGACATTTTTCCGAGCATTTGGGCCGCTGCATTTATGAGGGGATCTTCGTCGGCGAAGATTCGGACATACCAAATACAAAGGGAATGCGTAACGACGTGGTAGAGGCTTTGAAAAATCTGGACATTCCGGTACTTCGCTGGCCGGGCGGATGTTTTGCCGACGAGTATCACTGGATGGACGGCATCGGGCCGAAAGAGAGCCGGAAATGTATGGTAAATACGAACTGGGGCGGCGTTGTGGAGGATAATAGTTTTGGCACGCACGAGTTTTTTGAACTGTGCAGCCAGATCGGCTGTGAGCCGTATATTAACGGGAATGTCGGAAGCGGAACCGTACAGGAAATGTCCGAGTGGATCGAGTACATGACGTTTGACGGCGAATCCCCGATGGCGAACAAGCGTGCACAAAACGGCAGAAAAGAGCCGTGGAAGCTGAAATATTTCGGTGTCGGCAACGAGAACTGGGGCTGCGGCGGAAATATGACACCTGAATATTATGCTAATACATATCGCAGATTCCAGACATTTTGCAAAAACTACGGCGACAATAAATTGTACAAGATCGCCTGCGGCCCAAACGCGGACGACTATGAGTGGACGGACAAACTGATGAGCATCATCGGCAGTAATTTCGCGGACGCCATCAGTATGCACTATTATACGGTTCCGTGCGGCTGGGAGAAAAAAGATACGGCGACCGGTTTCGATGAAAAGCGGTATTACGAGACGATCGAGTCCACGCTTCGTATCGAGGAAATGATCGACCGCCATCTGGAGATCATGGGCAAATATGATCCGGAACATAAGGTGAAACTCGTCGTTGATGAATGGGGTACGTGGTATCAGGTAGAAGAGGGAACGAACCCGGGATTTTTGTACCAGCAGAATACGATGCGCGACGCGATGGTTGCCGCGCTGAATTTGAACATTTTCAACCGCCGCTGCGACCGCATCGACATGGCAAATATCGCGCAGGTTGTCAATGTACTTCAGGCAGTCGTTCTGACAGAGGGCGCGAAGATCGTAAAAACGCCGACCTACTATGTGTTTGAAATGTACAAGCGCCATCAGGGGGCGACGCTCGTTGACTGTTATCTCGATGTACCGAAGGAAGAATGCGAAGGCTATACGGTGCCGCTCGTCTCATCGTCGGCCTCGGTCAATGAGGCAGGAGAGCTGACTGTAACGCTCGCCAATGTATCTCTTTCCGAAGAAATTGAGTGCCAGATGGACGTCGTAGGCAGCTACGGCGCTGTTACCGGCACGATGCTGACCGGAAACATGGGCGATTTTAACACGTTCGAAAAGGACGATGTAGTAAAGCCGCAGGCATTTACAGGAGCAAGCCTGGCAGACGGCGCGCTGACGGCAAAACTTCCACCTTGCAGTGTCGTAACCCTTGTTCTGAAATAGGGACGGCGCGATGGGAAAACAGATCCGATTTTGTCCGCGGTGCGAGTGGACAAAAGAAATGATGGAAAAAGAGCTGTTAAAGCTGGAGCAATACATCGAACATATCCCCGAAGAAGACAGGGTTTCTGACGAAGAGTACGAGAGGCGGCTCCTTCTCTGCGACAGCTGCCCGGAACTGCGGGGAGGCTTATGTGGGCAGTGCGGCTGTTACGTCGCGGTCCGCGCCGCGAAAAAGGCCGGATACTGCCCGCATATCAAGGCGAAGTGGTAAAAATAAGTGATTGAAAAACGGGTGGTAATGGTGTAGAATATAAGTACCAGATTTTACACAAGATTAGGAGTTCAGAAAGGAGAGGATTGCGTGTACAAAGATAGAAAAATCAGGAAACGGCTGATTGCCTTTTTCTGTACGGCAGCGCTAATGTGCTCCGTTTGTTCCGCGGTAGCTTACAGCTATTTTTCATCGGCGGAAGAAGGCGGCGACCACTATCAGGATGCCAGCAGCATCCAGTTAGGGGAACCTGTTTTAAACAAAGCGGAAGATGAGGTTGAGTTTTCGCTGGAAAACCTGACAGATGCGGATAAGGATGTCGTGGTCCAGATCGATCATTACAAGGATCAGGCGTTTGTAAACAGGGATGAATACAAGCTGACGCTGCCATCGGGAACTGAGCAGACGAATCTGTCCCTTCCGGCACAGCCGGGAAGCCGGTTCACACTGGCGGACAGCACGGGCAGCGTTTATAAAGACCAAAAGGAACTTGGTACATATGACTGGGTAGGTACCTGGGCGAGTTCGCAGCTTGAGGCGGTCAATGAAAACGCGCCGCCGAAGCCGGGGTTGAGCGGAAATACATTCCGTCAGTTTATCCGTCCTTCCACGGGCGGAGAAAAGATCCGGCTGAAATTCTCGAATAAAGTCGGTAAGACGCCGGTGGAGCTGAAATCCGTACACATCGCGAACCAGGTCAATGTGGCTCGTTCGGACATCGACCCGGCGACGGATACGGTCGTGACATTTAACGGGAGCGAGAGCGTGTCAATCCCGGCGGGCGACATGGTCGTTTCGGATCCGATCGACTATAAAGTCGATCCACTGCAGCTGATCGCGGTATCCACCCATTTCGGCGAGGTGCCGGCAAATATCACGAGCCATACGGGTGCGCGGTGCAACAATCATTTTGCGGAAGGAAACCGTGTCAGCGATGAGTCGCTCGGAAACGATCTCAATCGCCGAAGGGTGAGCTGGTATTTCCTCGAGGGAATGGATGTCATGTCGCCGGAGAGGAATGAAGCGGTTGTCTGCTTTGGCGACTCGATCACAGATGGTTACGGAACGAATCCCAACAAATATCAGCGGTGGACCGATGCGTTCGCCGAGAAACTGCTGGAGAATGAGTCCACGTCCCACTTGTCCGTGTTGAATCAGGGAATTGGCGGAAATTCCATCTTTGGCGGACTGGGGCAGGCGGCGAAGGACCGTTTTGACCACGATGTGCTGGAGCAGCCGGGGGCAAAATACCTCGTGATGCTCATGGGGATCAACGATATCGGCTATGCGACAGATGAGTCCCTGACGGCGCGCATGATCGAGCAGTATGAGATCATGATCGACAAAGCGCATGAAAAAGGGATGAAGGTATACATGTGTACGATCCTTCCATTCAAAGGAAATAATTATTATTCGGACAACGAAGGTCCTCTCCGTGAAAAGATCCGTCTGGCCGTCAATGAATGGATCCTCACAAAATCGGAAGCGGACGAGGTGATCGACTTGTCAGCCGCGTTCACGGATCCGGAAGATCCGGAAAAGATGATCGAGGAATTCAGTAATGACTGGCTTCACCCGAATGCAGCCGGGTACAGGGAGATCGGCCGGATCGTGTACGAAGCGATGATGAAAGGGGAGGGATTCGATGCGAAATAGAGCAGGTAAAAAAATACTGGCGGCGGGGATGGCTGTGATCCTGACGGCTGGACTGTTTTCCGACAGTTCCGCGACCACTTCCCAAGCGGCAAAAAAAGTCAAAAGTGTGACGATAACGAACCCGCAGACGAGCAGCCTCTATCTGAAAAAAGGCGAAAAATTCCAGGTAAAGACGAAAGTGGCGCCGGCCAGCGCGAAAAATAAGAAATTAAAGTTTACGTCTTCCAATAAAAAAGTCGCCGCCGTTTCCGCAAAAGGAAAGGTCACGGCGAAGAAAAACGGCAAGGCGAAGATTACCGCCGCCGCGAAAGATAAGAGCGGCCAAAAGGCAGCCATCACGGTACAGGTCGTGAAGAACTTTAAAAAAGCCTCCGGTGTGAGTCTGGATCAGAAAAACGTGGTGCTGAATATAAACGGCAATGGAACAAATACGATGGCCCTGACCGCCTCGGTCACGCCGAAAAAGGCAACTGTGAAAAAAGTGGTTTACAAAACGTCCGATGCGGCAGTGGCAGGTGTGTCCGCCAAAGGTGTCGTGACGGCGAAAAAGGAAGGCACCGTAAAGATTACGGCGCACGCGGCAGACGGGCGCGGGGCAAAAGCGGTATGTACGGTTACCGTGAAAAAGCAGTCGGCACAACCGATGCCATTGATCGTACCATCCCCGACTCCTTCCGTGGCACCGCCGGTATCGACACCGGCTGTTCCTACCGGAACACCAGGTGATGGAAAACAGAGAGCGATCCTCCAGTCGACCAACAATTTCCGCAGTTATGCGGTCGTAACCTATTCCCTGCCGGAGGAGGTAAAGGCAGAGGATATTTCCGAGATCTCGCTCGGTATGGATTCCGATAAACCGGTATCGGTGCGTCTGTATGCCGGTGCGAAACGGAAAACGGCGGCAGAGCTGACGGGAGCGGAGACCGGGGTTACCGATACGGTAACAGGAACGCAGGACGTTACCGTAGACGGCGTCCAGGGTACGGTAACATTACATCAGTTAGAGATACAAGAGACGTCCTCCACGCGGTTTGCCGTGCCGGCAGGAATCGGAAATTCATGTTCCCTTTCACTGGATGAGCAGGCAAAGAGCAGGCTGGCGGAGGGAGACGGTAAAGAACGGCAGATCGTGATATATCCGCACGCCGTATGTCCGAACATTACCATTTATGATCTGGTGATCACGACGGTTTCGGGAAACCGTTACACGATTCCGTTGGATGAGACGACGGTCCGGGCAGCAGAGGGAGGTAAAGTCTCCTTTTTGTAAAGTATAGCTTTAAGTATTGCTTTTTATGAAGCATCGGATATGCGCGAAGCTTAATCAGAAAAGAGGTATTGTATGAGGGGAAAAGGTAAAAAACTGCTGGCAGTCATGGCCGCCGCAGCCATGACCGTGTGCACTGTAGTTCCAGCGGCATCGGCAGAGGCGGCAAGTGGAGCAAAAGTAAAAAGTATTGAGTTTTCGAAGCCAGCCGTGCAGACGCTGGCACTCAAAAAGGGTGAGACATTCCGCTTAAAGGCAAATGTGAGCCCGAAAAAAGCAAAAGCAAATATCATGTATTCTTCTAGTCGGAACAAAGTGGTACAGGTCACGAAGAAAGGTGTTTTAAAGGCGAAGAAAGCCGGAAAAGCAACGATCACGGCGTTAAGTACTACGAAGCCGAAAAAGAAAGCGTCGATTCAGGTAACTGTTTATAAAAAGCTTACGAAAGTGAAAAAAGTTTCGGTTGACAAGACAAGCGCGGTTCTGAGCGAGGGACAAAACCTGACGTTGAAGGCGTCTGTTTCACCTGCTAAAGCGACCGTGAAAAAGATCACGTACGCGACGTCGAAAAAGTCGGTTGCCACCGTGAGCAAAAAGGGAGTTGTGACGGCGAAGAAGGCCGGTACGGCTCAGATTACGGCTTATGCGCAGGATGGGCGGGGAGCAAAAGCCGTCTGCCGCGTGACGGTTCAGGAAAAGGGAAGTGTCACGCTTCCGACCGGAGCTGCTACCCCGGCTGCCCCCGGGGCCTCGGCAGCATCAACCCCGACACCGCGTCCGCCGCTCGATCAGTTCGTCGTAGCTTCCGCGGATCGTTCGGTTCCGGTTTATGTGGATGAAAAAGGGGACGACTACGACGGGTTAAGCCTGATCGCGGATTCTTTTGCCGAAGATGTCGCGATGGTTGCGCAGAGCGGCAAGGCATCTGAAGTCGTAAATAGGTCGCAGGACCTAAAGGGGACAGCGATCATCGTCGGTTCAATCGGCAATAACGACGTCATCGATTCCCTGATTTCCGCGGGAAAACTTGATGTGTCGGATGTCTTGGGCAAATGGGAGACTTACAAGATCAAATTCGTCGATGATCCGGCTGCCGGTGTGGAGAAAGCGATCGTTGTCGCGGGAAGCGACAAGCGGGGAGCCATTTACGGACTCTATCATATCTCCGAGGCGATGGGGGTTTCCCCCTGGGTATTTTGGGGAGACGCCGTACCGGAGAAAAAGGATGAGATTGTTCTTTCGAACTGGGATCTCGAGATGACCTCGAAGGAGCCGTCCGTCAAATACCGCGGTATCTTCCTGAACGACGAGGCGCCGTCGCTGAGCGGATGGGTAAGGGAAAAATTCGGCGATTACAATGAAGATTTTTATGACCTTGTATATGAGGTGATCCTCCGGTGCAAAGGAAATTACCTGTGGCCGGCGATGTGGGGAAATGAGTTCAGTGAGGACGGAAAATCTTCTCCGATCGCAAACGCCGAGCTGGCAGATAAGTACGGGATCGTCATGGGGACGTCCCATCATGAACCGCTGTGCCGCGCCGGCAACGAGTGGGGCCAGAAATGGCGGGAATACTCAAAGCGCGCGTACTGGGATTTCAATAAGAACGAAGAGGGGATTACAAACTTCTGGAGAGACGGCGTCAAAAGGAACATGGCGTATGAAAATGTCTATACGCTCGGTATGCGTGGTGAGGCCGATTCTGCCCTGGGAGGCAGCGTGGAGGACAATATCGATCTGCTCAAGCGGGTCATTACGACGCAGAAGAACATTTTGGCAGAGTACGACCGGAGCGACGCGCCGCAGGTCCTCACCGTTTACAAAGAAGTGGAAAACTTTTGGCACGGCACAAGTGAGACCCCGGGACTGAAAAAATGGGATCAGCTCGATGACGTTGTCATCATGCTCTGTGAGGACAATAACGGAAACATGCGTACACTGCCGACGACGAAGGAAGAGCAGCAGCGCGCAGGCGGCTGGGGCATGTACTACCACTTTGACTATCACGGCGGCCCGACCTCGTACGAGTGGGTCAATACGAAAGAACTGAATAAAGTGTGGGAACAGATGACGATGGCATACGAGCATGGCATCGATGATATATGGATCGTCAATGTCGGCGACTTAAAGCCGATGGAGATGAATATTTCTTACTTCCTCGACATGGCGTATGATTATGAGACATGGGGGAAAAATGGAAGAAATAAGACAGGCGACTATATGAAACAGTGGGTGGGCCAGCAGTTTGGCTCCGCGCTCGATGAACAGCAGACCGAAGCAGTCGCATCCCTGTTAAAAGAGTATACATGGATCAACGGATCCTGTAATCCGGAAACACTGAAAAATTATACGTATCATGTGACCAATTACAATGAGGCCGTACGGGTCCTGAACCGGGCACAGAAACTGATGGATGATGCCGAGCACTATAAATCTGTGATTCCGGATCATCTGCAGGCAGCGTATTTTGAACTCGTATATTATCCGGCTGTGGCATCGGCAAATGTGGCAAAGATGCAGATCCTGAGCGGTCTGAATGAGTACTTCTTTGAGAAAGGAAGTGCTGCCGCGAACTGGTATGCCGATCAGCTGGAGGAATCGGTGAAACTGGACGAGACGCTCCAGTACACATACAATAACGAAATGCCAGGTGTCGGTGACAAATGGAAAAATATGATGAGTTCGCCGCATGTCGGGTATGTGACTTGGGATTCGAGTGGCTGGTCTTATCCGAAAGCAAAAAGGGTAGATTCCCTTGCGGATCAGGCACAGATGATCGTGACGCTGCAGAATCAGGAAGCGGCCTTTACCGAGGGAGAGTGTGTGCTCGATTCCTTTACAAATATCAGTAAGGAGACGTATACCGTGACGGTTTCCAATGGCGGCAGTCCATCCTTTGATTACACGGTGAGAGCGAGCGCGGACTGGATCCATGTTTCGAAAGCTTCCGGCACGGTAGAACTTCAGGATACATTTGTCATATCGGTTGACTGGAGTAAGGTGAGTGCGGATGCGGACGGAACGGTGACAGTGGCCGGAACCGACGGCACGGTTACGATCCGGGTCAAGGCGAAAGTGATCAATGTTTCTTCGCTGGATCCGCATACGTACGTATATGCCAACGGGTACGCGTCCATCCTTCCTGGTGGGTTTGTGAACAGCGGGGCAGGGGAAGGCGGCGTTTCCTGTGGCGTGATCGACAACTATGGAAAGATGGGGCAGGCGGTCAAAGCATTCCCCAGCAATTTCTGTTATAAGAACGATCCGGCAAAAGCGCCATTTGTCGAGTATAAAGTGTACGTCGATCAGGACGATGTGTATGATTGTACCCTTTATGCGGCTCCGTCCAATAACATTGACCGCGACGATGTGGCGATCCGGTATGGACTTTCTGTCAATGGCGGGGCAACGGATATGGTCAATATGCTGAACAGCGATTTTACTGCGGGCGAGTACAGCGGTACATGGGCGGACGATGTTTCTGCCAACGGCAGGAAAAAAACGACCCAGATCCAGCTGAAATCGGGAATCAATACAATCCGTGTCTATGCGATCGATCCGACGTTTGTCATGCAGAAGCTCGTGATCTCGGAGGAAGAAGTCCTTGCTTCACATCTTGGGCCGGAAGAAAGTTACTATGTAGAAAAATAAAGGATGCGGATTCTGGATGTATCAAATACATTACTGCATACATCATTGATAAAGCGTACTTTTATTTGGTATCATAAAGTTACAAAATGTACTATCAATCAAAAATCTAGGAGGTATTTATATGTTTCACAAGAAGAAATGGGCGAAACTGACAGCCGCCGGGCTTGTCTTTTCGCTGGCAGCTACGATGGCAGTAGGTCCTGTGGCTGATGCGGACGCCCTCGAGTCCCCACAGCACCAGTATAAATGGGAGGATACGTATACATACGCATATGAAGGCTCAGTGGTTGCGTATAAAGACGGAGAGAAGCAGAAGGATGCACCGATCACGAAGTATGAAACGGAGGACAGTGATCCATTTACACCGGAGAATGAGCAGGCATGGGATACGGAAGAGCTTGTGCTGAAACAGGGAGTGTCCTATACGACGAAGGAGAAGAAATTAGATGAAAACGGTGAAGCTGTATTGGATGGTGAAGGTAAGCCGATTTACGAAGTTAAAGTTCATCCGATCACGAGTATGCTCACAAACTGGAACCTGTGCGCAGACCCGACGGCAATCGATAATAGCGACGTTGATGGAAAGCTGTATGTTTATGGCACGACGGAGGCAGTAGAATACGACAAAAGCGGAATCATGAAGAAGAACGGCTATAACAACCATTCCCTGACGATCATGTCCACGAAGGATATGGTGAACTGGACGGATGAAGGTTTTGTTGATCAGTTGAACCTGACAAATGAGCCGGAAGATTCGACGGAAAAGGTGAAATGTAAATGGGCGACGAAATCGTGGGCGCCATCAGGTCTGAAGATCGACGGCGACGGAGACGGGGAAGATGAGTATTACCTCTTCTACACGAATAGTGGAGCGGTAGGATATGCACGTGGGGATTCCCCGACTGGCCCGTGGTATGATGATCTGGGTGTGACGTTATTCAGTCAGTCAACAACGAACTGTAACGGTGTCGTATGGTGCTTTGACCCGGCAGTACTCGTAGACGACAAGGGCGATGCTTATGTGTATTTTGGCGGTGGACTTCCTGGTGGAGAAAATCCGACTGCAGAGCAGAAAGCACATCCGAAAACTGGCCGGGTATGTAAGATCAAATTTGAAGAAGGTACTGGTAAGGTGTTGTTAGACGGTGTGCCGCAAGAAATGGATGCGTTCTATTTGTTTGAGGATAACGAGATCAACCAGTTTAATGGTAAGTACTTTTACTCCTACTGCACTAACTTCAAGGTACCTGGTTCTGTAAATGCGTCGGGGGCGCTTGGGCCGATTGCTTCCGGACAGATTGCATGTTATGTATCAAAAGACCCGATGAACATCACATTCAATCCGGAAGAGCAGGAGAGCACGGATGACCTGAAATACCTGGGGTCGATTCTGAACAATCCAAGTACGATTTATGGTAAATCGTACAATAACCATCATCACATGCTTTCGTTCAAAGGCAAAGAATACATGACATACCACTCGACAGCGCTTGAGAACATGCTGTATCATACGGCGCAGGATTACCGCTGCCTGCATGTAGCTCCGATGACCGTAGACAAAGAAACAGATGCGATCAACATTGAGCCGAATTACGAGGGCGTAGAGCAGGTAGAGGACTTTAATCCGTATGAAACCATCAATGCGACGACGACATCATACAGCGCAGGCGTAAAATCCGCTAAATCCGATGCCGTAAGAGCGATGGTCCTCGATAAGATCCATACAGGTGACTGGACGAAGATCAGCGGCGTGAACTTCGGTGAAAAGGGTGTTGGTAAAGTGTCAGCACAGATCGCATCGAATACCGATTACGGCGCAGTGGAAGTATTTGTTGATGATCCGACGGTAAGCGCAAATAAAGTGGCATCCTTGGATATGAGAGTAACAGGTGACGAGAACTATGAAACATTTGAGGCAGACATTGCGGGAAATGTGACGGGCAAACATGATCTGTATTTCGTATTCCGTGGAAATGGATATAAAGTAGCTTCCTGGCAGTTTGCAGAGAAGCAGGCACAGCCGGCTACACCGGCACCGCCGACACCGGCTACACCGGCACCAGTACCACCTGCTACTGTGACACCTGCCCCGAAGAAGGACGAAGAAGTTACTGTTTCCAAACCAGCGATCAAGTCTGTAAAAAATGTAAAAGGAAAGAAAGCAGACGTTACGCTGAAAAAGAAAGTGAGCGGAGCAAACGGTTATGAGATCCGGTATTCGCTGAAAAAGAATATGAAATCCGCGAAAAAGGTGACGATCAAAAACGCAAAAACCTTGAAAGTTACGCTTAAAAAGCTGAAGAAGAAGACTTACTATGTTCAGGCAAGGGCTTATAAGACGGTAGACGGTAAAAAACATTACAGCGGCTGGAGCAGTAAGAAGTCAGTGAAGATTAAGAAGTAATCACTAAACTATATCATTATGATACCTTTGTATTGTGGCTATGCTTTTTGGCATAGCCACAATTGTTGTTTAGGGGAAACGTTCAAGGTTTTATATCGGTCATTATGTTTGTATACGCTGTTTTTGGCATAACGGCAGCGGCACATGCTGTAGCTGGCGCTTCCCAAAGAGCGTATCGTGTCCAGTGCGGTAGTCTTTTTCTTATCAAATTTATGTGGCACGTCGCATCACACACAGTGCGGCGTAAAATTTCACCCTTGAAAAATATTGCATGTTGGTTTACAATCGAATTACGTAGATTTTGCCGCGCAACAAATAAATGGTAACATAAATGAAACGTTCCCAAAGAGAAATTCTTTGGGGAAGAAATGAGGAAGGAAATGAAAGAAAAACTTGAAAAAATCATGCAGGATGCCCTGTCTCAGATCGAGCAGACCCAGGGACTTGAAAAACTTAACGACATCCGGGTGGCTTTCCTGGGAAAGAAGGGCGAATTAACGAGTGTACTCAAAGCCATGAAGGATGTGGCGCCGGAAGACCGGCCAAAAGTCGGACAGCTTGTCAATGATGCGAGAAAGGATATTGAGACGAGGCTGGAGGCGAAAAAAGCGGCATTTGCGAAGGCACTCCGCGAGGAAAAAATGAAGGCGGAAGTCATAGACGTTACGCTTCCAGGCCGGAAACCTGATATGGGGCACCGCCACCCGAATACGATCGCTCTGGAAGAGGTTGAAAAAATATTTATCGGTATGGGCTATGAGGTTGTGGAAGGGCCAGAAGTAGAATATGATTATTATAACTTCGAAGCATTGAACATTCCGGCGAACCATCCGGCAAAGGATGAACAGGATACGTTTTATATCAATGACAAATTCCTGCTCCGCACGCAGACATCTTCCGTACAGGTTCGTGTGATGGAAGAAGGGAAACTGCCGATCCGGATGATCGCGCCCGGCCGGGTATTCCGTTCGGATGAGGTCGATGCGACCCATTCGCCTTCGTTCCATCAAATCGAGGGACTTGTCATCGACAAGCATATCACTTTTGCGGATCTAAAGGGAACGCTGGCAGAATTTGCGAGGGAGTTATTCGGCGAGGAAACAAAGGTGAAATTCCGTCCCCATCATTTCCCATTTACGGAGCCGAGCGCTGAGATGGATGTGACGTGTTTTAAGTGCGGCGGAAAAGGATGCCGGTTCTGTAAAGGTGAGGGCTGGATCGAGATACTCGGATGCGGTATGGTACATCCCCATGTATTGGAAATGAGTAAGATCGATCCGCAGGAGTATACAGGATTTGCGTTTGGTGTCGGATTGGAGCGTATCGCTCTTTTGAAATATGAAATCGACGACATGAGACTTCTTTATGAAAATGATAAACGCTTTTTGGAACAATTTTAGGAGGGAAACAATGAATACACCATTATCATGGATTAAAGCATATGTTCCAGAACTGGACTGCACGGAGAAGGAGTATATGGACGCGATGACCCTTTCCGGCACAAAAGTGGAAGGATTTGAAAAATTAGATGCGGATCTGGAAAAGATCGTTGTGGGAAAAATAGAGGAAATAAAAAAACATCCCGATGCGGATAAGCTCGTCGTGTGCCAGGTGGCGGTCGACAGCGAAGGGAATACGGTGCAGATCGTGACCGGGGCGTCAAATGTAAAGGAGGGGCAGAAAGTCCCAGTCGTTCTCGAGGGAGGACGTGTGGCTGGCGGCCATGACGGTACAAAGACGCCGGGCGGTATTAAGATCAAGAAGGGGAAACTGCGCGGTGTAGAATCGTTTGGCATGATGTGTTCCGTCGAGGAACTGGGATCGTCGAGGGACTTTTACCCCGACGCGCCGGAAGACGGTATCTATATTTTGAGCGACAACCCCGAATATAAAGAGGCGCCGGTCGGAAGTGACGCGATCGCGCTGCTCGGTCTGCGGGACGCGAATTTTGAATATGAGGTTACGTCAAACCGCGTGGACTGCTTCGGCGTGATCGGCATCGCGAGAGAGGCGGCAGCGACGTTTCGCAAGCCGTTCTGCCCGCCGGTCGTGACGGAAGTAGGAAACGATGAAAAGACAGAGGATTATATTTCCGTTGACATAGAAAATAAGGAACTTTGTTCCCGTTATGTGGCGCGTGTCGTAAAGGATATCCGCCTTGCACCGTCGCCGGAGTGGATGCAGCGGCGGCTGGCGGCCTGTGGGATACGCCCGATCAATAATATCGTGGATATCACAAATTACGTGATGGAAGAGTATTCTCAGCCGATGCACGCATACGACCTTGATACGATCGCCGGACGAAAGATCGTCGTGCGCAACGCGAAAGCGGGCGAGACGTTTACGACACTCGACGGGCAGGAAAGGGAACTGGACGATTCGATCCTTATGATCTGTGACGGCGAGAAAGCGGTCGGCATTGCCGGCATTATGGGGGGAGAAAATTCAAAAATTACGGATGACGTCAAGACGATGCTTTTTGAGGCGGCTTGTTTTGATGGCACGAATATCCGGCTTTCTGGTAAGAAACTGGGGATGCGTACCGATGCCCAGGCTAAATTTGAAAAAGGACTTGACCCAAACACAACGCGTGAGGCGATGAACCGTGCCTGCCAGTTGATTGAAGAGCTCGGCGCCGGAACGGTAGTCGGCGGATGTGTGGACGTCTATCCGAACGAAAGGCAGGAAGAGACTGTAGCATATGATCCGGAACGCATCAACGATCTTCTTGGCACCGAGATCGGCGAAGAGGAGATGATTTCTTATTTTGAGATGGTCGGACTCGGCGTAGACCGCGGGGAACGGATCGTCCATGTGCCGACATGGAGACAGGATGTACACTGTCTGGCGGACCTGGCGGAGGAGGTCGCGCGCTTTTTCGGTTATGATAAGATTCCGGCCACGCTTCCGAGTGGAGAGGCGACGATGGGGAAATTGTCCGATCAGACGGTGATAGAAAATATTGCAAGAAATGTCGTGGAGCAGGCAGGGTTTAGCGAGGGGATGAGTTATTCGTTCGAAAGTCCGAAAGTGTTTGATAAACTTCTGATACCGGAAGAGAGCGATCTGAGAAAGACGATCGTGATCTCGAACCCGTTGGGAGAGGATTATAGTATCATGCGGACGACGCCGCTAAATGGTATGCTCACGTCGCTTTCCACGAACTATAACAGACGGAATAAAGATGTGCGGCTGTATGAACTGGCGAATATTTATCTGCCGAAATCCCTGCCATTAGAAGAACTGCCTGACGAGAGGATGCAGCTGACGCTCGGTATGTACGGGGCGGGTGATTTCTTTGATATGAAAGGCGTCGTTGAGGGCATTTTGGATAAGCTGGGGATCCGGCGCGGCATTTCGTTTACGCCAGATGCCGATCGCCCGTATCTCCATCCGGGGCGCAAAGCCGATGTGGCTGTCGGCACCGAAACGATCGGCTTTCTCGGTGAGGTACATCCGGATGTGCTCGACGGATATGGGATCGGAACGAAAGCGTACGTTGCCGTACTCGATGTGGAACGGCTTGCTGGACATTCTGATTTTGACGTCAAATATAAAGGAGTGGCAAAATTCCCGGCCGTTACGAGGGATATTTCCCTTGTGATGAAAAAGGATGTCCTCGCCGGAAGCGTGGAGGAAGTGATCCGGAAAAATGGCGGAAGTTTGCTGGAAAGTTACCAGTTGTTCGATGTGTACGAGGGTGAACAGCTCGGACAGGATGAGAAATCGCTGGCTTACTCGATCCGTTTCCGCGCGGCAGACCGCACGCTGGAGGACAAGGACGTAACCGAGGTCATGGATAAAATACTGAAGAAAATGGAAGTATTAGGAGTGGCAATTCGAAAAGCATAAAAGGCGAACGGGGGGTTTTTACTGTGAAAAAGCTAATTCGCAATATGCTGGCACTTGCTTTTGTCGGTTATATGATCTTGCTTATTTATTTCCTGTTTTTCAGTGAAGAATATGGACGTACGACACAATTTCTGAACTACCAGTATAATTTCACTCCGTTCCGCGAGATATCCCGGTTTATTAAATACCGGGATATTCTGGGGGAGGAGGCGTTTATGATCAATATAGTGGGAAACATCGTCGTTTTCATGCCCTTTGGATTTTTCATCCCGGGATTGGAAAAGAGGAAACTGGGTCCATTTTTAAACTTTTTGAAGATCACGGGATTCGGCTTTTTATTCAGCCTGACGGTGGAGACGGCCCAGCTTGTATCCAAAGTAGGTTGTTTTGATGTGGACGATCTGATCCTAAATACGGTAGGCGTAGCGCTCGGCTGCGTGTGTTACAGCATGTGCCGCTGTATGCTCACATGGTACCGCAAAAAGAGAACTCGTAAGGAAAGGGAAAGAAAATGAGTATAAAAATACGGATTGGAAAGAGGAGAAAAATACAGTTTACGGACAAGAAACATCTATTCATCGGCATCGTTTCGATGCTGATCGCCGTCTTATCGCTTATCTTTATCATAGCGCTGTTCATCTGTTCCAGTATGGAAAAGGGCCGGGGCGGGATCCAGTACGGGTATTTGGGGATCGTGAATTTAGCGTTATCCGTAGTTGGTTTTGTATTGTCCCTGCGATGTTATAAAAAAGAAGATATCTATATGACATGTCCGGCTGTCGGGTCCGTATTAAACGGTATCATAATCATCTTATATTTGATCTTGTATTTCCAAGGCGCCCTTCTTTAGGGCGCCTTTGTGCTCTTATTCCCTTGGACGGAGTGCCTGGATCTTTTTGGAAATCTGGATCTGCTTAAAACAGGATTTATATTCTTCGCTGGATAGTTCTTCCAGATAATTCACCGGAAACCGCTTGTCATACCCTTTCCGGATCAAGGCGGAGGCTGCTTTGTTATAGGCGACAGCCGCTTCGATTTCAGTGGCGTAACGTCCGACGATGAACTCGCCCCGCAAGTGGATCCTGGCCTCATAGATCGTTTTGCCCTTGTGCTGTTTGCAAAACACCCCGTGATAGCGGTTGATGATTTCGATGTTCTCGTAGCGGAAGTCCCGTTTGTCCCCATTTACAAATAAAAAATCCCGTCCTGCGACGCCGTAGTTTTTAATCCCATATCTCGATAAAATATTGATCTGCATGCCGTAATCGCTGACGAACAGATGCCCGCCGCGGCGTATGATCGAATGGGTAGAATAGTAAAATAAGTCGTCAATGTCAAACGTATAGTAGTCGTCAGGGGAAAAATAATAGTGAAAATAGTTTTTCCGCAAATAGATCGGAGTTTTGATGTAAATGCCGTTGTCGCGGAAATTGATGAGCGTAACCCATTTGGGAAAAGGGAGCACCGGAGAGTTTTGCTCGTTGTTTCTATTTTTGTCAGGGAACGAGAGATAGGAGTCAAGTGAATAAGCGGGGTCGTGAAGAATGGTGTCTGCCTGTGTGTAAGCGCGCGCGGCATCATCTTCAGTCGGATAGCTGCCCAGGCTGATATGTTTGTTTTGAAATGTGATGGAACTGCGGTAATACAGGGTTCCATTTTTTTTGACGGCGGCATAAACCCCTTGTTTCATTCTTTTCCTCCATTCGCGCATGATCAATACGCAATATATAAGTTCGTGCGTGCACAAACCCGGACTCGTAGTCCTGTATGAAGTATAACAAAAAAAGGAGTCAGACACAAGACGAAACTTGTTGCTTTAGGGTAAAAGATATGATAAAATGAGTAGTAATATATTTCAGAGAAAGAAGCCGTTTTGTTTCGTTAGAAAGGTTCAGGTGAAAGTATGAGGAGAGTTAAGAAATTTTTATCATTTGCCTTATCGCTGTCTATGGCGCTGACCCTGTGTATGCCAGTTGCTGAGGCCGGTGCAAAGGTACGGGAGGCCAGCCGGAGATCAGCCGAGGAACCGGGTGACGCATCGATTGCCGTCCTGGAGCTGAACGCAGCTGAGAGCGAGGAGTCGTTAGGACAGGAGAACGATACGACAATCCCAGTATTACAGGAAAGAACGGGAATTTCTTTGGAAGAAGGAGATTCCGTGGTCAGTTTAAGGGCTTTGGATGGAAACGGGGAGGTACTCCGGGCAGGAAAAGACTATACCATAAAATCGTGCGAGGGAAATAAACTGGAACGGATGGCGGCGGGGGCTGGTGTGATCGTTCACGGGAATGTCGGGATACAGGATGAACTGAAGGTTCTTGACGCCTCAGGGAAAGAAGTGATGGACATCGTTCTCGTAAATAAACCAGAGGGGATCAACGCAGATGATACCGCGCCCCGGATAACAGATATTACCGTGACGCCCACTAGCGTGGATGCTGCCCTGGAAATGGGTGTGGACGGTTCTTTGACCTTGTACGGGAAGAAGCAAAAGTATTATCGGTTTGATCTGACGAAAATAAAAATGCTATACAACGTGACGATTACATATGACGATGGAACGCAGTATACGGCTAACCTGAATCAAGCGGTGACAGATGGAAAAGTAAAGGCGAGCCACAATCAGAGTTATAACAGTCCCTGGGTCGAAGGCGGTACGGCTAATACGCTTTATGTAGTAGGCGGCTCGATCGAAAAGAGTATAAACGTACCGGTAAAGGGACGTTTTGATGAATTATTTGAAGATTGTGGGGAGTTGGAACTTGATAAGACAACGCAGGTTTCTTATCTGTCCTCGAAACCAAAGAATGGAAGTTTTCGCTTCCGGCCGGAAAATGACGGTATTTATTACTTTTATTCGTCAGGTGATACAGACGCCCTGATTTGGATGTTTGATGAATATGGCAAATCAGTGGCTTACGACGACGATGGATATGATGAACACAATTTTATTGTTTCTGCTGATTTAAAGGCAGGCAAAACATATGTGATCCAAACGCAGGTATATGGAAATCAGAGTGGTTCTTATGAAATAACTGGAGCGAGAAAAGCTCCAGAGGACTTTGGTTATGCTTCCCTGAAGGGTATGGATCTGACCGGTAAATACATCAATGTGGCACTGATCGTTGACACGACAGGATCTATGCAGAGTATCATAGACAGCGTACGGGATGGATTGACGAAGTTTGTCGATGAAATCGCGGCGACCAATGCGAGACTCCGTATCTCGCTGATCGATTATAAAGATATTGACATGGACGGTAAAGATACAACGATACTGCATTATTCCCCGGCGTTATCCATATGGTTTGAAAATGAGGATGTCGAGGCGCTGAAAGCAGAAATCGATAAGCTCGGAGCTACGGGTGGCGGCGATAGTCCGGAATCTGCGGTGGATGCGCTGGCTAATTTGATCGAACCGGATGTTATGACATTTAATAGTGCGGCCGCAAAATTTGCGTTTCTCGTAACGGATGCCACCTATAAAGATGACAACACGCATGAATTGGAAAATATGAAGGAACTGATGCACAAACTGGTCGAAAAAGGTGTTGTTACTTCGGTTATAACCGAAAAGGAAAATTATAGTTTTTATCAAAAGCTGACTACTGTAACAGAGGGAATTCTCATAAACGTACAAAGCAATTTCTTACATGCGATGGGAAGATTGGCTGCTAGGATCGCAGAGGAAACAGAAGAATACGAGGCTGATCCGGATATTACGCCTGTTCAGGGGATTGAACTGGGAGATGACCTGACAGTACCAGAAGGAAAGATCAAGAATTTCCGACCAATATTTGATCCCGCGGATGCGTCGGAACAGGGTGTCGTCTGGATGGTAGAGGATCAGGAGATCGCAGGGGTATCTCCGATCACGACCGATGGGATCCTTGTTGTGCGCGGGATAAAGGAGGGAACGACGAAGATCATTGCTCGTTCTTTGGACGGCGGTTATGTGGCTTCGTTTGATCTCACGATCCAAAAAGCAGTCGTGACAGATAATAAGATGGAGAGTTGTGATATTGATTCGATTTTGGAGGAATTGGAGAAATCAGAGGTGCCGGGAGTAGAAACACCTGTAACGGATCTGATCTATTATGGTGATTCCGAGCCAAAGGTAGAGGCAGATAAGCAAAAGGTTATTTACAGCCACATCATACGTACGGAGAAAAGCATTTCGTATGTGTTTGATGATGAATATGGAGACCTTTTGTATCAATGGAAATTTGAGGGAGAAAACATCAGTGATTCCGACATTGCCGTGGATCTTGGAGCTGCGATCGATTCGGAGACTTCGAGTGTAGAACAGGCGGCGATCGAGAGAGAGGGATTGGATCCGTATACGGTCATAGATTTCTTTCATAGCGGAACGCTGCCAGGAAGAGCTGCTGTTTCAGTAAAAGTAGGCGAAAAATTCGCTGATGGTACATACGAGCTTTATTATTATAATAAAGATACTGGGAAACTGGAATTATGTGAAGATACGGTTGTGAAAGTTTCAGGAGGCATTGCTCAGTTTGAAATCTCACATTGTTCTTCTTATGTGATCGGGAAGAAAGAGCTCTTACCAGCGCCAACGCCATTCGTGACGCCGGTGCCAGAGCCGACACCGGTCATCGTACCGACATCGATTCCAACGCCATCCGATCCGACAGCGCATCCGACATTGGCGCCAACGCACGATCCGGAAGATGAACCGACGCAAACGCCGCCGTCTGCATCAACAATGGCGCCGACAGATCCGCCAACACAAACACCGACAGATGCTCCATCAGGAAAACCCACGGATGCGCCAGCAGCGACGATCATTCCGATAGATGTGCCGACACCAAAACCGCTAGATCCGCCGACATTAAATCCGTCGGCAGCGCCGACAGATCCGCCGTTACCGACGGACAATGTTCCGGCGAAAGGGACTCGGATTTTTGACAAAAAAGCGGTCTATACGGTAAGTAAAGCTGGCATGAGCGGGGGAACCGTGACTTATACGAAACCGGTCAAACGAAATGTTACTTCCGTTTCCATTCCTAATACGGTCAGGATCAACGGCATTACTTATAAGGTAACAGCAATCGCAGCGAATGCTTTTAAAAATTGTAAGAAGCTTAAGAAAATTACGATCGGAAAAAATATAGCGTCAATCGGGGCAAAGGCGTTTTATAAGTGTAACAGATTGGCGAAAATAACGGTAAAGACGAAAAACCTTACTGGAAAAAAAGTCGGCAGCAGGGCTTTTCAGGGTATTTATAAAAAAGCAGTTATGAAAGTGCCGAAGAACAAACGGAAAGCCTATAAAAAATTGCTGCGAGCGAGAGGATGCGGCAACAAAGTAAAATTCAAATAACAGAGTAGGAAAAATCAGGAGGTGTTTTAATGTCAAATGAACAAGTTGAGAAGATCGTTGATCTCGTGCCGCTGATCAGTCAGCTGTTTGAGCATGATGTTTATATTACGGTCATGGATGCCGATGGCATCATTCAGGGTTTTTTCGTTCCGGAAGATGTTACGCCCAAATTTCACATAGGCGACACATTTCATGATCCGAGCGGCGCATTTCGCGATGTGATCCGTACCGGGCGGGCAAAACATAATTATCTTCCAAAGGAAGTGATGGGGGAAGCGTTTGAGGGAATCCTCGTACCGATCAAGGATGAGGATCGCGTGGTCGGATGTATCACCTGCACGCATTCTGTAGAAAAGAAAGAGCAGATGGCAGACGTCACTGTGAAGTTCCAGGATTCGATGAACATGATCCATTCCTCGATCAAAACGGTAGTGGATGGGATTGCCAATCTGTCTCAGTTGATGGCGGACATGAGTGATATGACAAATAATGTAGAGGGGGATGTGCACAATACGGTTGAAGTAGTGAATAAGATCAGCAGCAATGCCTCCCGTTCTAATATTTTGGCTCTGAACGCTTCGATCGAGGCGGCGCGAAGCGGCGAAAACGGCCGGGGATTCGCTGTTGTCGCTGATCAGATGGGCGAGCTGGCAAAGGACAGCGGCAATTCAGCAACTGAGATCAAAGCTACACTGAATACGATTACCGATCATCTATATTCGATCATTACTTCCATAAAGGAAGCCAATGACGTAGCTAGAGAGCATCTGGAACATGTCAATGAGATCCAGAATACATTGGAAGAGACGCTTGTATTGGCAGGGGAACTCGAAGAGGATATTCGGAATCAGTAAAGGATAAGAAAGGGGTTCTATAAAATGAGAAAGTTTTCAAAATGGTTGTTATTGGCAGCACTGACAGTTGTCTTCTGTGGAAGCAGTCTGTTTGATAGTGCGCAGGCGGAAGCGGCGAATCCGTATCTGCCGCATTGGGAGCATATTCCGGACGGGGAACCGAAGCTGTTTGAGGATCCGGATAATCCAGGAAAATACCGCGCATACATTTACGGTTCCCACGATATACGGAAGACAGAGTACTGTGGAGATAATTTAGTCCTGTGGTCTGCACCGGCAGAGAACCTGAATGACTGGCGCTGTGAGGGTGAGATCTTCCGGCATGAGGTTGACGGAGTAGGGGATATTTTCTACGCGCCGGATGTCGTGGAGACGAAAGATGCCGCAGGGAATAAAGTGTACTATCTGTATCCGAATAACCGTTCCGAAGGACGCTACGATATGATCGCGAAATCGAATAGTCCGAAAGGCCCGTTTGAGGTATGTAACTGGAAAGAGGGCAGTACGACAGAGACAGAAGGTGTTCTTGGTTACGATGCCGCGCTTTTTGTGGATGATGACGGAAGAGTTTATGGATATTGGGGATTTGAGTCTTCGGAGATGGCAGAACTGGACCCGGAAACGATGTGTACGGTGAAGGAAGGATGTAAAGTGCTGACGGAAGCAGACACCGGCATTGACAATTGTAAGACCGGTGATACTTTCCGCTTTTTTGAGGCTTCCTCTATACGAAAAGTAGAAGATAAGTATGTATTCATATACAGCCGTAAAACAAATAACGGTGAATTTGGACTGGGACCATCAAACTGCACACTGGCTTATGCGTATTCGGACACACCGCTGGGGCCGTGGACATACGGCGGCACGATCATTGACGCGCGTGCCCGGGAAACGGATCAGAATGGCAATGCGATCGTCTCTATGACGACGGGAAATACGCATGGAAGTATTTTGGAAGTAAACGGTCAGTGGTATGTGTTCTATCACCGCTGTATTGATAACAGCCAGACACGCCGTCAGGGTGTGGTGGAACCGGTGGATGTACGGGTGACAGAAGATGGTAAGGTGGAGATCAAAGAAGCCGAGGTAACGTCACAGGGATTTGAGATCGACGGGTTAAACCCATATAAGAAGCTGACGGGAGGAAGTGCCTGTTATATAACGGGGGGCGCGCAGGTTGCGGCTCATTATGATGAATGGAATCCGGGCAGTAACGCGTACCGTATCCCGAACGGTTCTATCGTTGGTTATAAGTACTTTAACTTTGATGCTGGAAGGGGAACACGTACGAAAGATATGCTTGCTGTTTCCCTGATCCCGAAAGGAAAGCCAGCGACAATTCAGGTCATGCTTGACCGCCCGTGGGAAAGCGTCGGCGGGAAACTGCTGGGTACGATCGAAATATCGGAATCGGATGATCAAAATGGTGTGATAAAGACGATTGATGTAGAAGGACTGAGTTCACTGACGGGAAAACATGCGCTTTTCTTCGTGTTTAGTTCTTCAAAAAGCGGAGCAGTCTGCGAACTGGAGGCATTCCAGTTTGGAGAAGCAACGGTTACGGATGAAGATGAAGGTCAGGATCCGCCTCCGGTACAGACGCCGGATGTAACGCCGACGGCAGCGCCGGGTCAGGATCCGTCGATTACGCCTCCGGCAAGTGCCAGTCAGGCGCCGGCAGGGACACCAGTTCCTTCCAATAGTCCGGTCCCTTCTGGTTCTAAAGTGGTAAAAGGCAAGACTTATACGTCTGGAAGTCTCACATACAAGGTGACAAATGTAGAAAAAGGGATGGCCACAGTAACCGGTGTGAAAAGCAAAACACTGAAATCGATCAAAGTTCCGAATACAGTTACGATCGAAGGAGAGAAATTCCGTGTGACCGCAATCGGAAAATCAGCGTTTAAGGGATGCAAAAAGGCGGTAAAAGCGACAATCGGGAAACATGTTACTGAGATTGGAAGCCAGGCGTTTGCTTCTTGTAAAAAGCTGAAGAACATAACGATCCAATCGACAGCACTGAAAAAAGTAGGAAAAAATGCGTACAAAGGTATTCAGGCAAAGGCAAAAATAAAAGCGCCGAAAAAGAAACTTGCCGCTTATAAAAAAATGTTTAAGACGCCAAAAGGAGTGAAGTGGAACTCCTAAAATCTGTCTGAATGGAACAGATATTTGGCAGTGGTTCATCTCCGTTCCCTGTCCTGTGAGAAGGAAGTTTGTACTGGAATCTCACAGGACAGGGAGCGGAGTTTTTTTGCAAAAATTACCAAAAATTACGAAAAATCGAGGGTAATGAAACCATACTCGCGTGGGGTTGGTGATTGACAACACGGAAAGCGATGTGGTAAGATACTAAGAAAGAAGCAGAAGATAACGATTGAAAATGGAAAAAGAGGTATCAGAGGAGGACGAAGACATGGCTAAAATTACGATGACGACACCGCTTGTAGAGATGGACGGGGACGAGATGACCCGTATTTTATGGCAAATGATCAAAGAGGAACTATTATTGCCATATATTGATTTAAAAACAGAATATTATGATCTCGGCCTTGCTCACCGAAATGAGACGAACGACAAGGTGACGATGGATTCTGCCGAGGCAACAAAAAAATACGGCGTGGCAGTAAAATGTGCGACGATCACACCAAATGCGGCGAGAATGACAGAATACGATTTGAAAGAAATGTGGAAATCACCAAATGGAACGATCCGTGCAGCACTGGATGGAACCGTGTTCCGCGCTCCGATCCAGGTAAAAGGGATCGAACCGTGTGTGAAGAACTGGACGGCACCGATCACGCTTGCGCGCCACGCCTACGGCGATGTGTATAAAAATACAGAAATGAAAGTGCCGGGGAGAGGAAAAGCGGAATTGGTCTTTACCGCAGAGGATGGAACGGAACTACGAGAAGTCATACATGAATTTGACGGCCCAGGGATCATTCAGGGAATCCATAATACAGAAAAATCAATTTCGAGTTTTGCCAGGGCATGTTTTAACTACGCACTGGACATCAAGCAGGATCTGTGGTTTGCCACAAAAGATACGATTTCGAAAAAGTACGATCATACGTTTAAGGATATTTTTCAGGAGATATATGACAACGAATACAAAGAGAAGTTTGAGGCGGCAGGTCTCGAGTATTTTTACACGCTCATTGATGATGCGGTGGCGCGTGTCATGAAAGCGGACGGCGGATTTATCTGGGCATGTAAGAATTACGATGGAGATGTGATGAGCGATATGGTTTCGTCTGCATGCGGATCTCTCGGTATGATGACTTCCGTATTGGTGTCACCGGATGGCGCGTATGAGTACGAAGCTGCGCACGGTACGGTACAGCGCCATTATTATAAACACCTGAACGGGGAGGAGACATCGACGAATTCGGTAGCGACGATCTTTGCCTGGACAGGGGCGCTGCGCAAACGCGGTGAACTCGATGGCATCCGTGAGTTGATGGATTTTGCGGATCGGTTGGAGCAGGCGACGCTGAAAACAATCGAGGAAGGAAAGATGACGGGAGATCTGGCACGGATCACGAGTCTGGAAAACGTGACAGTGCTGAACAGCCAGGATTTCATCCAGGCAATCCGTGAAATGCTGGAAAAACTCTGAAAAGTGGTGAGCCAGGGTGCTAGAATATTATAAACACAAATATTATTTCAATGCGGAGCACAGCCCGGAAGCGGACAATCGTCCAAGTCTGGACGCGGAAAAGAAACACAGCCATACATTTCAGATCGAATTGTACGTCGGCGCTTCTGAGGCGGACAAGCGTCCACGTTTGGACGTGGAAAAGAAACACAGCCATACGTTTCAGATCGTATTGTACGTCGGCGCTTCTGAGGCGGGCGGGCAGCATCTGTTTGGCGATATGGATCAGAATGTGCGGGAGTACTTAAGCCAGTATGAGGGTGGATATTTAAACGATATGCCACCTTTTAGCGGCAGAGGGACGACGATTGAAGACATCGGCGAGGTGTTCTACGAGGATTTGAAGAAACGGATGAAAGACAAAGGATTTCGGTTATATCAGCTGGAGATTTCAGAAAATCCTCTCTGTGTGTATATCGTGTCAAACCGGATCATGCTGCATACGCGCTCGGACCGTGAGAGCAGGCAGGGGATCGAAAACATCCTTGCACAAAAGAAGAAGCTTTTGAACATGATGGAATATGAAGGGGGAACGTAATATGTTTGGAAGGATCAGACGTATGACGGCGCTGGCATTGGTATGTTTGATGGCAGGTATGTGTTGTTTTCCTGTCACGTCCGATGCAAAAAGCAAAGAAACATGGAAAGTGGGAAATGATGAGGTACAGATTGATGGGTATTACGATGATTGGAAGGGATTTCCAATAACAGACATCACATACGGGGCGGACAATGCGTATTGTATCCATAAGGGGAATATTTACAGCGACGGCGAGAACTTGTATGTGCATGTAAGTATGGATAAACTGTACCGGAGCCAGATGTCGTTCCATACGTTTGTACTACGTGTGAACGATAAAGAGACAGCGATCCCGATCTTGGGTGTTCAAAAAGACGGCTCGATCGACTGGGACGTTCCAATTTACGGAGGAATGTCAGAAGGAACCCACACAAACCTGGCTGTATTTCTCGGATACTATACGCCGTGCGACAGTTCCGTAGCATTTACGGTGTATGATAAGGATCATTCGGTCGAGACCAAAGGGGACGAGATCGAGTTCCGTATCCGTATGAAAGACATTGCCGCCTATTTCGATATCGAGGAGGACAGTATTGATACGATCGCTGTCTATAATCCGAATATCGGAGCGGAGGCGCTCATCTGCGCGGGTTCTTCGACGGCGCCGATGGCGGGAGCGGCGGTTGGATTCGTTTTGGTTCTCGGTATCACAGGAATCCGAAATTATAAAAAGAAAAAGGAAATGGTACGATGAACTGGTTATCTGTTTTGTTTGCAGTTGCATGGGTTTATGTAGTTACCGTTTTAAAAAGGTGTAAATTGGATTTTTGGCTGTTTCTCGTGGGAAGTGTCGGGGTTTTTGTGCTTTGCCTGTTATGGCTGGAGCCGCTTCTCGTCGTTCCGATGCAGAAAGCAGTCGCAGTTGTCTCCGGTTTGCTGGGAGCGCTTACCGGAGTTTTTCAATCTTATTTCCAAAAAGGAATGTTATTTATACAGAATGGAGGAAACAGTCTGTCCCTGTATATTGATTTCGAGTGTTCGGGCATCATAGAGACGTTAGCGTTTTTATCCCTTCTCTGGTTTTTTCCCGTCTATCGGCTGTATGAAAAGATCATTGTGAGTATCGCTGGGATTTTAGCCATATTTTTCTCAAACGTTATGCGTATCTATCTGATCTGCCTTTTGATCTACTTTTTTGGAGATGGGATTTATTTTTATGCCCATACGGTGTTTGGGCGCATCTTCTTTTACGCATGTACCATCATGTTGTATTTTCTTGTGTTTACAAAGTCACATATCATCAGGCAGAAGGTAGGTGCATTCCACTATGACGGCAATCGCTAATTTATTCCGGAGTTCTGTGGTTTTCTGGGTTGCGTGGATCATAATTCCGCTTCTTATGGAGATCATTCCGACCATTTTCAATTTCTTTATTTTACTCAAGAGGAAGATCGTGCAGCGAAAGGAAAAGGAACTCGTCTATCTCCCTGAGATCACGCTGATCATACCGGTGTATAATTCGGCGGCGACGCTGTATGACTGTATCCGGTCTGTCCATGAATCGGACTATGATAATAAAATGATCTATATTATGCTCGTAAATAATATGAGTACCGACAACAGTTTTGAAGTGTTCTGCCAGTGCCAGAAAGACTTTCCTGAACTGACGATCAACTGGATGAATTCCAAACAGGGCAAATCCAAGGCGCTGAACCTGGCCCTGTTCAATAGTTCGGGAAAATATATCATGCACATTGATTCAGATGGGATCCTTCATCCGTCGGCCCTGCGCAATATTGTGAAAAAATTTGAGAACCACTCAGACGTGTATTGCGTGACAGGGACGATCATGACAAATCCAGAGCGGATCGACGGCGCCAAAGGCGTGTTCCGTAGGCTGTTCCTAAAGATGGAATTTTTTGAATACTGTCAGGCGTTTTTGGCTGGAAGGAATTTTCAGTCGGAATTTAACAGCATCTTTACGATGTCGGGAGCTTTTTCCGCATTTCGAAAATCATCGATCTTAAAAACGCAGCTCTATAATACGGATACGATCTGTGAGGATACGCACGTCACCTTTCAGATCCGGGATAATCTGAATGAAAAAGTGGTACTCTGTGATTCAGCAGTATTTTTTGTCGATCCGATCGAGAGCCTGAATAAGCTTTATGTACAGAGACAGCGGTGGCAGCGGGGGGAAATGGAAGTCGTTCATATGTTTATGCGGAAAGACCTGAATCCGGCAAAAGGATTTTTTTCCAGTTTTGTCATCCGGCTGATCATGTTTGACCACACGTTTGCGTTCCCGCGCATGATCTGGTATTTTGCGCTGATCTGCCTGGCTTTTATCAACTATCCGATGAAGCTTGTCGTGCAGTCCGTGTTCATCATATATGTTCTGTATGTCCTTTCTTCGCTGCTGCTCTATTTTTCGATCACGCTCTTTCTATCGAAGTTTAAAGACCTGCAGTGCTACTACGCGAGGAAATGGTACATGATCTTCTTTTTGCCGCTGTTTAACTTCATGGTATTCTGGTTTCGTTTTGCGGGTATCATCAATGCCATCAAAGGCGAGCAGGCGTGGCGGACGAGAAATTTGAACGAGGAGTGGCAGTCGTTTAAGGAAAAAGTGGGAGAGGATTTTAGATGGCTCCGGGCGGGTATTGAAAAGCTGAGAAATGAAGTGAACGAAAAGAATTAGGAATGAGGTATGGCATGAAAGGGTTGTCGGGACTTTTTAAAAGAGCGGATTCCCGCATGAAAGCAGTGATCGTGCTCGTCGGTATCTTTGTTTTGGCGAGTCTGTGTTTTCTTTATAATGAAAATAAGAGAAACCGGGATAGTTATCTGCGTATGTACGAGGAAAGGCAGCAAAGGTACACGGAACTTTTGAAAAACGGGTTGGAGCAGGTCGTATCCGCCGGGGGAGATGAGAGCGCTGTGCGTTCCTGGTTTTTAGAGAAAGCAGAAGTATCGGCGAACAGCTGGGCCTTCTGCCTGAAAGGGGAGTCGGTACTGTTTGCCAAAGATGAGCAGACGACCAAAACGCTTCGCGAGATGGAGAAAACGGATGTATTTTTGAAGCAGATAGAAAGCCAGGATGCGTTTGTGACGATGGCGGCAGGATCCGACGGATATGTGGCCGGGGTCATTACCGCAAAGTCATATGCGCTCACACAGGGGCAGGTACAGCAGCATGAGATTTACCTGTATCTGTTTTTGGCGATCGTTATGATGGCAGGGGTGATGGCGGTCATTGGTTTGACAGCGAAGTTTGATCAGGCACAAAGGCAGCTGGAGACCGTGTCGTCAGCGATGAGGCAGCAGAACCGGAAACTGGAGAGGAATGCAAAGCAGGAGGAAGAGAGGGAGCCGGTGGCAGAGCAGGATCCCGGAAATCTTTACGATGCGGATCTGATCTATCTGTTTTTGAAAAAATCGGACGACGAGGCCCTGCATCCGATGCAGATCGTGTTCGCCCGTATCGTTATGGAGAGCCGCTATTACACGAGACAGGAGATTTTTGACGCGCTTGGGCAATTGAAACAGTTTCTGGGACGCACGCATGTCGTCGGGGAGATGAAAAAGGGGTGCTTTATCATTCTGATGTACCGGACACTGCCGGAAGAAGTGCAGTCGGTCATGGATCAATATGAGACGTGGGTACGGTTAAACGGAGCTGGAGAGCAAACGAAGCTGCAGCTGTCCGTGCATGAAGTGACAAAAGCGCACAGCGCGTTACAGATCTGGGAAGAGTATTTGCAAAAGGGAGAGGTGTGAGATGAATAAATACAGGCAGTACCGTTTCAAGTTTTATCTGAACGCCAGACACGCGATCCTGATCGATGGAGAACTTGGCGAGATCCATCCGCATACGTGGGAGATCACGCTCGGGGTGATCAAAGGAAGGGATGAGTTTATCCAGTTCCATGCGCTGGAGCAGAAGATTGAAGCGTTTATGGACACATATCAGGACTGTTACTTGAACGAGGTAGAGCCATTTGACACGCTGAATCCGACATTGGAAAACTGTTGTCACTATTTCAAGGAACGGCTGAGTGAGATCCTGGCGGCTGAGGGGTGGCTGTTTTTAATGATGGAGATGAGCGAGACGCCGTCAAGGTCGTATGTCATCAGTATAGCCGATGAGGGAGAAAGCGACAGGGAGCGCTCAATGAATACGCTCGTAGATATGGTTTTGGAGGACATCAAACGTGAAAAGGATCAGTGACAGAACGAAACATGATATGATTGTCCTTGGTGGATCTGTCCTGCTGGTCATGTCCGCTGTTTTTGTGGTGGCAGTTTTAAACCGCATGGATTTTCAGCCTTCGGGAAATGACATTTGGAGTCATTTGTACAAAGGGGACATTGCCTATCATAATCTGCTCGAGGGCAGGTATTATCAGCTCTATTCAGAATATTGGTACAATGGAACGCAGTTGTTCCGTTACTGGGCGCCGCTTTCTTATTATGTCATCGCGCTGCTGGAATTTGTATCCGGCGGGGATATCGTCATGGCTTACCGCTATTTTGCGGCTTTTTCGATCATTGTCGGTGGGATCCCCTGGATCTTGTGGGGAAGGGATACGAAGCGCCCGGTATTTGCAGCGGCAGTTGCCATTCTTTGGTTTTTTCTGCCTGAAAACATAAGAGTCTACTTTTGTGAGGGAAATATGCCGCGTATGATGACGGCCGTCGTCATTCCGTATGTGATGTATTTTATGTGGCGCTATCTGCGAAGAGATAAGAGATTTTCCCTGATCGGCGTCATGCTTTCCGTGTGCTGCATGGTTCTCTCCCATGTGATGATAACGGCGATGCTCGGTGTGGCGGCGTTCGTATTTCTCGTATTTGATTGTATTACAAATAGGAATGTGAAGAAGGCAGGAAAGACGCTGGCAGCGATGGGGATTGGGCTGATGTTAGCGGGAATCTGGCTCATACCAGCGCTGTCAGGCGGGATCATGGAGATGGATTCTTCGGCAGGCATCGACGTGATGGAACTTTGGATGGCTGATTTTTCGACACTTCTCAATCCGATGAACCGGATTAACGGTGTGACGGATACGTTTTATTATGGTATTTCGGTACTAGTTCTGTCTGTGGCAGGCATCGTTCTTGCCGAGCGTAAAAAGCGCGCGGGATATTTTTTGTTTGTGTTGATCTTACTAATGAGTACGCCGGCCTTCCTTCCGATCTTATCCAAACTCCCATTAAGTACGATGTTTTGGATGTCGCGTTTTGCTGCCATCGCTTATGGGTTGTTTCTGTTCTCACTGATGGAATGGCAGACGTTGAAGCGGAAATACTGTGTTGTCGTTTTTTTCATTTTGGCGATTGATTGTCTTCCGTCGTTTCATTTTTCCCGATATGCTACGCCGGCAAGTGAGACAGCGATCGAACATGTAAATGTACTAAAAGAGAATACGGCCGGCCGAACAGCTCTTATGGATTTAAGTTCGTTCGGGTCGTATCCGTCGTGGGGACTTAGTATCGGAGAAGATGCGGTAAAAAGCACATTTGGATGGGCCTGGCAGGGAGCTTCGACTTCTTCGAATATCGTGATGCTGAATACGTCGCTTGATTACGAAGCGTATGATTATCTGTTTGACCGCTGTGTGGAACTGGGAAATGATACGGTTCTGCTGAAAAAGGAATTGATCGGGACAAAAGGGCATACGGAAGAAGAAGTTTTTGCCGGGGCGGAGCGAAGTGGATTTTATCTTTGTGCGGAAACGGATGCCGCGTTTATTTTTAAAAAAGAAACGCCAGACACGTTTGGAGTGAGGACGGAATATGACGGTCTGGCGCTGGGGCATTATGCAGACTTAATGACGATGTTCTATCCATCGTTTCAGGAAGGGGATTCCGTATATATCGACGACTATGCGCCGGAGGAACTGAAGAAATACCGCACTCTTTTCCTCAGTGGTGTATGTTATCATGATAGGCAGCAGGCAGAGAAGATCTTGCGGGATGCGGCGGCATCGGGAACGAGAGTGGTCGTGGATATAACGCATGTTCAGGAAGACCGCGCTACGAAACAAAAGTCCTTTCTCGGCGTCACGTCGCAGCCGGTTACGATCCAGGATAGGTATTCGTCATTGATGTACGGTGGAAACGAGATTTTGACAAAGGATTTTCCAGAAGAATACGCGGAGTGGTTTACGGGGTATATCGGCGAGGTCAGCCATGTGCTGGGGGCGATGGCATATCACGGGCAGGAGTTGACATGGCTCGGGAAAAATGCGACCGATCCGAATATATATTTTCTCGGGCTGAACGTCATGTACCATGCGATCGAAACGGAGGACACCGCGGTATTTCATGTTTTGGATGAGGTGCTTGGTATCGAACGCGGCGTACTGCCAAAAAGGGAGATCGTTCCAATGCAGGTTTCCTTTGGCAAGACAGAGATCCATATCCGATCCGAGGAGGAAAATGTGAATACGACGCTGGCGTATCAGGACAATTTTGTGTCAGAGTCGCAACTGTGGCAGGAAAATAATCTTCTTTTTGTGAAAGAGAAGGATACAAAGATCTCGATCAAGTATCCGAAAAAGGAAGCAGGCATGGCCGTGAGTATACTCGGGGTTTTGGCGGCGCTCGCACTTTTTGTTTTGCAGATGCGGGGAACAGGTCGTACGGGACAGCCTGACGGAAGTTAATGAGCGGATAATGTTTGACAAAGATATTTGTTTCTAGTACAATGACAATAAAGCAAGGAAAACGGAGGAAAGTATAGATGGATTATACGACGCAGATGGATGCCGCGAGAAAAGGAATTTTCACGGATGAGATGAAACAGGTTTGTGAATATGAAAAAATGGATCAAGATACCCTGATGGATCTGGTGGCAAAGGGACAGATTGCGATTCCGGCCAATAAGAACCATAAATGCCTGAAACCATATGGGATTGGAAATAGGCTTCGGACGAAGATCAATGTCAATCTGGGAACGAGCCGCGACTGTCTGGACCTTGATGTGGAAATGGAGAAAGTAAAAACGGCTGTGGATATGGGAGCCGAGGCGATCATGGACCTCAGTTCGTACGGAGACACCCGGAAATTCAGGAGAAAGCTGACTGCTGAGTGTCCGGCTGTGATCGGTACGGTACCGATCTATGATGCCGTTGTCTATTATAATAAAGCATTAAAGGATATTACATCGGATGAGTGGATGGAAGTCGTAAAGATGCACGCCGAGGATGGTGTCGATTTTATGACGATCCATTGTGGGATCAACCGGGGGACGGCCGAGCGGTTTAAACAGAACCTCCGTCATACAAATATCGTATCGAGGGGCGGTTCTATTATCTTTGCCTGGATGGAACTGACCGGAAACGAAAACCCATTTTACGAACGCTATGACGAACTTCTTGACATATGTGAACAATATGATGTGACGATCAGCCTTGGGGACGCCTGCCGTCCGGGAAGCATAGAGGATGCCGGCGACATTTCCCAGATTTCGGAGCTAGTCGCTCTAGGGGAACTGACGGCGCGCGCGTGGGAACACAATGTGCAGGTAATGATCGAGGGGCCGGGACATATGCCGCTCGACCAGATCCGTGCCAATATGGAGATCGAGCAGACCGTATGTAAGGGGGCGCCGTTCTACGTACTCGGCCCTCTCGTTACCGATGTGGCGCCTGGATATGACCACATAACGAGCGCGATCGGCGGAGCGATCGCTGCTACTTATGGGGCTTCTTTCCTCTGCTATGTGACGCCGGCAGAACATCTCCGTCTTCCGACCGTCGAGGACGTAAAAGAGGGCATTGTTGCGTCAAAGATCGCAGCGCATGCCGCCGATGTGGCGAAGGGGATCCCGGGGGCGAAAGACTGGGATTATGAGATGAGCGAAGCAAGGCGGAATCTGGATTGGGAAAAGCAGTTCGAGCTCGCCATAGATCCGGAAAAAGCCCGCCGTTACCGATCGGAGAGTAAGCCGGAAAAAGAAGATACGTGTACGATGTGCGGTAAAATGTGTGCCGTGCGCAACATCAATAAAATATTGCGCGGGGAAAATGTGGACATCATGGAGGAATGATTTCGAATGTTTGAAGGATTGCGGGAGATGTGATCCGACGGAACAATCCGACAGAGTAATTCGACGGAGTGTTCTGACGAGGCATAACTACAGCCTGTCTTGCATAAGGTTAAAGGACAACAACTTTGGACTTGTGCAAGGGAGGCTGTTTTTGTGAAGAGAGGGAAGACATTCTTTCTGATCCTGGCGGCGGCTGTCTGTGTGGCAGCAGCAATGTGGCTGTACCAGTCATGGAGAGATGAACAGGATATAACAGGCAATATGGAACTGGCAAATGTGTATGTCGTAAAAGAAAAGGGCGACAGGCTGACGATATATTCGCAGGAAGGAAAATTGGAATTTGCGGTAAAATCCGATCTGGAGGAAACGGCGTACAAGGGACTGGCCGATATTAAGATTGAACGCCAGCAGGTAAAAAAGCTCGTGTGCAAGCCGGAGATCATTTCCGGCAAGGTACTAGCGATCGGAGAAACCTTTTTAGATTTAGAAAATTATGGACAAATCCCGCTTGCTGAAAATCCCGGCTGCTTCTCGGTCGGAACAGAAATCGCATCTTCCTCCCGCGATCTTGTTTTTGTCGGTCAGATGGATGCGCAGTTTGCGGTAGCAGAAGGAAAGATCTGCGGTATATTTCTGCCAGAAGAAAAAGTGGCTGCGTCGGAAACGATGCCAGGGGAAGTTTCGACTTCCACGGAAACAGCGTCTCCGAATGGGGGCGATCCCTCGAAAGGATCTGCGGGTGAACTGGGGACAAATGGCATGATCCGCGTGATCATAAAGACAGATGGATATGCCGCATACGAACATGCGGAAGTGAAACTGCGCGGTACGAAAAAAATCTATGTAAAGCGTGGAAAGCAGGAGACGGAAGTCCAGCCAGGGGAGGAAGTTTCTTTTACCCCGGATACCATGAAAGAAAAAAGGGTGAGTATCCGCAGTGAAGAGGGCGGACGAATAGAGGTAAATTCGCTCAACCGAAGCTGTGGCAAACCGTTGTACAGGGGGACGTTAGAGGTTGTAAAGGCGGAGTCCGGCTTGAACCTGATCAATGAGCTTTTGCTGGAAGAATATCTGTATGGTGTGATCCCCAGTGAAATGCCGGCTGAATATGCGAAGGAAGCGCTGAAGGCTCAAGCGGTCTGTGCCCGCAGCTATGCGGCAAAACATATTAAAAACAACCGCCTGAAGCAGCTTGGCGCCCATGTGGACGACAGCGTTTCTTATCAGGTTTATAATAATACGCGCGAAGATGAGAGGTGTAACCAGGCGGTTGACGAGACGAAAGGAATGCTCGCCTATCAGAATGGAACGATAGCCTCTACGTATTTTTTTTCCACATCCTGCGGAGTGACGGCATCTGTGCAGGACGTGGGATTTAGCAGTGAAAAAATCCCTTATTTATGTGGAAAGCTGCAGGAACCGCCAACCGATCAAAACGCTGCAGAGCGGGCCAAACTGGTGTCGGATACATATGGCAACGAAGATCTGTTCCGCAAGTTTTTGGACGAGGACCGCAATGTCCTGGAAAAAGCGCAGCCGTGGTACCGCTGGCGCACGACGATTTCCATCGGGGATATGGAAAATAACATCAATGAGAAGATCGGAAGCCGCTGCCAGGCATCCGCTGATAATATACAGGTACTTCAGGCAGATGGTACATATGCGAGCGAGCAGATCGGAAGCATTGGTAAACTAAAACGGGTGCGCATCAAAAAGCGCGGCAGCGGCGGCGTTGTCAGGACAGCGCTCATCGTCGGCACGGAAAAGACCGTAAAAGTGCGCACAGAATACAATATCCGTCTTTTGTTATTCAATGAAAATGCGATCGTAACAAAGAATGACGGAACGAATGTATCTGGTATGAACATGCTGCCGAGCGGGTTCTTCGTTCTGGACAAAACCGGAAGCGCTTATGTAGTCCGCGGCGGCGGTTTTGGACACGGTACGGGAATGAGCCAGACAGGAGCCAATGAACTGGCCCAGGCCGGAAAAAATCACGAAGAGATCATGAAATACTATTTTGAAGGTGTCGAGATCCGGCCTCTTCTTTGAAAAAAGACATTGCCTTCACTGAGATAGCGGTTCACGAGAGCCCCAAAGAATAATATATCCATACATATATACATCCAGAGCATGAATAAAACGATATAAGTCAGGCTGCCATAAACCGATGAAAAGTTTGAGAAGTAATCCACATAAATTGAGAACAGATAACTGAACAGGATCCACAAAACGGCTGTAAATAAGGCTCCTGGAACTTCTTCCTTTACATTCGGTTTCCGATCCGGAATAAACATATACAAAAGTAAAAAGAAAAGAAAAAATATACCAAACCCCAAAATTGAGCGCAGGGAAAATATCCCGATGAACAATGGCGCTTCTATCGAAAAGAAAGAATCGACCGCCAGCAGGATCTTGTTTCCATAAACGAGAACGATCAGTGAAAGAAGTAAGATAGCAGCAAAAGAAAGCGTATACAAAAGCGATGAAATCCTGTTTACCAGCCATTTGCGCCTGTTTTTCACCCGATAGATCTTATCTAACCCATATGTGATCCCCATAAACCCTTTCGATCCCGACCAAAGCGTCGTAATGACCGTAATCGAAATGATCGTCCCCGACGACTGATGATAAGCCTCCCTGATCCAAGCCGCTAAAATCTCGCAGATCTCTTCCGGCACAATCGCCTCAAGGAGCAAAATAATATTATCCTCCGTCAACGGCGTATACTTCAGCAGCGTAAAAAAGAACATAACAAACGGAAAAAAAGAAACCATAATGAAAAACACCACGTGTGCCGCATGAACCGACAACGTATTCTCACTAAATCTCCGAATAAACCATTGAACCGTACCCCTCAACCGACTCAAACCCATAGTCCCCTCTCCTTCAAACGTTTTCCCCCACAGATCCCCAACCCTCTCCCTATAGTATATGCAGCCTTCCCAAAAAAATCAAACCGTTCTTCCCCTCAAGCCCCCAAAACAGAACCCACACACCTCTAGAACAACCCAAACAAACCCTAATCTAGACCGAATCGCAGCAAGAGGAGGGGACCGAATGGAATCTGTTGCCCTCCTCTTGCGGCCCCTTCCGTCTATCTCACCCCCCTTTCCCAATCTTTATTCGAAACACCCCCTTCTTCCTGCTCCCATCCGTCGCCGCCGCCGTAATCTTCACGGTATGCCCCCGCCCCTTTTTCTTAGCCGTTACGACCCCTTTCGATGAAACTGTAGCCCATTTTTTCTTGGATGAACTCCATTTCACTTTCTTTTTCGTCGCATTCGACGGTGTTATAACTGCTTTCAGTTTTCTCTTTTTCCCAGCTTTTAAAGTTTTTTTAGATCCTTTTACCGTTATTTTTTTAACAGATATTTTTTTCGAAACAGTCCGCGGAGCCGGCGTCGGCGCTGAGGTGGAAGGAGGCGCAGAGGAAACCGTATTGTCAGAAACCGGCACATAGGCATCTATATTGTGTAGATCAAGGACGCCGCCCGTGGCGCATTTTTCAGCAATTTGCGGCGTATATCGTGTACAGTTCAGTAGACGGTTTCTGCGCTTCGCGGCGCTGTCCTCCGGATGGATTTCAGCAAGCAGTCCAATCGCTCCGGCAACCATTGGCGCTGCCATTGAAGTGCCAGATGCGGTATCGTATTTCCCAAACAGGGAGACATCCGGGTCAGCTACTGAAAACCCAATGTCATCAAAAGAATACGTCCGTGTTTCAGTCACAGTCCCATCAACTTCCAGGCCGAGGATTTTGAAATAAATACGTCCATCTGGCGCCGTATAAAATCGGTTGGTTTCACTTTCCGGAGGGCCTTCGGATCGTTTCACGATATGATCCCATGCAAATAAGCCGTCTGGATCGGTACTCCCGAATAGCATGGAAACATAGTGCGTATCAGTTATATCGGGATTCTCGTCCGTCACATCTAAATATAAGTAAGTCAATTTGCTGCCAAATAGTTTGGGATCACCAAAATCAATGGTCCATGTAAGGCTGCCCGAGTCGGTTTGGGAGCGGAAATCGAAAGAACGATCCAACGTAATCTTTGATTTTATATCAGAAGTCAATCCCAGATCCTCATCCGTATAAAGTCTGCCTGTTTCCGTATCGTCGTCAAATGGCAGGAACGAGGAGGTCGTCTGGGTTTCTATCTCAGCCGGATAAATACCTGGGAAATAAATATCTTCTGGATAGGTGGACAAAATATTTTCGCCGGGTGCAAACAGATCGACATCCTTTTTTCCATAATCGGAAAAGTCAGATGGCGTGTCGTTTAAGTCGGAAGAACCTGTTGTGATAATGTAATTGCGGTTTTGTGAATAATTGCCTGCATACAGGTCGTAAGGACAGGAAAAAGGATAGGTACGGTCATGATTGGTCCCCTCGTTTCCGGAAGCAAAAATAAAGAGGACGCCCATCTGTCCGATGCGCTCGACAAGGGCAGGCAGCACAGAACCGGAACTTCCGCCGCCCCAGGAGCAGTTTACGCCCACGATATTTACACCGGCATTTTTGGCCTGAATGATATAGTTCATTGCTTTGATGATAACGGAGTTGCTCGTTTTTCCGTTATCATCAAAGATTTTTAGAGCCATAAGCTTTGCGTCTGAAATTCCAGTGATCCCTTTTCCATTGTCAGAGATGGCGGCGATTGTTCCGGCACAGTGTGTGCCGTGACCAAGAGTATCCCGACAGTCAGGGGTATCGTCTGTGAAATCATAGCCGTGGATCCCCGGCAGCGTAATGTCGGAATTCACCCACATATGTCCGGCCAGATCCTCATGTTCATAGTCGATTCCGGTATCCATGACAGCTACGACAGGCGCACCAGACTTTGCTCTTCCCTGTGTGGAGGAAAAGGAGATGCCGGTACTAGAGCCAGAAAAGGCGCCGCCGCCGTCCAAATGCCACTGTTCTTTTTTATACGGGTCATCGGAGACTGCATTCAAATGTTGTTCGTAATCCGGTTCGACCTGGAGGACATACGCGTTATGTTCCAGTTTTTGTATGAGTTCCTGTGTTGAATAAACGTCCGACGAAACTTCTGATATGTACAAAGTCTTATCAGAGAGGAACTCCTGCTGTGCATCCGTCGAGGCCAGCGTATCAGCGTCGCCAAAATCAAAGGATTCCTCAATGGAAATCTGCGAATCAAACGAAGCAGTTCCCTTTTTTGTCAACGAAGTCTTTTTCGGCGCAGCAAGGGTAACAAGAACGGATCCTTCTACATATTCTTCATCTGTAGTGTTTCCCTTGACAAAACTGTTTTCGGCTACATGTTCCGCTGCGGGGATGGATTCCCTGGCCATTATGGATTCGTTCGGATAAAAGCTGCAAAAGAGGAACAGGACTGCCAAAGTTAGTGAAAATAGTCTTTTTTTCATAAAATACCTCCAAAATTCAGTTCAAATTTTACAAAAACATAATTTATTTATTGTATTATTTTCTTATAGCTGTTATTATTATAGTAGTGTATAAGTGTGTCTAAAAAGTGAAAGGAGAAAAGAAAATGCTTTTTGTAAAAGTTGATGAACTCAGGCCGGGTATGCGTCTGGGGAAACCGATTTATAATAAAAATGGTGTATTGCTTTATGACCGTGATACGAAACTGACGATGCAGGCGATTTATGGCATACGTAATTTTGGATTGATGGGATTGTATATATTGGAGCCGGCAGAGCCTGTTCCGCCAATGACAGAAGATGATATTAATTTTGAACGGTTTCAGACGATGGCAGTTTTCAGCATCCGCGAGGATCTGGACCTGATCGCGTCCGGGAAGAAGGACAAAGGGCTTGACTGGCTGTGCAGTCTCATTTTGAAAAATTATGCGAATCATTCGCCGAAGATCAACTTTGTACAGAGTCTGCGCAGCAGTGATGACTTTGTGTACAAGCACAGCATCAACGTGGCGCTTTTGGCGGCGATCATTGCCGGAAAAATGAATTTGCCGCTCGGGAGGATCAACTCGATCGTAAAAGCAGGTCTCCTTCATGAGTGCGGTGGGGTGAAAGTGAAACAGTCGATAAATTCCGAGGAGGATCAGGATAAGAGTGAGCTTGCCCGGGTCAATACACGGGAGATTTTGAAAAGCCATGCGGATATGGAGGAAAATGTTGTCCTGATGGTCGAGCATATGCAGGCGCTCTGTTCAGAAAATGCGTCTAAAGAGGCAAAGGAAGCGGCTCGCGCGAATTCAGGCGCGACGATCTTATACGTGGCGGATGCCTATGACCGGCTGACCGCTATGAAATCCTATGAGGAGCCGACGAGCGAAGTGAAAGCGCTCCGTCTCTTGATGGAGAAGTCCGATCAATACGATCCGGAAGTGGTACAGGCTCTTACAAAGGGGATCAATGTCCTCTATCCGGGCGTGTGTGTCGAACTTACCGGACATGTGAAAGGACTTGTGATCATCGAAAACGAGTCAGATCTCTTTAAGCCGTGGGTTTTGAGTTTTCAGGACAACAAGCTGTATGATCTGTCAAATGTGAAAACGGGCGAAAGTATGGAACTGGTAGATATTATGAAAACGATGGATAACCGGATCAAACTTGACCCGGAGCTCTTAAAGGAGTATACTGAATAAAACCGTGTAGAGTGCGCAAAAGCAGCGCAGAAATGAGGTATGTATGTACGAGAAAGTTTCGAAAGACCTGAATTTTGTCGACAGGGAAAAAGAGATAGAAAAATTTTGGGAAGAGAATGATATATTCAAAAAGAGTATTGAGCAGCGAAAAGGGTGCCCTACATACACGTTTTATGACGGGCCGCCCACGGCAAATGGGAAACCGCATATCGGACATATGCTCACCCGTGCCATAAAAGACATGATACCGAGATACCGCACGATGAAGGGGTATCAGGTGCCGAGGAAAGCTGGCTGGGATACACATGGTCTTCCGGTCGAGCTGGAGGTGGAGAAACTTCTCGGTTTGGATGGGAAGGAACAGATCGAGAAGTACGGACTGGATCCGTTCATCTCCAAATGCAAGGAATCCGTGTGGAAATATAAAGGAATGTGGGAAGACTTCTCAGGTTCCGTCGGGTTCTGGGCTGATATGGAACAGCCATATGTCACGTACCATGACGATTTTATCGAGTCGGAGTGGTGGGCGCTCAAGGAAATATGGAATAAAAAGCTTTTGTATAAGGGATTTAAGATCGTTCCCTACTGTCCGAGATGCGGTACACCGCTCTCGTCCCACGAGGTAGCGCAGGGGTATAAAGCAGTGAAGGAGCGCTCTGCGATCGTACGATTCCGCGTTGTCGGGGAAGACGCGTTCTTTTTAGCATGGACGACGACGCCGTGGACGCTGCCGAGTAATGTCGCTCTCTGTGTAAATCCAGATGAGACATACTGCAAGGTAAAAGCGAAGGACGGCTATACGTATTATATGGCAGAGGCGCTTTTGGAGCAGGTACTTGGCGGACTTGCCGGGGACGGTGAGGCGGCAGACGAGAAGGCGTACGAAGTGCTGGAGACGTACAAGGGAACGGATCTCGAGGGGAAAGAATATGAGCCCCTGTTTGATTTTGCCCTCGATATATGTGAGAAACAGCACAAAAAAGGGTATTATATCACTTGTGACGGATATGTTACGATGACGGATGGTACCGGTATCGTTCATATCGCGCCGGCCTTTGGTGAGGACGACGCTGCCGTAGGGCGCAAATACGACCTGCCGTTTGTGCAGCTCGTGGACGGCAAAGGTGAGATGACCGAGGAGACGGACTACGCCGGTATGTTTGTGAAGGACGCGGACATGCCGATATTGCAGGATTTGGAAAAGAAGGGACTTTTGTTCGGGGCGCCGAAGTTTGAACATGATTACCCGTTCTGCTGGCGCTGTGATACGCCGCTGATCTATTATGCGAGGGAGTCATGGTTCATCAAGATGACCGAGGTAAAAGAACAGCTGATCCGCAATAATAAAACGATCCACTGGATTCCGGAAAGCATCGGGACGGGGCGTTTTGGCGACTGGCTCGAAAATATACAGGACTGGGGCGTCTCGAGAAACCGTTACTGGGGTACGCCGCTGAACATATGGGAATGTGGCTGTGGCCATATGGAGTGCATCGGCAGCCGTGAGGAACTGGCAAAAATGAGCGGAAACGAGGCGGCGAAGAACGTTGAACTGCACCGCCCGTATATCGACGAAGTCACGATCAAATGCCCGCATTGCGGAAAGGAAATGCACCGCGTGCCGGAAGTGATCGACTGCTGGTTTGATTCCGGGGCTATGCCGTTTGCGCAGCACCATTATCCGTTTGAGAATAAAGAATTGTTCGAGAAACAGTTTCCGGCGCAGTTTATCTCAGAGGCTGTCGATCAGACGAGGGGATGGTTCTACTCCCTGCTGGCAGAGTCGACGCTGTTATTTGATAAGGCGCCGTATGAGAATGTTATTGTCCTCGGCCTCGTTTTGGATGAGGATGGACAGAAGATGTCGAAGAGCAAAGGAAACGCGGTCGATCCGATGGAGGCGCTTGCCCAGTATGGAGCCGATGCCATCCGCTGGTATTTCTATATCAATTCCGCGCCCTGGCTGCCAAACCGGTTCCATTCGAAGGTCGTGGTCGAGGGACAGCGCAAATTTATGGGAACGTTGTGGAACACCTACGCATTTTTCGTGCTTTACGCAAATATCGATAATTTTGACGCGTCAAAATATAAACTGGACTATGACAAGATCAATGAGGCGGAGCCGAGCCACAGCATGATGGATAAATGGCTTCTCAGTAAGCTGAATACCGTGGTCGGGGAGGTCGACGGCCATCTTGGTAATTACCGTATCCCCGAAGCGGCGAGGGCGCTGCAGGATTTTGTCGATGATATGAGTAACTGGTATGTCCGCCGGTGCCGTGAACGTTTTTGGGCGGGTGGTATGGAACAGGATAAGATCAATGCCTATATGACATTGTATACGGCGCTTGTGACGATTGCGAAGGCGGCCGCGCCGATGATCCCGTTTATGGCGGAGAGCATCTATCAGAATCTCGTGACACGGACGGACCAGAGCGCGCCGGAAAGCATCCATTTGTGTGATTTTCCGGAAGTAGACGAAAACTACATCGATCAGGAGCTGGAAGCTCAGATGGATGAACTGCTGCAGATCGTCGTGTTAGGCCGTGCCTGCCGAAATGAGGCGAATATCAAAAACCGACAGCCGATCGGAAAGATGTATGTGAAGGCGGATAAGGAAGAGGAACTGGCTGACTTCTACAAAGATATCATTGCGGAAGAGCTGAATGTAAAAGAAGTCGTTTTTACAAAAGACGTGAGGGAATTTACGACGTACGCGTTTAAGCCGCAGCTAAGGACGCTTGGCAAACGGTTTGGAAGCCGGCTGGGCGCGCTCAAAGAGGTACTTGCCGGACTGGACGGTAATGCCGCGATGGATGAGTTACAGGCAAACGCTGAGATCACCCTGACGGTGGAGGGGACACAAGAAGTTTTGGCAAAGGATGACCTCTTGATCGAAGCTGCCCAGATGGAAGGCTATGTCTCGCAGGAAGACAGGGGGATTACGGTTGTGCTTGATACGAACCTTACCGGGGAACTGATCGAGGAGGGGTTTGTGCGCGAGATCATCAGTAAGATCCAGACGATGCGCAAGGATTCCGGATTTGAGGTCACGGATACGATCGAGATATATGAGGTCGGCAGTGACAAGCTGACGGATATCATCATTCGGAATGCGGAACAGATCAAGAGTGAAGTACTTGCCGAGCGCATCATCATTGGCGGTATGCAGGGGCATACGGCTGAGTGGAACATCAATGGTGAAGACGTTACCTTTGGTTTGACAATGTCAAGACTTTCTTTTTAAAAGAAGCTGTCTAGACGTTCGGAATAAGGAAAAAATGAAAAGGGAAAGAGAGGAAGATCCAATGAATATTTTGGCAGAAAGTAGTAGGAAGGCACAGTTGAAAAGCGACATTGAAAATTATATGAAGCTGTTATTCCGCAAGCCGATTGAAAAAGCGACGGAGCAGCAGATTTTTCAGGCGGTAGCTTATGCAGTAAAAGACATTGTCGTGGACGACTGGATGGAGACACACAAGCAGTATGAGGAAAAGGATGTAAAAACAGTTTACTACCTTTCGATGGAATTCCTGATGGGCCGTGCCTTGGGAAACATGATCATCAATCTTAAGCGTGATAAGGTGGTTCGCGAGGTGTTAGAAGAACTCGGCGTGGATCTTGATGTCATTGAGGATCAGGAGCCGGATGCTGCGCTTGGAAACGGCGGATTAGGACGTTTGGCTGCCTGCTTTCTGGAGTCGCTTTCGACACTCGGTTACCCGGCATATGGCTGTGGGATCCGCTATAAATATGGAATGTTCATGCAGAAGATCGAGAACGGGTTCCAGGTGGAAGCGCCCGATGACTGGCTGGAGCAAGGCAACCCATTTGAGATGAAGCGTCCGGAATATTCGATGGAAGTTAAGTTTGGCGGCTATGTAGCAGTTCGCAAAGACAAAGATGGAAAAGACTGTTATGTCCAGGAAAATTATCAGTCGGTAAAAGCAGTACCGTATGATATTCCGGTTGTCGGATATGGAAACCGGATCGTCAATACGCTTCGTATTTGGGACGCAGAGGCGATCAATACGTTTAACCTCGATTCATTTGACAAGGGAGATTATCAGAAGGCGGTTGAGCAGCAGAATCTTGCCCGTACGATCTGTGAAGTGCTGTATCCGAATGACAATCATATTGCCGGTAAGGAACTTCGTTTGAAACAGCAGTATTTCTTCGTTTCGGCCAGTGTGCAGCGCGCGGTTGCCAAATATATGGAAAAACACGACGATATTCATGGATTGCCAGAAAAAGTATGTTTCCAGCTCAATGACACGCACCCGACCGTGACCGTGCCGGAGCTCATGCGTATTTTGTTAGACGAATATCTTTTGGAGTGGGATGATGCGTGGGCGATCACGACAAAGACATGCGCGTATACAAACCATACGATCATGTCGGAAGCTTTGGAAAAATGGCCGATTGACCTGTTCTCCAGACTTCTGCCGAGGATTTATCAGATCACCGAGGAGATCAACCGCCGCTTCCAAAATGCGATTGCCGAGCAGTATCCAGGTAATTTCGAAAAGGTGAAAAAAATGGCGATCATTTATGACGGACAGGTGAAGATGGCGCATTTAGCGATCGCTGCCGGTTTTTCCGTGAACGGTGTGGCGAAGCTCCACACGGAGATCCTCAAGAATCAGGAACTCAAAGATTTTTATGAGATGATGCCGGAGAAGTTTAATAATAAGACAAATGGTATTACCCAGAGACGTTTCCTTCTTCACGGGAATCCATTGCTGGCGAAATGGGTGACGAATAAGATCGGCCAGGGCTGGATCACCGATCTGTCCCAGATCGGCCGTCTGACACCTTATGCAGACGACGCAGTCGCACAGAAGGAGTTTATGGATATCAAATACCAGAATAAAGTTCGTTTGGCGAAGTACATTAAAAAGTATAACGGCGTGGACATAGATCCGAATTCGATCTTTGACGTTCAGGTGAAGCGGCTCCACGAGTACAAACGCCAGCTTCTCAATATCCTGCATGTGATGTATTTGTACAATCAGTTGAAGGAAAATCCGGATCTGGATATGGTGCCGCGCACATTTATCTTCGGGGCGAAAGCATCTGCGGGATACCGCCGCGCCAAGGCGATCATCAAGCTGATCAACAGTGTGGGCGAGGTCGTAAATAACGACAAGTCGATCCAGGGTAAGATCAAAGTGGTATTTATCGAAAACTACCGTGTCAGCAATGCGGAGATCATTTTCGCGGCTGCGGATGTCTCCGAGCAGATTTCCACGGCAAGCAAAGAAGCATCAGGTACCGGCAATATGAAGTTTATGCTGAACGGCGCGCCGACGCTTGGCACGATGGACGGGGCCAATGTGGAGATCGTAGAGGAAGTGGGAGAGGAAAATGCATTCATTTTCGGTCTGTCCTCCCAGGAAGTCATTGATTTTGAGCATAACAACCAGTACAGGCCGAGAGAGATCTACGAGGCAGACCGTGAGGTGGGGAAGGTCGTGGACCAGCTGATCGACGGCACGTACTCTGGCGGAAATCCAGAACTGTTCCATGAATTGTACTCGTCGTTACTGGATTCGAACGGATATGAGCGGGCCGACCAGTATTTTATCCTCAAAGATTTCCGTTCGTATGCCGAAGCGCAGAAAGCGGTGGATGCGGCATACCGTGACAGGCAGGCGTGGGCAAAGATGGCTATGCTGAACGTGGCAAAGAGTGGCAAATTCTCCTCCGACCGTACGATCGAGGAATACGCGAAGGATATTTGGAATCTGGAGAAGGTAAGACTTTGATGGAGGTAAATCCTCACAGGGAATAGATAATAACAAGAGCAGGAAATCTTACGGATTTCCTGCTCTTGTTATTATCTAGTAGTTATTTCACTTTTCCCAGTGCCCAGCTTTTCACGCTTTTACGGGAAGCGTCTGTTAAGTCTTTACCTTTTACCACTTTGGCACCTTTTGCCGCTGTCCTGATCCCCTTCATACTGCCGGAGATCCCGCTGCCGCCGCTCGTGCAGAACGGTACGATTTTTTTGCCTTTTACATGGTGGGATTCCAAAAAGGTGCGGATGATCATAGGCTCTTTTCCCCACCAGATCGGATAACCGAGGAAGATGACATCGTAATCCTGTATGTTTTTTACGCTTCCTTTCATTTTCGGACGGATGCTGCCATCCTTTTGCTCCGTATTCGCCCTGCAGTCGTCATTGTCATAGCTCAGATCCTCGTCGGTATACGGATCTGCCGCCTTGATCTGAAACAGTTTGCCGTTTGTCGCTTTTTTTATCTTCTTAGCTGCGCCTTTGGTCGTTCCGGTTGCTGAGAAGTATACGACTAATACTTTCTGATCGTTCTTTTCTTTTGTTTTTTTAGCTGCGTTCACATTTGATGCTGGAAATGCCAGTCCTGCAATCAGGGAAAAAGTCAAAGCGAGACTGATCCAATAAATTTGTTTTTTATGTTTCATATTTTTCCTCCATTTGCGCACGCCTAAACCTTTTCATGAAGAACGCTTCTTTAGCGTTTTTCATTTTGCGTGAAACTACGTTACTTATATTCTTCCGCTGAAACCGGCTCGCACCACTCCGTTTCCGTCTCCGTTCCGGGAACCTCTATGGCAAGATGCGAAAACCATGAATCAGGAGCGGCACCGTGCCAGTGCTTTACACCTGCCGGAATGTTAATGACGCTCCCCTGCGTCATTTCTACTGCAGCTTTGCCCCATTCCTGATAGGTTCCACGGCCTCCGACGCAGAGTAACATCTGTCCGCCGCCGCTTTTTGCGTGATGGATATGCCAGTGATTACGGCATCCTGGTTCAAATGTCACATGGAAAACGGGAACCTGTTCGGTGCTGATGGGTGCCAGATAACTCTGTCCGGTAAAATACGCGGCAAAAGCATCGTTGGTATCACCGATCGGGAAAAAGATACTGTTCTGATATTGTTCTTTTTCGGTCATGACCGTATTGAGTTCAGCCGTATCGGCATCGGTCGGTTCTTTCTCGTTCCATACATCTTTTGCCAGACGGAATACTGCCCATCCTTTTGGCCACCCGACATACATTGCCACATGGGTGATGATCGAAGCGATTTCTTCTTTTGTCACACCGTGCGCCCTGGCATTCTCCAGATGGTACGTAAGAGAGGAGTCCGTGATGCCGGATGCCATGAGTGATACGACAGTTATGATACATTTGGTTTTTAACGTAATAACATTTTCATTCCAAACCTCTCCGAACAGCACATCGTCATTCAGATGCGCGAACATCGGCGCAAATGTACCAAGGCTGTCCCGGCCTGCGGTTTGCACGATTTTTGTATCTGTTTGTGTATTCATGTTTTGAGCCTCCTTTACGAATGTTCTAGTTTTTCGAAAGTAATTTTCTGGTGCAGGTATAAGCCATCTGATAAATGGACATGTACGTAAATCCGACATCTGCTTTTTTCATTGCCATCTTTTGTTTTTCCGTAACCTGGGTATAGGGGTAAATACCATATACAAATGGGAAAAAGGAATAGATAAAATCCTGCCGGTCCCCGTCAGACATATCCGTGCAGAATTTTTGCAGCAGACGACCTACTGCTTTTATGGATGCGCCATAGGACACTTTGAATTCCACCAGCCGTTCCAGCCGGCTGTTTTCTTCCATATCAAAGTGGTTCATGCTCATTAGTTTCAGAAGGAGTTTCCGGTTCTCCAGTGAGACAGCCAGCACGTCCGCGACATCGTCCCTTCCCATTTCCGTATGTGTTTTGATCACGGTATCAAGTTCTTCTACCCATCTTTCGTATTCTTTCTGTAATAGAGCCATGAAAATTTCTTCTTTTGTTTCAAAATAATTGTAGATCGAAGTGCGAGTGAACGAGGTTTCTCTGGCAATGTCCTGTATCGTGATGTCCTTAAATCCTTTTTTCTGATACAAGGATTCTGCGGCGGAAATGATCTCTTCTTTTCTCGCGTTTGTCCGTTCGGCCGAACTTTTAGGCATTTTGTTTCCTGCTTTCTTTTTTGATTTATAACATATGCTATTCTGACATGGTGTCAATATAGTTATCTTACACCTATTCTGACACGGTGTCAATAAGAAATTTTAATTTTATTGACGCTTTATCCGCCTCATTGTATAATAAATACAAAATGAATATGCTAAGATGATTCTGAGAACCAGACGCAGGAGCAGATGATGCAGGAATTTGGCAAAGAAAGGGGCATTTCCTCAATGGAAGGTACGTCTGAACATGGAAATGGCAATAAATATCAAAAACATATAAATATCGGCCTTTTAGCACACGTAGACGCCGGTAAAACCACGCTTTCCGAGGCGCTATTGTACTGTTGCGGCGCAATCCGCCAGCCTGGGCGCGTGGATCATGGGGATGCTTTTTTAGATACCTCCCCGTTTGAGAGGGAGCGGGGCATTACGATCTTTTCCAAACAGGCAGAACTTTGTTGGAACAGAGTATCCATCACCCTGTTAGATACGCCGGGGCACGTCGATTTTTCCGCGGAGATGGAGCGGACTTTGCAGGTACTGGACTACGCGGTACTCGTCATAAGCGGGACGGACGGGGTGCAGGGGCATACGGAAACGCTTTGGAAACTGCTGGAACGTTATGGGATTCCGGTTTTTCTTTTTGTAAATAAAATGGATCTGCCTGGGACGGATCGGGAACGTCTAATGAATGACATCAAAAGGCATCTATCGGATCTTTGTGTTGATTTCTCGGATACCCAGTCGGAATCCTTTTTGGAAGATGCGGCGGTATGTGAAGAAGAACTTTTAGAAAAATATGTTGAGACCGAAACGCTCGAGATCCCGGATGATTTGATTGCTCCGGTGGCAGAACGCCACATCTATCCGTGTTTTTTCGGATCGGCATTGCAGGTGGAAGGCGTAGAAGCATTGCTGGATGGGTTGGAGAAGTTCACGTCAGCTGTAGAATATGGCAATGAGTTTGCCGCTAAGGTGTTTAAGATCACCCGGGATTCGCAGGGAGCACGGCTGACACATATGAAGATTACCGGAGGAGAACTGCGTGTTAAGAGTACAGTAAAAAAGCAGGGTTCGCCGACAGAGGAAAAGGTAAACCAGATCCGCATCTATTCGGGAGAAAAATACGATACGCCCGATGTCGTGTACGCTGGTCAGATCTGCGCGGTGACAGGGTTGAAGGAAACCTATCCCGGAGAGGGGCTCGGTATTTGCCAGGATTTCTCGGACGCACAGATGGAACCGGTGTTACATTATGCCGTTCTATTTCCTGACGGCACCGATCCTGTCACCGCGTTGAAACAGTTTCGGGAGCTGGAGGAAGAAGATCCGAAACTGCATGTCGTGTGGGATGAGAAAGCGCGTGGTATCTATATCCAGCCAATGGGAGAGGTTCAGCTCGATGTGCTGAAAGATGTCGTAAGAGAGCGTTTCGGCATGGACATTGCGTTTGGGGAGGGGCGCATCCGGTATAAGGAGACGATCCGTGACAGTGTGGAGGGCGTCGGACATTTTGAACCCCTCCGCCACTATGCGGAGGTACATTTGTGGATGGAGCCGCTGCCGTCTGGGAGCGGACTCGTTTTGGACACGGTATGCAGTGAGGACAAGCTGGATCTGAACTGGCAGCGTCTCGTTCTCACGCATTTGGCAGAAAAGGAGTTTGTTGGCGTGCTGACAGGCTCTCCGATCACAGATATGAAGATCACACTGGCAGCGGGCCGGGCGCATCTCAAACATACCGAGGGAGGAGATTTCCGGCAGGCGACGTATCGCGCCGTGCGCCACGGTCTGATGCAGGCGGAAAGCGTACTGCTCGAGCCATTCTACAACTTTAGAATAGAAGTGCCGCCGGAGATGATCGGGCGTGTGATGGCCGATGTCAAGCGGATGTACGGGGAGTTCGAGAGCCAGCCGGAACAGGACGGTTCTGCGGTTCTGACCGGGCGGTGTCCGGTGGCGGAGATGAAAGAATATCCGGTCGAAGTGGCGTCCTATACGAAAGGGAGAGGACGAATTTTTTGTACGCCGGGCGGATACGCGCCCTGCCACAATGCGGAAGAGGTCATTGCTGACATCGGATATGACTGCGAGGCAGACGTGGAAAACACCGCGGATTCGGTATTTTGTTCCCACGGATCCGGTGTTGTCGTGAAGTGGAATGAGGTCATTAAACATATGCACGTCGATAGTATCCGTAAGCAGGGGGTGTTTTCGCGGCAGGACGACAGGGAAGAACGGGATGACGGTGGCGGAACAGGTACCCGTGAACGCATGCGTTCGAAAGATTTTTTCGCAGAGGAGAAAGAACTGCAGGCAATCTTTGAGCGCACATTCGGCCCGGTCAGGCAGCGGGCCTCACAGCCGGAGAAACAGACAATCCGCGCGGCAGAGGAACCGCGTACCGAGGAAGGCGTGAATGAAAGAACGGATTCACCGCGTGGACAAGTACACGCGAGAAGTGTTTTGTCGGGAAAGAGGAACGGGCCGGTAGAGGAATATCTGCTCGTGGATGGGTATAATATTATTTTTGCATGGGAGGATCTAAATGAGCTCTCTAGACAGGCGAGCCTGGACGCGGCACGCATGCGCCTGATGGACATGATGTGCAATTTCCAGGGATTTACGGGGCACAATCTCATATTGGTATTTGATGCCTATAAGGTAAAAGGGAACCCTGGCAGTATAGAAACGTACCGGGGTATCAGCGTCGTCTATACGAAAGAAGCGGAAACGGCAGATATGTACATCGAGAAGACGACGAAAAAAATAGCAAAAAAACACCGTGTCAGGGTGGCCACTTCCGATGCGCTGGAGCAGATGATCATTTTGGGACACGGCGCGTCCAGGCTGCCCGCAGGCGCGTTCCGCGAAGAAGTCGAGAGGGTCAATGAACGGATCAGGGAAGAGATGGAGAAACTGCAGGCGGGAGAAAGCAGGTAGAAAATAGAAGCATGCCGATCGGAGGAGGAGATATGATCGAGAGCAGGTCAAATACACAGATCAAGAGAATACAGAAATTAAAGAAACAAGCGAAATTCCGCCGTCAGGAGCAGGTATTCCTCGTGGAGGGTTTTAAGATGACGCAAGAAGCGTTGCAAAATGGGCGGGTACAGACGATATATGTTTCGGAAGAAGTGAGGGAGGAATGGGATGAAAAACTGTCTCGCATTTCTCGTGAAATTCCGGTGATGTTTGTCGCGCCATCCATTTTCCGCGAATTGTCAGACACCACTACGCCGCAGGGGGTCATGGCGGTCGTGGAAATGCCGTCCTATGACAGGGAGACAATTGTAGAACAAAGGCAGGCGGCGCTGATCTGCCTCGAGGATATACGGGATCCAGGCAATCTGGGGACGATCTTCCGGACGGCAGAGGGTGCTGGCATGTCTGCTGTCGTACTCTCCGGAGGATGCGTGGATCTGTTTAATCCGAAAGTCGTGCGCGCGACGATGGGTGCGCTGTTCCGACAGCCTTTTTATCAGGTGGATGATATGACAGAAGAGGTGCGGCGGCTGCGTGGCGGGGGTTTTTCGGTGTATGCCGGGGCGCCCGATGCCGGACAGGACTATACGGCGTGTTGTTATGAGTGGAAGACGGGAATAGTGATCGGAAATGAGGCAAATGGCCTCTGCCAGGAAACGCTGGCATTGGCAAACGAGAAGATCCGCATTCCGATGGAGGGAGAACTGGAATCTTTAAATGCGGCAGTTTCCGCCGCGCTTTTGATGTATGAAGTTCATCGTAATCGATGTGCAAAGCCGAATGTTCCCTGATAAGTATATGCTTTATGTCAACGGGAAGTAATTCGAAGCAATAGAAATGAGGAGAATTTATGGAAGGTGAAGATTACAACAAGGCGTTTAAGTTAGGAAAAAGGGATTATCAGGCGCGGATGCACCGGGGCGTGAAACCGACCCTGCTCGTGCTCGATGATATCATTCCGAAAAAAGGGGCTTATTCCGAGGAGTCACTCGGTCTGGTGCAGATTCCGATCGAGCAGATCGTAGGAACAAAAAGCGTTGGCAGGAGCAATTCGTTTGCCGGGAATTTTATGCCGATCCTGCCAGAGGGTTCCGAATTTGCCTACAAATGGATGAGTTTGAGCAAAAGCCATGTTGAGGAGGGCATCCACGATCCGATCAAGGCTTATGAATACATGAACCGATTCTATGTGGCGGAAGGAAATAAGCGGGTCAGTGTGATGAAATATTTCGGTGCGGTTTCGATCCCGGGCGAGGTGACCCGCATCGTGCCGAAACAGACCGAGAAAAAGGAGAACAAGATCTACTATGAATTTTTGGATTTTTATAAGGCCGCGCCGATCAATTACATTTGGTTTTCTCAGATTGGTAGTTTCGCAAAATTACAGGAAGCAGTAGGAAAAGAGCCGGGCGAAGAGTGGACCGAGGAAGACCTGCTGAAATTCAGTTCGGTCTATACACGTTTTAAGTCCGAGTACCAGGCGCAGGGAGGCGGGAAGCTGAACATTACGCCAGGCGATGCTTTTTTGTCTTTCATTACGCTTTATGGGTACGACGACATTGACGAGAAGACGACGAATGAGCGAAAAGAATTGATCACGAATTGCTGGGAGGAATTTGAGCTGCTGCAGGAGGAACAGGATATCAGTTTGAAAATGCAGCCGAACCAGGAGAAGCGCCCGCTTTTAAATTTCCTGTTTTCTTCCGGCACATCAAAACTAAAGATCGCTTTTCTCTATGAGAAGACACCGGGGACATCTGCATGGACCTATGCGCACGAACTGGGGCGGTTCCATTTGGAAGAGACATTTCCTGACGAGGTGAATACGGTCTGCTATGATAATACGACGTCGGAAAATGTGGATTCTTTTTTGGATGATGCCGTGGCGAACGGATGCAATCTCATCTTTACGACGACGCCGTCTTTGGCGCAGGCAAGCGTGAAAGCGGCGATCGCGAATCCGGATGTGCGCATCCTGAACTGTTCGCTCAACACGTCGCACCGCTATATCCGCACGTACTATTCGAGGATGCACGAGGCCAAGTTCCTGATGGGGGCGATCGCCGGCGCGATGGCAGAAAATGACCGGCTCACCTACATTGCGGATTACCCGATCTACGGCTCGATCGCCAACATAAACGCGTTTGCGCTGGGAGCGCAGCTCGTGAACCCTCGTGCAGAGGTCTATTTGGAGTGGTCGACGATGAAGGAAGTCGATCTCGATGAAAAAATAAGGGAGACACGGCCTTCCTGCATTTCGGGCAGAGACATGATGATCCCGGAGGAGGCATCCCGGTTTTTTGGCATTTACCGGATGGAGGATGACGGCCATCTGCGCAACCTCGCGATGCCGCTCTGGCACTGGGGAAAATTTTACGAGCAGTTGATCCGTACGATCATGAACGGAACATGGAAATACGATGACGATTCATCGGATATGAAAGCGATCAACTACTGGTGGGGCATGTCGGCGGGCGTGATCGACGTCGTCTGTTCCCAGTACCTTCCCATCGGGACGAAACGTCTGGTCGAACTGCTGCGGGCTACGATCATGTCCGAGGAATTCAATCCATTTTCCGGTATCTTACTTTCTCAGACCGATATTGTCCAGGACGATCCGAACCGGAGCCTTCTGCCGGAGGAGATCATGACGATGGACTGGCTGGCCGAAAACGTGATCGGCACGATTCCTGAAAAGGAAGAATTGAAGGAACAGGCGGAACCCGTCATCCAGCAGCAGGGCATAAAGAAAAAGGAAGGTTGATGCGCATATGAAAATTTTGGCGATTGCGGATAAGGAGTCCGAATACTTGTGGGATTATTTTGAAAAGAGTAAATTGGAAGGGATCGACCTCATCATTTCCTGCGGCGACTTAGATCCGCGCTACCTCTCCTTTTTGGCTACGTTTACGGCGGCGCCCGTGCTGTACGTGCACGGCAACCACGATGAGAAATACGAACAAATTCCGCCGGATGGCTGCGTCTGTATCGAGGACCAGATCTATGTTCATAACGGCGTGCGCATTTTGGGACTGGGCGGATCGATGCGCTATAAGCCGGGGACACATCAGTACACGGAGCGGCAGATGCGCCGGCGTTTTTCCCGGCTGCGGTTCCAGCTGTTCCGACGGCGGGGGATTGACATCCTCGTGACGCACGCGCCCGCGTTTGAACTCAACGACGGGCGGGATCTGCCGCATCAGGGGTTCCGGGTGTTTCGGACGCTGATGGAGAAATACCGCCCGAAGTTTTTTCTGCACGGACATGTACATATGTCATATGGAAGAAGGCATAAAAGATATGATAAATATGGGGATACAAATGTGATCAACGCATACGACAGATGCGTGTTTGAATTTGAGGATGAGAATCCGCAGGAGCATTTATCTTGATGGTAAATGTCAAATGAAGGTGAATGGGTTGAGTGGTATGAATAGTAATACAGCAATGTAATTAGGTTTGGTTTACTGCTATATTCACTTCGCGGTTGAGGTTGTGTGTGTTTATTACCTGTATCAGCTGTTTTCTGTACACCAGTTTTTGGGGACTGGCGGCTCTTACATATGATGTGCTGGCTTTTATGCCGCAGTCGATGATCGGTTTGTTCGTGCAGAAGCATCCGCATGTCTACGCAGGAATGTTGGGAGGGATTCATTTCATTTACTGGTGACCTGTCTGGTCGAGGGTGCTGTGGCAGGGGGTGGTTTTCCGGGAATTTCGGTTTGCGAAATATAGTATTGCCTGCAATGTCATGACAAATCCGCTGTTACATCTGTGGCTGTATCTGATCGCGTTTGGCAGGGAGTTTGCTTTACTGGAGTTGTTTGAGGTAGACTGACGGGTGATGTTCGTGTGCGGGGAAGTTTTGGTGGTTTTGGTTGAGGCGTGGATTTACCATTATATTTTGCAGAGGAAGATGTCGTTTGGATAAAGATCATAGGGAGGAATTGATAAAAAAGAAAGGTTACTGCTGGCCGATCAATGATCAGACAGAGGAAGAATTAACGGACTTTTTGGCGGAAAATAAGTATACGTATATCAGAATAAATTCCTCGTATGGCATGTCTGGATGGATACTTGCTAAGTCTTATGAAATATGCGGGAAATAAACGGGAGGCGGCTCCTGCGGTTCTTCCGCGACATGGGAACTGGACGGTGGAGTTCTGACGATCACTGGAAGCGGGGCGGTGACGGAGCGTCCCTGGCAATACAAAGGATAAAAAGCTTCTTGGAACTCTGCCGAAAAGTGACTGTTTCTTTGAAAAGACCAGCCTGTCAGTGTAAAAACAAAAGGCAGGATCCAATTTTATTGGTTAAATGATACATGGAGATGGACGAACTTATGGGGATTTGTGCGATTTAAAGCTGACACCCTGCTGGATGAAGTACCAGTTTATAAAGAAATCAGATAAAAACGGTGTTGCGGGTGAATCTTGGCGCACAGTCATTGACAAGAGGGTATGAAAAAGCCGAAGAGTGGGTTCAGCGTGGAACTGGATGGGGATATCGTGTTGAATAAAATTGAAGAAGGGAAAAATATATTACATCCAGTTTCGGACAGTGGATTATGATATTGACATTTACACAAAATGGAGTGGGAAGATCGTGTATAAGAATAATTGATGGGAAAGGCTGCGCACTATGATGAAAAATAGCGTGCAGTCTTTTTTAGCTTTATAGGAAATTCCGACTTTTTGTGGCACAAAGAAAAGCGTATATTCATCGA